>JAFBAK010000290.1 GCA_019247795.1 Hyphomicrobiales bacterium | reverse complement strand
CGTGTTTCAACAAAAGCTTAGAGCATGCTGGCGGTTCTGCTCAAAGCGAGCGATGCGCACGCACGCAAGGCGTCGAGATGGTGCCGCGGCGTCATCGTGCCTCTTTATTGAGTTTCATAACCTATTGCAAAAGGGTTCATTTTCAGGGCGCGCTGTTTCGGAGCCTTCCCGGCCCCTGTAGAACCTTTTCGACAGCGCCAGGATCATCGCGCCTCAATGGATTGCGGTCTCGAGCTCGCGCGCCATGTTGTGATGCGACGGAGCTTGTTCGCCAGGTTGGCCGAGCCGCTCGGCGAGCCAGGCGAGATGGGTGTCGCGGACGCCGAGGCTCACGAGATGGCGGTGCGTCGAGACGACATAGTCCCGGCAACTTCCCTTGTTGCCACGGCCTTTTTGCGCATGGCCGAGCAGCTCCGGCAAGGGAAGCCTGCCGGCATAGTGCGCGTGCGAGCGGTTCACCACATAGGCGAGCGCCTCCACCTTGCGCCCATCGACGAGTTGAAGCTCGACCTCGGTCTCGCGATACACCGAAGTGCCTTCGCGCCAGGTAAGATACGCCAAGGTCGCGGCGCGGTCGGCCGCCGCGACTCGAAAGCCGACGCCGACGCAAGAACCCCCGTGATCGAGCCCGAGGACCAGACCAGGGCACTCGGGTGTGCCGCGATATTCATGGGAGAACAGACAAAGGGAACGGTGGTAGCCGAAAAGCCGGGCGGCGTGGCGTTCGGCGTGCGGAAATCCCGGACGCCACATCAGCGAGCCGTAGCCGAACACCCAGAAATCGCCATGCTGATCCTTGACCTTCATCGCGCCTTTCGCTCCATGCGGGGGGCCTCGCCGTTACCAGCTTGAAACCTCGTGAACAATCCTCATGCCGACCAGCATCCCTCCCGTTTCGGCCCGCCGCGACCGCAAGAAGCTCGATCGCGCGCGCCGCACGGCGTTTGCAGCGCTGGCGCTCCTGCTGCTCGTTTGCGGGGCGGGAGCGGGGTTCTCCTATGTGGTCGCGGGCAGGGTCGAGGCCGGTATCGATGCGGGACTTGCGCGCGAGGCGCAAAACGGCCGCAAGCTCTCCTGCGCGACGCGCGAGTTCTACGGCTTTCCGTTCCGCATCGCGATGCGATGCGATGCGCCGCGACTCGAGATCGAGCGGCCTTCCGGCAAGGTCGTGCTCTCGGCGGCGCGCCTCACCGGCGTCGCACAGATCTATGATCTCAACCACGTGATCATCGAGGCGCAAGGCCCGCTTTCACTCGAGGCGCCGGGCATTTCCGATACCGAGGCCGATTGGCACTCCCTGCTCATGAGCCTCGTTGCGCAAGGGGGTGTGCTCGATCATGCCGACATGTCGGTCGAGGGACCGAGCCTTCGGGTGCGCGACGGCCAGACCATGCTCACGACGAAAGCGGAGCGTTTCGAGCTTCACGCGCGGCGAGACCCCGGCCGTTCTCCGGAAGACGGGGCCGTCGAGCTTTCATCGAAGCTCGTGCATCTCGCCGCTCCGGTGCTCGACGGCATCCTGGGGGAGCCCACTCCGGCCGATGCCGACATTGACGTCTCGATCTCGAAGGTCGCGGCGCTGCAGCCGCAGGCCCCCAGCGCTTCCGGCTTTCCGCTCGAACGCTGGAGGGTTGCGGGAGGTGCCCTGCGAGTCGCCGGGGCGAGCTTCACCAAGGGCACACTCAAAGGAGGTGCGTCGGGCGAGCTTCAGCTCGACGAGCTGCATCGGGTCGTCGGCCGGCTCGACACCTCGCTCGAAGGCGCGGAACCGCTTTTGTCGCGGCTCAATCTGCCGCCTGCGGCTCTCGCCTTCCTCAAACTCAGCGGGGGAAAATTGCGCCTTCCGGTCACGATGACGAACGGACGTATGGCGATCGGGCCCGTCGCCGTGGCGCGGATGATCCCTTTGTACTAGACCATGAGGCCTACCCCCGTGACACGGGCT
This sequence comes from Hyphomicrobiales bacterium, assembly GCA_019247795.1. Classification (GTDB taxonomy): domain Bacteria; phylum Pseudomonadota; class Alphaproteobacteria; order Rhizobiales; family Beijerinckiaceae; genus GAS188. The sequence continues at coordinate 1,377 of JAFBAK010000290.1, read as the reverse complement.
TTGGAGAAAATCGCATTTGTTGGGTGCCCTGGCTTCGCTCATCAAGGGGCGAGGCTTAAAGCATCGCGTCCGCGGGTCTGGCTCCTTGGCATGAAGTCGCGGATATGCGAAGCGAGCGCGCCGCAAGAGTGAATGTTGCAACGCGCTCGCTGGTGGGTTGATTGCGACGGATGGCCTTCATCCGTGGGAAAGCTCGATCCATCGACAATCGCAATCCGTCGGGGCCGGGCGGAGCGCGGCGGCGAAAAAGGAGTTCGATGATGCTGATCGGTGTTCCGAAAGAGATCAAGGTCCGCGAATATCGTGTCGGCCTCGTGCCGGCGAATGTGCGCGAGCTCGTCCTGCACGGGCATGCGGTCATCGTGGAGCGGGGCGCGGGCGAGGGTATCGGCGTCCCCGATGGGCAATACGAGGCCGCCGGAGCGAAAATCGTGCCTTCCGCCGCAGATGTCTGGGCCAATGCCGAGATGGTCGTGAAGGTGAAGGAACCGCAGGCCGAAGAGCGCAAGCGAATGCGACCGGGCCAGGTGCTCTTCACCTATCTGCATCTTGCGCCGGATCCGGACCAGACACGCGACCTCGTGGAAAGTGGTGCGATCTGCATCGCCTACGAGACCGTGACCTCGCCGGTCGGCGGGCTGCCGCTTCTCGCGCCCATGTCGGAAGTGGCGGGGCGCATGTCGATCCAGGCGGGCGCCTATTTCCTGGAGAAAGCGCATGGCGGGCTCGGCGTGCTGCTCGGCGGCGTGCCGGGAGTCGATCCCGCGAAGGTGGTGATCCTCGGCGGGGGCGTCGTCGGCACGCATGCGGCCCATATCGCGCTCGGCATGGGGGCCGAAGTCTGGGTGCTCGATCGCAATGTCGATGTGCTCAAGAATCTGTGGCGACAATTCGGGCGCCCGCTCAACACGGTATTCTCGACGCGCGAGGCCGTGGAGAAGCATTGCCGCACCGCCGATCTCGTCGTGGGCGGCGTTCTCATTCCGGGAGCCGCGGCACCCAAGCTCGTCGACCGCAAGCTCGTGAGCGAGATGAAGCCTGGATCCGTCATCGTCGACGTGGCCATCGATCAAGGCGGCTGCTTCGAGACCTCGCACCCGACGACGCATGATGCGCCGACCTACGTGGTCGATGGCGTGATCCATTATTGCGTCGCCAACATGCCGGGAGGCGTGCCGCGCACCTCGACCTTCGCTTTGAACAACGCGACGCTGCCTTTCGTCCTGGCGCTCGCCGACAAGGGGTGGAAACAGGCGCTTGGAGAGAACCCGCACCTTCTTGCGGGACTGAATGTCAGCAAAGGCCACGTGACCTATAAGGCGGTGGCGGATTCGCTCGGCTACAAGTTCCAGGAACCGAAGCTCGCGCTTGCCGGAT
>JAFBAK010000239.1 GCA_019247795.1 Hyphomicrobiales bacterium | reverse complement strand
GTATTGGCGGGAGACCCCGCGGGATTACCGGGAGCCGGTTTGCCCTGATCCACATCTTGCGCCAACGCGGCGCAGGCAAAGGCAGGGAGGGCGGCCAGCCAAATCCACCGTGAGCGGGTCATGCAAAACTCCCTTCGTCCAGTCCTTTGATGGCCCGGGTTTTAGGACGCTCTCTCGTATGAACGTCAGAGCGTGAGCAAGTAAGCAACGAGGTTATCCTTCTCGGGCTGACTGAGCTTGAGCCCGAGCACAAGATTGAAATACTCGACGGTATCAGCAAGCGTAAGCAGACGCCCATCATGCAGATAAGGCGGCGAATCCTTGATGCCTCGCAGCGTCAAAGTCTTGATGGGTCCATCGGGGAGCATGACCAACCCGTTTTGTGTTTGACCGACCTTATAAAAGCGCTCGAGCTGCAGGTCGTGCATGTTGTTGTCCATGAACGCCGTCTCAGGAATATGACAGGAGGAGCACCGCCCCTTTCCCATAAAGACCTGTTCGCCTGCGAGTTCCTCCGGGGTTGCCTTTGCCGGATTGAGGTGACCTGTCGGATCAAGTTTCGGCGCGGGTGGAAAATCGATGATATTTTGCATCTGCGCCATCATCGGCACCTGATCGAAGCGATTGGGAAGATTCACGCCCTTGCGCTGTGCGCTGACCTGATCGCCATTGAAGTAGGCGGTGCGCTGCTCGAATTGCGTGAAGTCCTCGACCGAACGCAACGAACGCTTGGAGCCGTGGATCTGTTGATTAAAAAGGCCGCGCAAGCTGACGGTATCGAGGCGAAAACGGGCAGCTTGCGGGCGCACATCAGGCGTCTGATGGAAAGCGCCGTTCGTGTGGAAATTGGCGTGACAGTCGAGGCAGGCGACACCGAGGCTCTGATCAGCGCTTTTGCGATCTTCGGTCTGGTTGAACTCCTCCTGTGGAAACGGCGTGAGCAGCAGCCGCATTCCTTCGAGCTGCACGGGGGTGAGAATGCCGACGAATAGCTCATAGTAGTTCTTGATCGTGACAAGCTGCCCGCGGGAAACATCGCCGAGCTCAGGATGGGTCGTTAGAAAAATAGGCGCGGGGAATTCCGGGGTGAATCGGTCGGGCAGATCGAAATCCACATCGAAACGACGCAGATTGCGCTGCTCCTGCCGCGCGATTTCATCAATCTCTTCATCAGGAAATACTTGGCCTCCCGTCGCCTGTTTTACATGCGGCAAAGGCATGAAGCCCTTCGGCAGAACGCCGCGCTCGCGAATCTCATCCGCCGACATATTAGCCAAGCTGTCCCATGAGATGCCGGTCGGCAGCTTCACGCGAACCCCACCCTGCACGGACTTGCGCCCTCCCGACATCAAAATGTTCGGGATCGGCTGATCAGAAAGGTCGAAGCGTTCTTCGAGCAGGTTGCGCTGCCGTTGCATCACCTCCGTCTTTTGCGCCTCATCATCGGCTTTCACTTGATCGAATGGTGCCGCCGGCAAAGGACGATACGACGCGTCCGGCGGAAGGGGAGCGGCGGATGCGCCAACCGCACAAAGAAGGGCGCCGAGCAAGGGGGATAGCGTTGGCGAACATGATCGCATCGGCCGCCTCCAGAAAAACTGCGAACACGCGTCAGGTCAGGATGCAAATCAAACAACAAACTGAAATGAAGTTCCGGTGCTTTAAAAAAATGCTTCGTGGCAGCCCGTTACTTCTGGCTGACCCGTGCGGTGCTTGGCTTGATATGACCGGTGATGGCTCGATGAGCGATCGTCTGCGCAATCTCGCGTTTAATCTTTGGGCGTTATGCACCGCTTCTTCCGGCGTTGAAGACCCTGAACTTGTAATCGAGTGGCGCCTTGTGGCAGCGATTGCCGTCGTCGCCGAAGATGCGCTTAAGGATTTAAGCCGACGATTTGGTGCAGTCGCTTACCAAGATCCGTGGGGACGTGCCGCTGCCGATGATGAGCTACTTCTCGGGCGAGTTGCTACGCTTATCTTTTGTGACATGTGGCTTAGAATTGGGGCGCTCTCGTTCGACAAACCGGGCGAAACCTGGCGCTCGGAACGTGTCGCAGACACACGGGCTCACGCCCGGGAAGGTGGTAGCTGGCGGATCGCCATGCAGGCGGTGACCGGCTCGACGAGCGCCGCCTCGTCCGCGCTGACCCTCTTGGTCCCCAGGATGGGGGGAGGGAGGAGCGGCATTTGGGATGTTTATCAGTGGTCCGCCCGGAGGATGGCCGACCCGTCACGCCAACTCCTCCTGGGACGTCGTAGGGCGGGCGTTTGCCTGCCCAGCTAGGGCTACAGCTCCTCGACCCAGAACGACCGGCCTCGCCGAGGTGGCCCGGCGGCAAATCGCTAATCCACCTCGGGGGAGCGGTCGAAGGAATGAGAGGATTAGAGAAGGCGGCGGAGTAGCATCCCCGAGCCGCCATCTTTTGCTGTGCAAAGGATGAGAGCTCGAAGACGCGGGCCGCCGCAATTCGCGACCCCAGGGCAATTCCCGAACGGCAATCTCTTCATGAGACATCAGTAGTTGAGCGCCCCCTGGTAACCCCTCCCCGAGCAGAGGCACGAATCGCCTCCCTAATGGCTACTGGACAAGAGCTTGGTCGCCACTTGCAAGAGCTTCGGGGATGAGACCCAAGGAGATATTAAGCCTCCGGTAACCAGCCATGGCATTAGGTTGCCGGGCGCGCAATCGGTGCTTCGTTCGCGCCCCATCCATTGATCAGGGCGCAAGTTGATGATTCGATCAGTTGTGATTTTTGCGGCGGTAATTTGCACATACGCTTGGTGCTTTGGTGTCCCGTGGTCCGACGAGAAGACGGTCCGGCGCAGTGGCGAGTGGAGTGCCAGCCCCCGCGAAAGGAAGCTTCCTGGGACCATTAAGCTGCGAGTTGTTAAAGGAGGACGTGAGTAACGGGTTGAGCTGCGTGCGGTTGATTTTCCGTCGCCCCGATCTGCTGCGAAGAGGATTTCAATGAGAAAGACTTTCTCGCGAGAAGGGCGTCGAATGCGGCCGCCGTCGCCCTCCTAGCCCGGGGCGCGGCGGCCAACCCACTTTCTACGAATTCGCCGCAGCGGGTCAGAAGCTCCCCCCCAGCGCGACAGCCCAGCTGCGACGGAGGCGCCCCCCACCGGGCACCGAAGAGCCGGCCCTGCCATGGTCCATTCACGGCGAGGCCGGCTCACTTCTCATTCATGGCTCGGGGTGGGCAAGAGGCGAGGGTTTCGTCTTCCCCTCGCCGAAGTGCGGCCTCCTCGGGAGCGCGCCGTTTTGAGTCCGGCGCGCCGGCCGGTCGAGGTCCTTCACCCTCGGCCGGCCACGCTCGGCGCGGCGAGGTTTTCGTGACGTGGCGGCCAATGCCGCGAAGGACATCGAGACCGGACCCCCTTATTCCTGTCCTTCCTCACGACGGTGGGCTGCGTCCACTTTCTCGGCCCAACTCCTGCGCTCCCTTGCGACAATGACGCGCCAGGCGATGAACACCAGGCCGCCGATGAGCAGTGGAAGTCCGACGAACATCGCGAAACGAAATCCGAAGGTAGTTGCGGCGCCGACGATCACGATCGTGATCGCAATAGCGGCCAGGATCGCCTTGTGAATGATGCGCATTGCGCGATAAACGCGGGCGACGAGGAACATGATCCACCTGTGGATACAAGCAGCAAGTTCAATCTACGCGTTTGATTTGTGTTTGGTGCTCCACGGGCCGCCGGCTTGTGAAGCGAGTCGAAACAAGAGGCTCTTTGATGCAGCAGCGCTGAGGTTTCCGCGCGAGCGGAAAGCAAAATCTCCCCGAGGAGATTTTGCCGAGCGCGCCATCTTTTCCTCGAAGCAAAAGATGAAGACGCGGTCAGCCGACGCAGGCCGCTAAGCGTCGGCGCCGTCGCCCTGGCTACGCTTCTGACGCTCCGCCCACTCCGCCATCCGATTGTAAAGGGTGGCATTTTGCAGCAGCATGTTGCGCAGCTTTGCCGTGTGGGCCCGACGCGCGTGCTCGCGCATCTGGGCCGCCTCCTCGCGATAGTGCAGCGCGGTTCTCAGGCTTCCGCTTTCAGATCGATCCGGCATGGCACGCGACCCCTGTCTAAGCAGGGCAAATCCGGGTCGCCGTCGCCGGTTCCTTTGCAAGCTGGAATGCGAGACCGAGGGCAGCTCTGTCCGAAAATGCCTGCCAGTTCTGCGGTTACGCCAGGGCTGTCGCGGGAACCTTGCGCCAGGCGGATGTTCCGCCAAGGGAGAGGTTTGTATGTCTGATGAGGCTCGACAGTGCGCGAGCACGCGGAAGCGTTGTTAGGGATGGCGGAGGAAAACAGCTCGCTGGAAGATCGCGCCTGCCTAAGGTCCGCCGCGCAGGAGTGGCTGCGCATCGCCGAGAAGTTGGAGCGTCTCCACCAGCACAAGTCTCGCGAACCACGGCCGCAACCCGAACACAGCTGAAATCTTGGCCACGCATGGCCCCGTGCCCGGCTTCGAGTTCAAGGGCTTGGGATCAGCCGAAGATCATGAGCACGGCCAAGCCGGCCGGGCTCAAAACCGGTTCCTCGCCACGAAATCCGGCCTTGCGGTAGGCTCGGCGCGCCCGCTCATTGTCGATCACGGGGTCGATGGCGACGAGCGGGGTCCCGGCTGCGATCAGCTTTTCCGCCAAGGCCCGCAGAAAACGGGAGCCGTGGCCGCGGCCGATCAGATGCGGCTCGCCGACGAAAGCGTCGATCGCCATGGAGCCCGCCGGGAGGTGGGCGAAATGGGATTGCGGCCACGCCCGGACATCATAGGCCTGCGCGTAGGCGAAGGGCTTGCCTTCCACGAACACAACCCATTGCGCCATCCCGGCCCCATCGAGATCTTCCTCGATCAGGGCGAATTCTTCGTCCGGATCGCCCCACCAGCGCATGATTTCCGGCGCGTGAAGCCAGTGGCTGATCATGGTGAGATCGTCGCGAACGAGCGGACGAAAGGAGTACGGCGGGGAGGTGAAACCGACCGCGAGCGGACTAAGGCTCATCGGCCTTCCTGCCTCACTTGGGAAGGCGCAGGGTATCGGACCGAGTGAGATCGCACGACGGCTCGGCATTGGCCGTACCTCTGTCCATGAAATCCTGAGTGCTGCCTCAGGCCAAATCGTGGTGAAATGCTCAAACCTCATTCACCGTTGAAACGATCGTGAAAGAGAGCAGACCTTACATCAACCCCGTCGGACCATTGGGGTTGAAAATCTCGGGGAGCGATCGGAGTACTTCATGGCCCATAACGCGAGAGCGAAAGCTGTCAATCTCCTCGCCGATGCAATTTCACCGGTCAAGGGAGCGGTAACTTGGCACTCGCGCAGAGGGATCAACAACAGTTTGACGTTCGAATTTGGAAAGCCTCGTCTCGAAATTCGTGAGCCTGGATGCTCCCGACGAATAACATCAGCGCGCGCCAGGCGACGTCTCGAACGTCGTCTCGTGTTCATTCACGGCGATTGGCACCTGTGGCTGTTTGAATGCGAGTGGGAATTGTTTTGTGATGGGAAGTTGGTCGCGACCGATCGGTCCCAGCCATCAGTGATCTCAAAGCGCATTAAACTCGTCGATGGTCAGCAGTTTTTGGATATAGAGATTGCGGTGGAAAACTTCGGTTCTGAAATTACGTTTGACATGGGTGCCAAGATCAGAACTCGCCCTACGACTGGCAACGATGCGGATCAGTGGATGCTTTATACCCCAACTCAGGGTGTTCTTACTTACAAAGGAGATGGATCAATTGAGATTAAAAAAACTATGTCGCAGAAGGGTCAGGGCAGATGGCGGAAAAGTACGAGCGAATATTTTGATCTATTTCGACCGAGAGCGGGATGACGAAGTATGATCCAGCTCATCAGCGTGTCGGCCGGCTTTTTGGTAGGCGCCGGATATGCACTCTATTGCGCTGTTGACGCCGCGCGATGGCGCGACTGGCGGCGATTTTTTCTCCTCGCAGCACTGACTTTTCCACTACTGCTCGGTGCTTCATGGATCTTCGCGATAGCTGTTGGGCATCCAACCGTGAGTTTTTGGGGAAACATCGGCTTCGGTCCAGACTGGGCATGTCAAAACCTCGGCAATGGTGCGCACATTTGTTCGCGCGATTTGCCCCCACGCTTCCAACCATCACCGGGATTGGCGCCACCCAACCCTCAAGTGGACGATGCCAATCGCGGTCAGCGCGCTCCTCAAAATCCCTAAAATCGCGCGAATGACGGGATGAAGGAGAAGAAATGACGCGCGACATCGTCGTAAGCTTTGAACTTCCGATTGGCAGGGCGGGCGAATTGTCGGAGTTGATTGCGCGCGCATACCGACAGTCGCAACGCGGCAAAACGCGAACCTACTATCTCGATATTGAACAGGCCAAAGCGATGGCAGCGCCGCTTCTCGCGAAAGTGCTAGCGGTGCCAAATTTGAAGGTGGTCATCGACATTCCGGTATACGCAAAAACGAGCTTGGCAATGTCGTCCTACAAAATACCGCGATCAGTTTTGAAGTTCGCGGTGAAGGCAAATGCAACCACGCGAGTATCGCTTTATCGCACGGAAGGTTAGAGTTCTACCGGCCCGAGCAACGTCCTGCATAGATCAGCCCAAATGCGCAACGGCCGCGCCTGGGCCTCCATCGTCATGGGGAGGCACTTGCTGGTAGTGGTCGAATTGCATTGCGAAGCTGCCCCGCCCTTGGCTCATTGCACGCAGATTGTTGACGTATCCGAACATGTCGGCGAGTGGCACCAGTGCGTCGATGACGCAGTCGCCGCTGCGCTTCTTCTGTTGTTGGACTTGCCCCCGCCGCGCATAGAGATCGCGGATTACCACGCCCGTGCAGTCCTCCGGGGTGACTATCTCGACTTTCATGATCGGTTCGAGCAGAACCGAATGGCGCCGCAAGCCCTCTTGCAGGGCGGAACGGGAGGCGATCTCGAACGCGAGTGGCGTACTGTCTACGTTGTGATAGGCGCCGTTGATGAGTTCAACCCGAAGATCGACCACTGGGAACCCGGCAAGCACACCGGAGCCAAGAACGGTTTCGAGGCCTTTGCGAACGGCAGGGATGTATTTCTCCGGAACGGCGTCACCGACGATCTTCGAGCTGAAGGCGTAGCCTGAGCCCCGCGCACCCGGAATGAGATTGATCTTGACGCGCGCGAACTCGCCGAAGCCATCCTGTTGTTTCTTGTGCGTGTAATCGACGGTGCCTGCATCTCTGATGGTCTCGCGAAAGGCGACCTGCGGCGCACCGAGCCTAAAGTCGACCTGATAGAGCTGACGTAAGAGCTCGACCTTGGCGTCGAGATGCAGTTCGTCCATCCCCCTGAGAATTGTTTGTCCTTTCTCTTGATCGGTCGAGAAACGAAACGAGTGGTCTTCCCCAAGGAGCTTCTCCAGCGCGACTGCAAGCTTCTCCTGATCCGCCTTGGATCTCGGCTCAATCGCGACCTCCATGACCGGGTCAGGGAAACGCGGGCTCACGGGATTACACCGTTTCTTCGTTGATGATGCAGGTGCAAATCCCAACACACTCATCGCAGATAAAGACGCTCGGTCCAGCAATCAGTTTGCGGACCTCGTGGTCCGATTTGCTGCAAAACGAGCAGCGACGCGCTCCGTCGTTGACCTCGGCATCGTGCAGCGCGCGAGCAATTGCTTCCGCATCGTAAATCCCGGCATTCAGACGAGATATTTGTTCGGCTCCCAGCGGGGTCAGTTTGTATACACGTCCGCCTGCCTTTACTCCCTCTAGCCTGCTACTGAGCCAGCCCGCTCTTTCAAGACGAGAAAGTAGCTGGGCAACGAAGCTTGGGGCATCTCTGCAGCGTCTCCAACATCTGCTTCTGAAAGCTCGTCCCTTGACGAGTTAAGGAAGGCGAAAGCAACGCGGAAGATGGGAGACATGACATGTGGTTCACCCATGTTTGGTCTTCTCCATTGCCCTAAACCCCCATCAGCATCATGGCAGAGTGCCGCGGTCGACGATCTCCATGCTTGCCGAGTATATCGGTGAGCATCATGTCGGCTAGGGAGCGAGTTTTGAAGCAGGTGAGTTTGAAGCAAATGGAAAAAATGCTTACCGCGCGTTTGCAGAGCGAGTTCCCCGACGTGATACGTATCGGAATTCTTCAACGCATTGACGGCTGGGAGTGTTGCGCAGTCAGAAAAGGCATGCCGAAAAAAGGCATCGTGGGACAAGGCCAACTTGATCTTGGCTGAGCTGTTGAAAGAATACACGATCGTGAAGGACGGAAAGTAACCAACCAGTGATCACTGACGAGTTGCGCCACCTCGCGAGTTGCGCCACCTCGCCGCGACCATAGCGCGTTGGGCCGATAGAGGGCCTGGGCGTCACGTCGTCTACCTGTTCGGGAGCAGGGTGCGCGGCTGTCTATCGCCATCATCGGCGCTGTCGGCTTGGCGTTGGTCGTCGCCATGGTTATCAGCGTGATGGGTGTTTGACATCTTCCCGGCTGCCGCCGCCGTCGTGCTTACTAGGAAAAGCCACCTGCTGGGCATTCCACGGGGGAGGCCCAGTTCCCCGCCTCGAGCCGGGCGATCACCTCGCGGACGGTGGTGCGCGTGACGCTCATCCCGTCGCCCCCTCTGGCTGAATCAGGCGCTCGACGTGGTCGCTCCACCGCGTCAGGAGCTCCAGCTTGAGCTTGCCCGCGAAGCCGTGGGAGTAGCCGGCCGTGACGCCGCTGCCCGCGTGGTTCAGCACGAGCCCGCGCTCCCACTCCGACGCGCCCTCGTTCTCCAGCCAGGTGGCCACGGTGTGGCGCCACGCGTGATACGCGAGGTCGGGCGGAGCCCCGCGCTCCACGAGTTTCCTGATGAGCTTGAAACCGTGGAAGCTCGGCTGCTCACCCGCCGCGACGGGAAGGCCAGGAAACACGCGATCACTGATCCTGGGGAGGCTCCTGATGCTCTGACGCGCCAGCGGCGGAAGCGGGGTGAGATAGACGCGCCTGCGGTTCGCCTTCTTCTTCGACTTCGTCAGCTCGTGCGGCGTCGTCCACAGCGTCGGATTGCTCGGATCGTCGAGGTGGCTCCACAGCATGGCGGCGAGCGCCGTCTTGCGCGGCGCCAGCAGGATCAGGAGCCGCACGAACGCGCGGCTCTCCGGATCCAGCTGCTCGGCCGCCCGCCACGTGGCCGCGATCTCCTCGTTGCTATAAACGCGATCGCGCACGCGCGCCTCGATCTCGATCTTGACCCTGCGCATCGCGTCGTCGGGGACGATCTCCTCGTCTGCGGCCCACCGCCACAGCGTCTTTATCCAGCACATCGTCATCGTCGCCTTGTAGGGGTGCCCGTCGGCGATGAACCCGCGCAGCAGCGTCTGCGCATCCTGCCTGGTGATCGTGGCCATCGGCCTGTCGAGCCACTCCGCGCAGTTGACCCTGAGCACGCGCTCCGTCTGCCGCCAGGTGCGCTGCCTGGCCTTGGCGTGGTGCTCGATGAACTCCCCGACCACCTCGCCGAACAGGCGCAGCTCCCTCGGTCGGGGTCTGCGAGGGTCGACACCGCTGCGGGCGTCCTCGCGGTCGGTTCTTGTCTGGGCCCGCGCCTCCGACAGGCTGATCTCGCCGAGGCGACCGATGGCGCGCGACTGATACTTACCGTGGATGATGAAGGCGCTCCGAAACGTCTTCGTTCCTCCATATGAGACGAGCAGGGACAGGCCGCTCTGCTTTCGATCCCAGAGGAGCACCTGCCCGCGCTCCGGCGGCGCGAGGCGCTCCAGGGCAGTCTGGACGAACGTCGTCTTGCGGGCCACCTGGGCATCCCTTTATGTAGGAGTACGTAGAGGATCAGCCTGTATAACAGAGTAGCAAGGTAGTCCGTACTTGTCCACAGTTGTCCCCTTAACCCATTGATATAAAACACGTAATGTGTCGATGAGAGTGTTTGTTTTCAATGACTTATTGAGTAAGCTGGCGTGAGTGCTTTATACATACGCGGTGGTGCAAGGCTATTTGCGTGACGTGGGCATGCACATCCGCAATCTTCAGCGCTCCGTGAGCGAGATGGAGGAGCTTGTCGAATTTCACGACGAGCCGCTCGGCGTGGCGGACCACAAGGAGGCAACGCCCATTGCCATCCGCGGCGGTCGCATCGTCTTCGATCATGTGACCTTCCACTACAAAGGTCACCTCGCGCCGCTCTATGACCGTTTCTGCACCTCGATTGCGGCCGGCGAACGGATCGGCCTCGTCGGACCTTCCGGGTCCGGCAAGACCACGTTCGTCAAGCTCATTCAGCGCCTCTACGACATCAACGGCGGGCGGATCACGATCGACGGCATTGATGTGGCAAGGGTGACACAGGCCTCTTTGCGCGCGCAGATTGCCATCGTGCAGCAGGAGCCGCTTCTCTTCCATCGGAGCCTGGCGGAAAACATCGCCTATGGCCGGCCGGGCGCGAGCCCCCTCGAAATCGCACGGGCCGCGAAGCTTGCCCACGCCGACGAGTTCATCTGTCGGCTGCCGAAAGGCTACGAGACGGTTGTGGGCGAGCGGGGCGTCAAGCTCTCGGGCGGCGAGCGGCAACGCATCGCCCTGGCGCGCGCTTTTCTCGCCGATGCGCCGATCTTCATCCTCGACGAGGCGACGTCGAGCCTCGATTCGGAATCGGAAGCGCTGATCCAGGAAGGCATGCAACGCTTGATGATCGACCGCACCGCGATTGTTATCGCGCATCGATTGTCGACCGTGCAGAAGCTCGACCGCATCCTTGTGTTCGAGCATGGCCGCATCGTCGAGGAAGGCGATCATCTCTCCTTGCTTCGCGGCAAGACTGGAATCTACCGCAAGCTGTTCGAGCGCCAGGCAGCTTCGCTCACCTCGGGATCGGTGCACGAGCGGACGGAGCAAACCGAGCCGGCGTGATCTCTAGGGCCGCCGCGAGGCGATCGCCTGCCCGCCACATGGCCGCTGGCGTCACTCGGCGGCGCGAAGCAATCCCTCGAGGTCGAGACGGCGAGTGAACATCTGCAACTCGCCTTGCGGAGTTTTCGGCCACTTGTCCTCGGGGCGGTCCCAGTAAAGCTCGACGCCATTGTCGTCGGGATCGCGCAGATAGAGCGCCTCACTGACGCCGTGATCGCTCGCCCCATCAAGCGGAATTCCGGCGGCGATCAGGCGTCGCAGCGCGTCGGCGAGCTTGGCGCGCGTGGGGTAAAGGATGGCCAGATGATAAAGTCCGGTCGTGCCCGGCGCCGGGGGCCTGCCGCCGGCGCTCTCCCAGGTATTCAGCCCGATATGGTGGTGATAATCGCCGGCCGCGATGAAGGCGGCCTGCGATCCGTAGCGCTGCTTCAGGCCGAAGCCAAGCACGCCGCAGTAAAAGCCAAGGGCGCGATCGAGATCGGCCACCTTGAGATGCACATGGCCGATTCGCGTTCCCGGATCGATCGGGGCGGGGGTGAGGTCCTTCTCGGAAGCCGCACTCTGGGCAATGTTGCTCATTTTTCCCTCTTTTTTTCGCAGGGGTCTGTTCTGGCATATGCTTCCATGAGGCGAAAATCGACCCCTCCACTTTGCGCCCAAGATGCGCTGCGCCCCTTGCCAGATGAGAAGCCAACAGCCCCCCATCCCGAAGCTTATCGGACCGTCCGTCTGCAATCTCGCCGTCCCGGATGATCGGAATTCCTCGCGCAACCTTGCCGCCGTCTGCTTGCACGATCGGCTGCAATTAGACATTCTCCTCATTCACATCTCGTTCCTCGGAGTAGGCAACTCTAAATCGGGGTTGCATGGAGAACATGTTCATCATCCGAATCTGCGTTCTCATCCTCATCGCCCTTGCCCTTGCGCCACGCGCAAACGCTGCTGCCTCTCCTTACGACGAGGACCCGAACATCTTGTTCGCTCCTGTATACAGCCGCCTCAAAATCGAGCTCCCAACCAACATTGCAAGAGACTCTTCGGTTTGGCTGCGCCTCGACGAGCTGCGGCGTGAGCCTTGCGATCGCGTCAGCATTCTCGAACTCGCCAAGGCGCTTGACATATGGGGATTTCGTCGCGAGGCCGCAAACGCCTTGTATCAATTCGCGCTTGCTTGTGGCGGCCCTGATACCGCGCTCACGATGTCCGCCGATAACTACCTTAAGCTTTCGGATTTCGAGAAGGCCGCCGAGGTCGCGGACGCATTGGTACGCATCGATCCGAGTTCAGCCAACGCGATGTATTTGCGGGCGCGCGCGCTCGATGGTGCCGGAAATCACGCCCGCGCCCTCGACGACTATGCCAGGACAATCGAACTGTTCGCGAACAAGAAGAACCTGTCGAGCAATGTCTTCGTGAACATGGCCAAAGCCTATGCCGCGCTCGGACGATTTTGCGAAGCCATGACGCCGATCGAGACGTGGATTGCGCTTGATCCCGTCAATCGGGACACGAGCCAGGCCCAAAAGTTGATCGCGGATTATTCTCTCAAGGGGAATTGCGCAAACACTCAAGCCAAGAAATCACAACGCTTCCCGCTCAAGGGCGGGACCAACGTCGCGCTGGTTAAGGTCGAGATCAACGGCGCGCCTGGAATTTTCGTCCTCGACACAGGAGCAAGCTTCGTTTCCGTCGAGCAGGATTTTGCAAAACGGGCTCATCTCCCCATCGAGGCGGACGGCAAGGTGACGCTTCACACAGCCAACGGCGAGACTTCGGGAGTTCTCTCAAGGGCAGATTCTGTCAAGCTCGGAGAACTCACCGCAAGAAACGTTCCAATCGTCATTCAATCTTCCAAAGAAAAGCTTTATGGGAAGGCGATCGATGGACTGTTGGGGTTGAGTTTTCTCTCCAGATTCGAGGTTCAGATCGCCGGTGGATTCGTTGAGATCCGCACACGCGCCCCGAGGTGATTTTTGACGTGATCGATTCCCACGACTTCCTGCCGTACGCACGCTTGCGCAACAAGCCAGTTTTCTTTTTTTCAATCCTGCACTAGCCTGGGTTCATGAACGATCAAAACGGATTCATTCGCCACGCTGCTTGCCTGCTGTTTGGGGCAGGGCTCTTGAGCTCGGGCCCTGGCGGACACGCCGCCGCGGCCGATCTCGGACCCTACGCCCCAGCGCCTCAATATACCGTTGCCGAGCCCTCCCCCTGTTGGGAATTCGAGCAAAGTTTCAGCAGCGCCCTCGGCTCGATCCGCGAGACGGCGAGACTTTTCCGCAGCCAGGACAGGGAATTCCATCGTCTCAAGCGAATCAGGGAGAATGACGGCTATGTCGGGCCCGACATTTCCTTGAATGCCGTGATGAACGCGGAGCAGATCGACGTTTCCACGAAGGCGACCGAGGTCTCCATTTCTGTCGACAAGGCGCGCCAATGGGGTTGTTTTCCGCCGGCCCGGCTCAACAGAATCCAAAATGAAGCCGCGCGCATCAAGCAGACCGTCGGCGAGAGAGCTTTCTGGACCGATCCGCGTACCTTCTGGTGATTGCGGAAAAATTCGTCGGCGAGCGAGCTCGGCGGCGCCGCAGCTCCGCATGCGGGCCGTGACGTGAGCGTCGATCTCAGTCGCAGGGCCATCCTCGTCGGCGCAGGTCCGGTCGGCCTCGTCACCGCATTGGCGCTCGCCCGTGAAAGCATTCATGTCACACTCGTGGGAGAGACGAGCGAAGGTGCGTCGGGACGCACCCTCGCGCTTTTCGATGATTCCATTCGCTTCCTCGAAGAGCTCGGCGTCTGGCAAGGAATATCTAACCAGGCTGCGCCCTTGCGACGGCTGCGCATCATCGACGATACCAACAATCTCTTTCGCTGGCGGCCCTTGATGTTTGACGCCGCCGAGATCGGGCTCGACGCCTTCGGCTGGAACATCGAATCGGGCGCGCTCAATGTCGCATTGCGACGTATCGCCGAAAGCTCGCCCGCTATTCACGTGATCGACGGCTCTGCAGCGGCGCCGTATTTCGAGGAAGATCGCGCGGGGTGCAACATCGCCGGAGAGCGGCTTGAAGCCGCGCTGATCGTCGCGGCGGACGGGCAGCGTTCGAAGCTTCGCGAGTCGGCCGGAATTTCGGCAAGGCTCGAACGATTGCCGCAATGGGCCTTGACGGGGATCTTCGAGCACCAGCTTCCTCATGAAGACATCTCGACAGAGTTCCATACGCGCGAGGGTCCGTGCACGCTGGTACCGCTGGCTTCTCCCGACCAAAGTCACGGAAGACCGCAGGTCTCGAGCCTCGTTTGGATGGTGCGCAGCGCCAGGGCCAGGGCGCTCCGCAGGCTCGATGATGAGGCCTTCTCCTTGGCGGTCGAGCGATGCACGCATTCCATTCTCGGCAAGATGCAACTTACGGGTCCGCGCGGGGCGGTGCCGCTTTCCATCGCGCATGTGGCGTCGATCAGCGCGACGCGGCTTGCTCTTGTCGGCGAAGCCGCGCATGCGTTTCCGCCGATCGGGGCGCAAGGGCTCAATCTCGGCTTGCGCGATGCGGCAACGCTTGCGGCTCTCGCCGGCGAGGCCTTGCGCAAAGGCGAAGACATCGGCGCGGCCGACGTTCTCGAGGCTTACGAAGATGCTCGCGCAAGTGATGTCGCGACACGTTCTGCGGCGGTCAATCTCATGAACCGGTCGCTCCTCTCGCATTTCCCGCCTTCCGATGTCGCGCGAGGCCTCGGCATGGCGGCGCTCGACCTCATTGGGCCCTTGCGTCGTTTCGTAATGCGGGAAGGCGTCGCTCCCGGGTTCGGTCGTTGAAAGGGCACATAATGCAGATCATTCGCGATCCCGCGCGTCGTCCTCTTCCGGGTCCGCGCGTTGAGTAACGGCATCATCGCTTGTGGCTTGCTCTGCCCGTCTCGGTGGTCGCGACCAGGGGCGATCCTCGTCGGGTGAGCGCGCCGAGCTCACGGCAAAGCCGTTAGCGATGACTCGCAAAGTGACGGCGCCCGAGATTTCGAGCCTTGGACGATCGAAGATCAGCGGTGCGGCGCAAGAAGCCGGAGCCTTGTGAGGCGACACGATGATGTCCGCTCGCAGGCAATCTTCCTCAAAGCCCGCTTGTTGGGTGACGAGGGAGAGCGCGCTGCCGTCGATGAGTTTTCCGACGCAGCCGAGCTTGTCGCAATAAGTGCCGAGCGCCAAAAGCGCCCGCGCCTCTCGCCCATCGCCGTCGGCGCGCAGCCATTGCTCCGCCTCGAACGGTTCCGGTCGTGTCCCGATCACCGCGAGCTTGCCGTCCGAGAGACGCACCGCGGCGCTTTCCCCCGTGGGTGCGATCGCGACATCGAAGCCGCCCCCGGACAAGGCTCCAAGAAGGCCGAGCGCCAGGAAGACAAGCGCGCTCGAGCGCATCAAAAGGCTGCGCCAGAGCACGGCTGACAGCACTGCAAGCGTGAGAAACACGATGGCCCAAGGTGCGAAAGCACGGATGTGGAAAGTCGAATCCGGCGCCGCCGCGATCTTCGCCGCCGCCCAGAAGATGAGCTCGATGCCGCTCCCGACATAATGCCAGATGGGGCCATCGAGCCCGAGCGGGTAAAGGAGGGCCCCGATCAAGGCACCTGGAACCGCAAAGAACTCGATGACGGTCAAGGTCAGGGGGTTGCCGATGAGCACGTAAGGGCTCA
>JAFBAK010000166.1 GCA_019247795.1 Hyphomicrobiales bacterium | reverse complement strand
CGCTTTTGCCAGTCATCCCACTGGAACACCATCGACACGGGATACATCAAGCTTTCGAACTCACTTTCCGGCGTACGCAGATCCAAAACGATTTGCCGCCCGAAGTCCTTTGCAATCGTTTTCTCCTCCGGCACTGATACGATCGCGTCTTCGCGATCCACGGAAGGATCAAGCGCTTTCATGATGTCGATGTAGAACCAGCGCTTCACGCGCTTTTTCTTCGGCGTGATGGTGTCGACGACCTGCCGTCGAAGCGCGACCTGATAAAGCGAAGTCATCCTCTGCTGACCATCCAGAAGCAGCGAATGTGGTTTGGCTTCCAATGCCGCCTTCGGCGCTCCTTCGACCGTGCGAGGCTTGAAGTCCACCTCGCCTCCGGTTTCGAGGGTCATGAGCGCGCCGATGGGAAATGCCCTCGAAACGGACGCGATTAGGCTTACGATCCGATCTTCGTCCCATACCCAGCTTCGCTGGAAATCGGGTAGTTGCAAGATGCCGCGGTCGCAATTCCTCAGCAGCTCATGAAGGTCATAAGGGTTTGTCTTAAAGGTCGACCCAGCCATTCGGTAAACTCCAGAAGGTGTTCGCTACGCCCGCCCCCTCGCCGCTCACGCGACGGCGCTTTGGTTGAACGCCTCGATCCGGGTGAAGAGCCGGGTGACGTTCTCCTTGTCGAAGATGTGATCGGGTCCTGTCGGGGCGATATCGGTGAAGGGCGGCTCGTAAAGCAAGTCGGGGTCCATCACGCCTTGATGCGTCAAATGATCGATGACCATGTTGATGAAGTCGAGCTGCTTCACGGTCGAGATTCCGCTTTCGATGAAGTCTCCGAAGGCTGCGTTGACGGCCACCGGGTCGAGCCCGACGAGCGAACGCACAAAACGGCCGAAGCCCTGGCTCGCCTCACGGGCGCGCTCGATGTCACCTGCCCCGCCGATGCCGGCATCGATGAGCATTTTCTCGAGTTCGGCAAGGTCGGTCGGCGTGAGCGGCTTTCCCTGCCGGAGCTTGTGCAGCACGAGGTGGTCCTCGTGCGCCTTGAGGAAGTGCTGGGCCTTTTGCTTGAAGCGCACGAAATCGACGTCGCCGATTTGGGGCAAGTCGAGCTCGACGCCTTCGCCGATCTCATCGCTGAAATTCGAGTAGACGATCCCTTTTCGGTTCTTCTCGATGTGCTGAACGAGATTGCGCAATCGCAAGCGCACGAGCTCCAGCAGCGGCACGGTGACGCCTTCCCACCAGGTCTCCGTCTGGATTTCCTCGATGAGTACCGCCTGATGCGCGACTTCGGGAATGCCCTCTTGTTCCTCGAGTGCCGAGGCGATCTCGATGAGTTGCTTGCGGAGCGTGTCGAAGCGCTTCGAGCCCTTCAGAAACGCGAGCTCGAGTGAAAACATCAGAAGGTCGAAGCGCTTCGCCTCTTCGGTTCCAAGCTGCTTCGCCGAAGGAAGTGGTGCGATCTCGTCGACGAGCTCCTTGCGCTTCTCGTCATCGATCGTGCCCCAAGGCGCCGCTTCGCGATATTTCTCTACCGTGCGGCGTCGCTGGCGCACGATGAAATTGTCGAGGTTCATGCCCGCGACGGTTTCCTGCAAAGTTTGAAGCGCGTCGGCGCGAATGGCCGGCTCGTTCGGTATTCCGTCGACCGCCTCGAAACCCGCTTGTTCCTCAGCCAAACCGTCGAGCTTGGCGCGCTTGTCGTCGAGCCCGCGCACGAGATCGACCCGTGCCGCGAACAAGCGTTCCGACAAAGACTTTGCCGCGGCGGCTTCCTTGATCGCCGGATTGGCGCCGAAGAATTCGAGGTTCTGGCAATAGTCGAAGACGAGGAAATATTCCTTGTCCTGGCCGGGGCCGAAGAGATCGGGGCAAAGGCGCGTGCCACGCCCCATCATCTGCCAGAACTTCGTCTTCGAGCGCACCTGCTTGAAGAAGACGAGGTTCACGACTTCCGCGATATCGATTCCCGTATCGAGCATGTCGACCGAGATGGCAATGTGCGGCGCCTTCACCTTCTTCGAGAAATCATCGATGAGCGATTGCGCATAGGTCGCCTCGTGCGTAATGACGCGCGCGAAATGTCCGGCGAGATTGGGATAAGCCGCGTTGAAGCGCGCTTCGATGAATTGCGCATGACGCTGGTTCTTGGCGAAGATGATCGTCTTGCCGAGCCGGTCGCCGCCCTCGACCTTGAGGCCGTTTTGCATGAGATGCGCGATGACGAGGTCGACCGTCTCGGCATTGAAGAGGCGCTTGTTGACCGCCGCCGCCTCGACGGTATCCGGCACCTCTTCCTCGCCCCATTCGAGCGTATCCCAATGGTCTTTTTCCTCTTCGCTCAGATCGTCGTAACGAAGGCCCGAGCGCACGATCTTCAATGGCACCGAGATCGCCTTTGGCGGCACGAGATGGCCTTCGGCCACCGCCTCGTCGAGTGAGTAGGCGTCGGTCGGCACGCCGTCCTCGAGATCGAAGAGCGAATAGGTGTTCTTGTCGATCTCGTCCTTCGGCGTCGCGGTGAGGCCGACGAGGAAGCCATCGAAATATTCGAAGATGGCGCGAAAGCGCTGGTAGACGGAGCGATGCGCCTCATCGATCACGACGAGATCGAAATGGCCGGGGCCGAACTTTGCCTTCCCGTCCTGCCTGCCGTCGATGAGGTTCATCATCGTCGGGTAGGTCGAGAGGAAAACGCGGCCTTGGCTCGTGCGATCGGTGACGAGATTGACGGGTGCGCTGTCCGGCAGGTGCGCCTTGAAGGCGCTGGTCGCCTGGTTCACGAGCGCCACGCGATCGGCGAGGAAGAGCACGCGCTTGATCCAGCCGGCGCGCATCAAAAGGTCGACGAGCCCGATCACGGTTCGCGTCTTTCCCGCGCCCGTCGCCATGACGAGAAGCGCCTTGCGTTCGCCTTCCTCCTCGAAGGCCTTGGTGATGGCGCGGATCGCGCGTTGCTGATACGGCCGCCGCTTTCCCGCGATCGCCGTGTTGATCGCGACCTCCGCGAGCTTCTTGCGGCTCGTGCGGCGCTGGATCAAGAATTCGAGCTCGTCGCGCTTGTAGAAGCCGCCGATCTGTCGCGGCGGATAGGCGAGATCGTCCCAGATCCAATGGTCGTAGCCGTTCGAGTAGAAGATCACCGGCCGTTGGCCGAAGCGCGCTTCGAGCGCATCGGCGTAAAGCTTCGCTTGTTGCTGACCTCTGCGCGCATCCGCGCGCGTGCGCTTCGCCTCGACGAGGCCGAGCGGCTTGCCGTCCTCGCCCCAGAGCACGTAATCGACGAAGCCGACGCCCTCCTGGTTTGGCATGCCTTCGACGCGAAACTCCGTGTCCTCCGGGCGGTCGAGCGTCCACCCGGCCTCGCGCAACAAGAGGTCGATGAAGCGTTCGCGTGTTTCGTCCTCGTCGTAATTGTGCTGGCTCGGCCGCGTTTCGCTCGCTTTGCGCGCCGCGGCCACCTCGGCGCGAAGCTGCTTCAGCTCATCGTCGAGATTCTGCTTGTCGGCGAGAAGCCGCGTGAGCTCGCCGTTCTTGGCGTCGAGCTCGGCTTGTTGCGCCTTCAAATGAGCGAGCGCGCGTCTGAGCGTGTCGTCGCGACGCGACAAAAGCGCGGGGTTGAAGGCGAGCCCGTCCGCCGGCTTTGCCTTTCGCGCATAGGTGCGGGCGAGCCAAAAGGAGATGTGGAAGAGCTCTTTGACCGCGCCTTCCGCATCTTCGCGACGGATCATCTTCTCCTCATGCACCGCCCGATTGCGCAAGCGGTTGACGTATTTCGCCTTTGTGAACACCGCCTCGCCTGCAACACGCCGAAAGCTCGGCTCATGCAGAAGCGCGGCGATATTGTCCTGATAGGGAAGCTTGAGGCCGGGATCGGCCTGGAAGGCCCATTTCACCGCGACCTCGACCGCCTTCCCCGCGAAGAAGGCCGCCGCGGTCGGCGACACCGCCGCCTGACGCTCGGCCTCGACCGCCGCCTCGTACACGGTAGGGAATTCGGTGGCGAGGAAGGCGAAGTTGGACATGGGGGAAGGTGTTAGAGTTGCCCGGTGAAGGCACGATGTTGGAGGGAGGAGAATAAATTACGTAATCCGACATGATGCAACTCCTTCTTATTCTTTTCGGATTCAAATCGTGCAATGGCTTTTTCCAACCGAGCTTGCAGGTCGATAGAAATTTGTGGGATCGTAAACGCCTCAATCTGCCTAAAATTTAGACCTGGTTTGGTTTGGCCGTATTGCCACTTTTGTATCTGACGTTGACCTTGCCTAGAGCTCAGAAAAAATGAAAGAAACTTTGATCGTAACTTTGCGTGATTTAATCGAAGGATCGCAACGTGCTGACTAACGTATGAACCAACTAATTGCTCGGGGAGTTCGGCCACCCTTCCAATCCGAGACCCGGTAACCGTCAACAGAACGTCTCCCTGCATTGTACGAGTTCTGCGGGCCTCCGCGTTCTCGGGGGCACTCACGTACACTACCTCGTCATTAGAAATGCCATTCATTTGCACGTCCAGAGACCGAATGAACCGAGAGCCGACTTCAGAATAGTATTTTGACCAGTTTCGGCCGCCCGTCGTGATAAATTCTAGGCACTCTCCCAGCGTCCCTACATTCCCACCTGAATTGAATTCAAATGAGGATTCAATAAATGAGTTTCTTGCACTCTCTATTAGATCAAAGGTGCGTTTACGCTTGCGGCGTAGCGCATCCGCCTTGTCGAGGATCGCCGCAATACGCCGCTGCTCGTCGAGCGGGGGGACCATGATATCGATATGGGAAACAATCTCCATATTTAAGTTTTTAACCGTCGATCCAGCAGCTCGCGCCGATAGTTTATTATATATCTCATTAGATCCAAGTAGATGGTAGAAATAATTGTGATCTACTGATGATGCGTTACGTGGCTTTAGTCCTAGCCATCCATCATGAATACATCCTTCCGTTGCCATGATGTATGGCCGACCGAAACTCATCGAGTTGGTCAGAAGAAAATCGCCAGGATAGACGGATCGCGACTTTGTGACCCCCTCAGGTTTTATCTTCTCCTTGGTTAATTCGATATATTTCCCACTGGCAGTCGCATCTCCAATTTTAATCCAGTTTATTCCGTCTGGGTCTTTGGTGAGGAACTTCTCGATGGGGCGCGGCGATCCTCCACGGGCGATCTCGAAGATGTCACCAAGGCGCTGAGTTCGCCACCTCACAACAGTCCCTCCAGCTCCTCCAACCCTTCCGCGATCTCCTTCTCGAGCGCCTTGAGCTCGGCGATGATCTCCTTAGGCGGGCGGTGCTCCACAGCCTCGTGCACCACTTCCTTGTAGCGGTTGATCGAAAGGTCGTAGCCAGCCGCCGCGATCTCAGCCTTCGGCACGCAAAAGCTTTGCGCGGAGCGGGGCCGCTCGCGCTCGCTGCCATGCCGCTCCGCCCAGCGTGCCGCGATGTCGGGAAGGTTGTTCTTCGTGTGCTCGTCGTCCGAAAGCGCGTGATGGACGAAATGCCCCGCCTCGTCGCGTTTTCCCGGCACCGGACCGAGCTTCTCGGGCGACAACAAGGCATTGCGCTTATCGTCGAGCGAGAAACCGTCCGCCTGGCAATCGTAAAACCAAACATGGTCCGTGCCGCCGGAATTCGTCTTGGTGAAGAGCACGATTGCGGTCGACACGCCGGCGTAAGGGCGGAAAACGCCCGAAGGCAGCTTCACGATGCCGTCGAGGCGGTGATCCTCGACGAGCAATTTGCGGATCGTCTTATGCGCGGTTGAAGAGCCGAAGAGCACCCCGTCCGGCACGATCACGGCGGCGCGGCCGCCGCCTTTGAGGAGCTTGAGGAAGAGCGCCATGAAGAGGAGTTCGGTCTTCTTCGTCTTGACGATGGCGATGAGGTCCTTCGCGGTCGTCTCGTAATCGAGCGAGCCGGCGAAAGGCGGGTTGGCGAGGACGAGGCTGTAGCGGTCGGCATCGCCGGCATGTTCTTGCGCGAGCGAGTCCTTGTAGCGGATGTCGGGATTCTCGACGCCGTGCAAGGTCATGTTCATCGAGCCGATACGCAGCATCGTGCCATCGAAATCGAAGCCGTGGAACATCTCCTCGTGAAAATGCTCGCGGCTCTCGGTTTCGTGGAAAATCTTCGGATGATTGTTGCGCAGATATTCGCCGGCCGAAACGAGAAAGCCGCAGGTGCCGCAGGCGGGATCGCAAATCACGTCCTTCGGCGTCGGCGCCATCATCTCGACCATGAGCGCGATAATGTGACGCGGCGTGCGGAATTGCCCGTTCTGGCCGGCGCTCGCGATCTTCGAGAGCATGTATTCGTAAAGGTCGCCCTTGGTGTCGCGATCCTCCATCGGAATGTCGGCCAGAAGGTCGACGACCTTGGCAAGGAGCGCCGGCGTCGGGATGGTGAAGCGTGCGCCCTTCATATGCGTCGCATGCGCCGTGTCGGCCTCGGCCATGGTGCGCAAGAAGGGGAAGATGTGCTCGGCGACAATCTTGAACATCGAGGCGGGATCGCGGTTCTTCAGCCGTGACCAGCGCATGTCCTCGTAAGCGATGCCGCCGCCCGCGCCGATGCTGTCCTTCCCCTCGGGAAAGATGCGCCGCGCCATCGGCTTGCCGGTCCGGTTCGCCTTGTTCTCCTCACGCGTGTGCGCCTCGTCGAGGCCGCGCATGAAGAGCAGATAGGTGATCTGCTCGATCACCTCGAGCGGATTGGCGATTCCCCCCGCCCAGAACGCGTTCTACACCCCGTCGATCTTGGATCGAAGCTCTCCAGTCAGCATCCGGCCCCCGTTGCGGTTGGTTAGTGTGGCTTCTTATCGTGAGTTTGGCTTAGGTGGAAGCGGCGATGGACGGATAATCTGCACGACCCATAAGCCATCCCATAGCATTTTCACCAGACGGGTTGGTGGTCTAGGAAAGCCGATTTTGAAAGACGGCAACGTGGGACGAAGGTGCCCAAATGATCACGGCACAATCTCTAGGATTAGCGCCATGGCGGCGCTGCTTAGCTTAGGGCCTTCTTCTGTGGTGAGGAGTTAGCCAGCGCTCGTAGCACGCGTGCTTTTTCTTCCGCTCTTGGGCGTAGTCCGTTAGCATCCGGATGACCAAGTGCTCCCAATAATAATTCTTCCTCGTCGATGTGACCATAAAATCGGGAAGCCGCAGCGTTCCGTCTTCCGCAAAAAGGTGATCCTCGTAACGGAATCTCGACTTCACGCTGATAGTGCACCTATTATCGTTTCGCTTCGCGGCCATATCATAAAAAGGACGCTGAGTGATTGTTGCACGCGGCAAACCAAGTGCACTGTCACTTTTGTAATTCTATACTATTCTTGACGCGGTCTAACGTTTGCTTATTCCGGTGGAACTTCCAGCAGGTCGCACAACACTAGCCGCACCCATGCATGCACCCGAATGACCTCCTTCTTGTCCGTCGTCGTGTGCGTCGAGATGCTGGTTCGATTATATACCGAGCGCGTGATGCCGCCGAGGATGTCCTCAATTCCCTGAACGGCGTGTTCCGGCGCCGCCATTGCGCCATGCGGAGTCTCGCGCTTCTTTAGGATGTACCGCACCTTCTGCTTCATCGTTGGACGGTACGCGTCCTTCTCTGGCTTAAACCCGGGCTCCTTCGTGATCTCATCATCTGGCGCCAGTACGTCCAGTGTCTCGCGTAGCGCCTCACGCAGGTCCGTCGCAGGGCCCCGCCACGACTCGCGCTTGTCCGCACCTAAGTCTACTAAGGCCTGGGAGTAGGCCCCTGCAGCGCTAGGGCAGACGTCCAGCAATGTCTCGATAATGAGCTGGTCCGTCGCAGTACGCCTGCCGGCAAACTTCGCAGCAGCAGACGCCAGCCCTGCACCCTCTAGCTTCACGAGCAGTTGCTTCGCTCTTGCTAGGAGATCCACCACCTTGGCGCGGCTCGGCTTCCCTCGCGCCGCTGTGTGCAACGCTTTGAAGACCCCGTCAGCAGTGAGCGCGTCCTCGGAATCGACCAGCTGCGACCGGGTATCGAAGTAAATCGAGCATAACTTCCGTATTTTCTCACAGTCCGAGTTAGCCTGGACTTGCGTGCCCGGGCCGCTCTTAAGCGACCGCCTAAGCTGGTCGACGTTCTTGAGCAGCGCGTCGATACCTGCTGTCATCAGCCCTTGCCTTTGGCCGGAAGCTGGTGTGCGACTAGGTTATGGCCGACCCGAGTGAGCTTGTACTCGCCGCGGGCTATGCTCTCGAAATAGCCTGCGCCCTTGCAGGCGACCAGGAGCTGTTCCAGCTTGGTTGGTAACGCGTACCGGGCCTGCTTGAAATACTTCTCGAGGTCACCAATCGTGACGACCCCCTTGCGCTCATCGCCCGCGGCAATCTCGGCGAGGTAGTATGCGACCACGCATGCCATCTGGCGCGCCGACGATGGGTTCTTACTCTCCTTGAAGGCCTTGATATCCATCCCGACGTATTCGTCGCCTCCTGCGCGAGACGAGGGTCGCTCGGCCCCGAGATGTTTAAGTGCGCGTAGACGGCCTTCAGAATCGTCTGCTGATCGGGTTCCTTAAAAGCTCCAAGCGCGTCAATGACTTGGTCAATTGCTTGACCGAGTGTCAGCTTCAAGGTGTCACTACTCGGCGCGTCATCCGCCATTGCCGTTCTCCGAAAGCGTGCAAATTTCTGCGTTAGATCAGGCTTCGCTCGTGCATCTACAAGGTGGCTAATGAAATAATTTCGAGGTCGTGGTCGACGCACTTTGCCTGAAACGGACATTGCGGCTTTTAAAGGCCGTCCCCCTCATTCCCATTCGATCGTGCCCGGCGGCTTCGACGTCACGTCGTAGGTCACACGGTTGATGCCTTTCACCTCGTTGATGATGCGGGTCGAGACGCGCCCGAGGAAGCCCATATCGAAGGGGAAGAAATCGGCCGTCATGCCGTCGACCGAGGTCAAGGCGCGAAGCGGGAGCGCGGCCATCGGCTTGCGGCCATGATCTCACGCCACCTTGCCTCGCAACTCAGGGGGCGGCACCGGCAATTTCAAGCCTCACGTGCCGGTTGGGGATCGCGCTCGATTCTTGGATGGAGCAAAACGGCAGCTTCGTCCGCGGCTGCCAGCGCCGCGACGAGCCGCGAACCGGCCTGCGCCAAAGATCGCCAAGGAACGCCCGCTTGCGGCTAGCCCGCGCGTTGGCTCCAAGGCGCCATCGCCCCAGCTCGAGCAATACGGGACCGATTCACCGCTTCGTGATTTGCCCCTGCTTCGGCACAGGTACTAAGAACTGCAAGCAATGCCGGAGCCTCGGCCGACATAACCGCAGGGTGGATCGTGTTCGCGCTCATTCGCTTTGACGTCACGACCCGTCGCGAGACTGCGGCGCTGGTGCCAGGGCTCGCTTGTCCCCGGTGCCACACCGTCGACCAAGTGGAGATCTCGGTTTACCGGGACTACCTGAGCCTCTTCGGCTGGCTTCCATTCGCGACGACGCTTGCGTCCGGCGCCGCCTATTGCCATGCGTGCAGGCGTCCCATCCCGCGAGATTCCGATCGTGCACGGTTGCGTGCCGCCTTGGCAGCGGTTGCCACGCGGCCGCGCCTTCGAGCTTATGCGGGCGTTATCGCGTTCGTGCTCCTCGCTCTCGCCGGCTATGGCACACTCGCCGCCAGCCAACTGCATTAGCGCGCACCGCGCACCAACGAGGCACGGATGCAGGCCTGTCTGGCCCATTCTCAACGGGGGATACCGAACTGGCAATCTTTGAGGAAGCCTTCATTCTCACCTACGCGCTGCTCAAAGTCGTCGCGGTCTCGCCAGACGGGGCCAGGTTCCGAGCCCATCGGGAGCGGATGCCAAACATCCTCGTAACAAAAGATCGGCTCGCCATGGACAAGGATCGCATCGACATCGATACGCCGGCGCTTGGCTTCTACTGGAAGAATGAGCTGCCGCCCGCCGAATACCTCATCACGCCGCATCTCGGCCGAAGACTAACCTTGGGATTGCTCATGTTCTTGGGTGGAGCGATCGTCATCTGCGGGATCGTCGTTGGCCTTTTAAGACTATGACGGACTCGAATGTCCCGACTCTAACGTCTTGTCGTGCTCGGTGAATTTTTTCGAGAATGGAAGCGGTGGAGGCAATCCAAAGAAGGAGCTTAGATCGGCGTTATCCCCGTAGCGACACCGAGGGCGGCGCACAGCGTTGTCGTGCCATGGCGCTTATAGTCGCGTCATCGTTCCGACCCGCCCCTTTCTTCATCGGGAAGAAGTGTCGAGATGCAAAACCCGCGCGGCTCTCGTCCTCTTATCGCCTCACGAATCCAAGGGCGCCATCCTCAAAGGGAACCATCGAATGCGCAACATCATCGGAAAGATCGCGTTCGGCCTCTATTCCGCAGGCGTGGTGTTTTATCTCCTCTATGACAATCATGGCCTTGATACCGGCATTCCCGGCTATCTCGTGAAGATCCAGTTCCAATTGTTCGGCACCGCCAACGAACGGTGGACGATCTATCTCGCGACGGCAATTCTGTTCGCGCCCCTGGCTATCCTGGTGGGGTTCCTAGGAAAACGCAAAAGGAAGCTACAGAAAACCGAGGCGAAGCCCACATCGGAGGTGCCCGAGACTCTTGTTGCGGCCGGTGTCGTCGTGGCCGTCATTGCTTTGGCGGCCAATTTCTTTTTTACCCATGAGATCGCCGCCATCAACTCCGCGAAAATTTACGAAACCGACCTCGGGGACGCCTCCAAGACACTACCCGAGGACGCCAGATATGTGAGCGTGCTTGGCCGGATTCAGGACCACTATAGCTACACTATCGAATCGACTCGCTTCGACCGCGCCGAGTCCTTCAGCACGTACGCGCCGATCACCGCGAGAACATGGACGCCGGATCAGCCGATCACCTACGTCACCGAGATTCGCTACGGCTATGACGCCAGAAAGAACAAGCTCGGTACCCCGGCTGAACCGTATCAAGCCGAAATTCTGCCAAGCGGCGTCCCGACCGCGGTTGCTCAAGCCTACGAGCACGATGCGCATTTGAAGCTCGCCAACACGGTCTATTTGCTGAGCGAAACTGCCTTCATCGACGGCAAGCCGAGGGACGACTACGTGTATATATTAGAGCACGTTGATTTTATATGGAAGCATAACCGGAGTTTCTGAGGTAGTTGGCGCATTCGGTTGGAGAGAAAAGGTCGAGGATTTTTCCCACTCTTTTCCAGGTCTCCTCGACGGTTCTGGGTTGTGCCCTTCGGACATGACTTTTGAGCTTGGCGAAGAGCTGTTCGATCGGATTGAGATCAGGGCTGTAAGGCGGCAAGAAGAGCAAGTGAGCGCCAGCCTGGCGGACGGCGCGTCGAGGCGCCTGACCTTTGTGGCTACCGAGATTGTCGAGGATCACAATGTCGCCCTTGGCGAGCGTTGGAGCGAGGACCTTCTCGACATAGAGGGTGAAGAGCTCGCCATTGATGGGTCCATCGATGACCCAGGGCGCATCAACGCGATCGACGCGTAGAGCCGCTATGAAGGTGAGGGTCTTCCAGTGGCCGTGAGGGACATAGGATAGCAAGCGTTGCCCTCGTGGTCCCCAGCCACGCAGCGGCGCCATGTTGGTCTTCACCCAGGTCTCGTCGAGGAAGACGAGGCGTTGCGGGTCGATACGGTGCTGATGGCGCTTCCAACGCTGCCGCTTGCGGGCAATGTCTGGCCTATCTTGCTCGGCCGGTAGAACGCTTTTTTTTATAGCTCAGACCCTCGGCGCGCAGGAACACCCAAACCGAGCGGTGATCCGCCTTGATGCCGCGCGCCAAAAGCTCCGCCGCCAGCCCTCGTGTCGTGAACGGACCCGAGTGGCAGCGTTGGCGGAGCCATTCGGCCAACTCCCCCGAGAGGACACGCGGCTTATGGCCGCCGATCTTCCCAGGTGAAAGCGAGCCCGTCTCCCGCTTGAGCCGACTCCATTTCGACACACAGGACGGGCTGATCCGTAAAGCCCGACCAATCGACCGGATCGTCTCACCGCTCTCGAAGCGCTCAAGCGCGCGTTCACGAAGTTCCTCAGGAAAAGGTCGGGTCATCCATGCTGGCCTCAC
The DNA here is from genome assembly GCA_019247795.1 of Hyphomicrobiales bacterium. Lineage (GTDB taxonomy): Bacteria > Pseudomonadota > Alphaproteobacteria > Rhizobiales > Beijerinckiaceae > GAS188. The sequence continues at coordinate 1,465 of JAFBAK010000166.1, read as the reverse complement.
TTTCCCAGCAGGAATCTTGAATCATATTTCAGACGATTTTGCGAATCCCGATTCCGAAAAAAATCAACGTGCTCTAAGCGTTTGTGGACGGCTACTGGGCTACTCCCGTCTAGCGGCGATTTCGGCCCTGGGACGGCTTTTTGGTAGGGTGCGCGATCCGCCCAGCCCTCCTCGCCGCGACCGGGCAGGAGACATGCCAATTAAGTTGGGTTGGCAAATCAAAATAGCGGGGTTTACCTTACCGTTCACTTGGTGGGCGACGACGCCCCAGCGCCCTCACCGTATCCCGGCGCGCATGAAGCTCTGCACGAATTGGCGCTGGAACAAGAGGAAGCCGATGAGCAGCGGGCCCGACGTCATGATGGTCGCGGCCGTGATCACCGACCAGTCGATGCCCTGATCGACCGAGGAGAAAACCGAGAGACCCACCGTCAAGGGGCGCGTCTCGACCGAGTTGGTGATGATGAGCGGCCACAGGAAGTTGTTCCAATGGAAGCTCACCTGGACGAGGCCGTAGGCGAGATAGATCGGACGCGCGAGCGGCACATAGACGCGCCACAGCACGCCGAGCGTGCCGCACCCCTCGATGCGGGCCGCCTCCTCGAGATCCTTGGGCACGCCGAGAAAAGTCTGGCGCAAGAGGAAGATGCCGAAGGCCGAGGTGAGATATGGCAGGGCGACGCCGAAAAGCGTGTCGACGAAGCCGAGAGCGCGCACCGTCTGGTAATTCGCGACGGCGAGAATCTCGGGCGCGATCATGAGCTGGATGAGCACGAGCGCGAAGAGAAGGTCGCGTCCGCGAAATTCGAAACGCGCGAAGGCGAAAGCGGCGAGCGTGCACAAGACGCATTGCGCGCCGACGATCATCGTGACGAGGATGATGGTGTTGAGGAAATAGCGCGCGAAGGGCGCCGCATGCCAGGCGCGTTCGAGGTTTTCGAGCGTGAGCGGCGCCAGAAGGTCGAAATGCGTCGCATAGGCCGCCGGATGAAAAGCGGTCCAGATCGCATAAACCAATGGGGCGAGCCAGAAGAGGCCGAGCGCCCAGGCGGCGCCCGTCTCGAGCGTGCGCGTGAGCAGCGAGGAGCCCTCGAGCGTGCTCATTGGTGGTGCACGCTCATTGGTAGTGCACCTTTCGGCCCGCGGTCAGGAACTGGACCATGGCGAGAGCACCCAGGACGGCGAGGAGCACCATGGTCAGCGCCGTCGCATAGCCCCGATCCCAGAATTTGAAGCCGATCTCGTAGATGTGGAACAACAGCACATTCGTCGCATTGTCCGGGCCGCCTCCCGTCATGATGAAGATATGATCGACTGTGCGGAACGCGTTGATCACGGCGTTCACGAGGATGAAGAGCGTCACCGGCGCGAGAAGCGGCCAGGTCACACGCCGGAAGAAGGTGAAGCGCGAGGCGCCTTCGATCGCGGCCGCTTCCTTCAGGTCCGGCGGGATCTGCTGAAGCGC
>JAFBAK010000172.1 GCA_019247795.1 Hyphomicrobiales bacterium | reverse complement strand
GAACGCCCGTCGGGGAGCTGTCCGCCGGCGAGGCGCGGTGTCGCGGGAAGATCGATGCCATAGGCGCTTTTCACGAGCTCCCCGAGCGCTTGCGCCTGGCCCTTCCGCGCGAGGACAGTCGCGAGGGAAAGCTCGGCGCGCTCGCTGAACGTCACTCCGGGAGAGCCATCCGGGCGCCCGTGCCGTCCTGGGTGAACGGCACCGGCAAGAGCGGGACGGAGGGATGCCACAAGGTCAGGCACGCAATCGGGCTCCGTCAGGATCCAGGAAACAGGTGGGACATACCTCGACACGGATGTCCGTCCCGCGCAAGGCGTCGACAACGCGCAGACGCTCGCCCAGGCGTTCGCGACCGCGCTCCAGAAGGCCAAGACCGATCGAGAGATTGAGGGAGGGCGAGAAAGCGACCGAGGTCACATGGCCCTGGTCATTCTCCGCGTTCACCGGCGCATCGAGCGGCACGAAATGCGCGCCGGCCGTCAACCTGGCGCTCGGGTCGAGCGGCTTCATGCCGACGAGCACTTGCCGATCGGCTTCGAGAAGGGCAGGACGTTGCGACAAAGCGCGGCCGATGAAGTCCTTGCTCATCATCATCATGCGAGCGAAGCCGAGGTCCTGCGCGGTCGTCTGGCCGTTGAGCTCGGCACCAGCCGCATGCCCTTTCTCGACGCGCATGACGTTGAGCGCCTCGAGCCCGTAAGGCGCAACGCCGAGTGATTGCCCTTTTTGCATCAAGGCCCGGATGACGGCGTCGCCGTAACGGCAAGGCACGCCGAGCTCGTAGGCGAGCTCACCCGAGAAGGAGATGCGAAAGAGGCGCGCCCGCAAGCCTCCGAGCACCGTCACCTCGCCGCACGCCATGTAGGGGAAGGCAGCGTTCGAGATATCGTGGTTTGGATCGACGATCGCTTCGAGCAGCTCGCGCGATTTCGGGCCGGCGATCGCATATTGCGCCCATTGCTCGGTCACCGAGACGAAGCCGACATCAAGATCGGGCCAGAGGACCTGATGGCAGAAATCCAGATGCTGCATGACCGCGGCCGCATTCGCCGTGGTGGTCGTCATGAGATAGTGGTCGGGCCCGAGGCGCGCCGCGGTGCCGTCGTCGAAGACGAAGCCGTCCTCACGCAGCATCAAGCCATAACGCACCTTGCCGACGGCAAGCGATCGCCACGAATTGCAATAGATGCGCTCGAGGAATTCCGCTGCATCCGTGCCCTGGACGTCGATCTTGCCGAGCGTCGACACGTCGCACACGCCGACGCGCGAGCGCACGGCGTTCACCTCGCGGTTGCAGGCGTCGAACCAGCTTCGGTCGCCGCCTTGCGGGAAATATTGCGCGCGCAGCCACAAGCCCGTCTCCACGAAGACAGCGCCTTGGGCCGAGGCCCAGTCGTGGGAAGGCGTGAGACGGGTCGGGCGGTGCTCCTTGCCCCGTGCGTGACCCGCAAGCGCGCCGATCGCCACCGGCGTGAAAGGCGGCCGGAACGTGGTGGTGCCCGTCTGCGGGATGGAGCGGTCGGTGATCTCCGCCATCACGGCGAGGCCGTTGACGTTGGCGGTCTTGCCCTGATCGGTCGCCATGCCGAGCGTCGTGTAGCGCTTGAGGTGCTCGACGGAGCGAAAGCCCTCGCGCTCGGCGAGCTCGACATCCTTGTCGGTGACATCGTTCTGAAAATCGATGAAGGCTTTGCCGCGATGCCCGCGCACGCGCCAGAGCGGCGTCACGGCTGAGCCTTGCGGCTCGACCGTCGGGATCGCGGCCGGCCTTGTCTGGAAGCCCACCGCATCGGCGGCTTCCGCGCCCGCCTTGGCGCCGGCCTCGAGACAGCGGGCGAGATCATAGGTGCCGAGAGCCGCGCCCGCGATCGACATGAGGCGCGGCGCTTGGCCCGGCACGAATCCGGCGATCGTCTCGTTCCAGACCGGACGTCCACCAAGATGCGTCGCAAGGTGCACGTTCGGGCTGAAGCCTCCCGACATGGCGACGAGATCGCAAGCGATGCGTCTCGTTCGTCCATCGGCTGCGCGGACCTCGGCCGCGCGTACGGCGTGGCCGCCGAGCACGCGCGTGACCACGCCGCCCGCGATGACGCGCGCGCCGCTCTTTTCGGCGAGCGCCACGATCGACGGCGAGGCCGTGGAGCGGGGATCGACGAGTGCGGCGATCTCGATGCCGGCGGCGTGAAGATCGGCGATGACGTTCGCGGCATCGTCATTGTTGGCGAAGACGACTGCACGCCGCCCGGGCCGCGCCCCGAAACGGTTGATATAGGTGCGCACCCCGCCGGCAAGCATCACGCCGGGCCTGTCATTGTTGCCGAAGACGAGGGGGCGCTCGAGCGCGCCGGCGGCGAGGACGCATCTTTTGGCAACGATCCGCCAGGCCCGCTGGCGCGGCTCGAAAGGCGGCGGCAGCGCGACATGGTCGTTGACGCGCTCGAGCGCGCCGTAGGTGCCGTGGTCGTAAGTGCCGAACAAGGTGGTGCGGGTCATCAACCGCACATCCGGGAACGAGCGAAGTTCACCCTCAACGCGGCGAACGAATTCGAGCGCCGTCTCGTTGCCGATGCTGCCGCGCTCGGCAAGGAGCCGCCCGCCGAGGCGAAAATCCTCTTCGCAGACGATCACGCGGGCGCCTGAGCGCGCCGCGGAGAGAGCCGCCATCAGGCCAGCGGGCCCTGAGCCGATGACGAGCACGTCGCAGAACGCAAACGCCTTCTCGTAATGGTCCGGGTCGATGCCCTCCGGCGCACGCCCAAGCCCGGCGGCGCGGCGGATCAGCGGCTCGTAGACCTTCTCCCAGAAGGCGGCGGGCCACATGAAGGTCTTGTAGTAAAATCCGGCGGCGAGGAACGGCGAGAAGACGGAACCTGCGGCCATCATGTCGAAGGCGAGCGATGGCCAGCGGTTCTGGCTCGCCGCCTCGAGTCCGTCGAAAACCTCGACGACCGTGGCGCGCGTGTTTGGCTCGCGCCGCGCCCCGGAGCGCAGCTCGACGAGAGCGTTGGCTTCCTCCGGCCCCGCCGACAAGATGCCGCGCGGGCGGTGGTATTTGAAGGAGCGGCCGACGAGCTTCACCCCGTTGGCGATGAGCGCGGAAGCGAGCGTGTCGCCCGGATGGGCGGAAAGCATTCGCCCGTCGAAGCGGAAGGAGAGCGTCGTGGTGCGGTCGATCAAGCCACCGCTGGCGAGCCGCGCCGGCTGCTGCGCGCTCGTCGCGGGCGGGCTCGCATCGCGCCGCGACAATGTGCCTTCCATGCCGGTGCTCGTCGTGCTCATGGATTTGCAGCCACAGCGTTCCGTGCGCCTTCGGCACGCCGGTCATGCGCCGTTTCGACGCCGAAGATCTCATGGCTGCGCGTATCGCGGTTCACGACGAGCCAGCCACGACAGCCGCCGACATGATACCAGAGCTCGCGATGCGGCCCCGCGGGATTGTCGCGCGGGTAAACGTATTCGATGAAAGCCGCGAGCTCGGAAGAGCCGTCGGGGCGGTGCTTGGTCGCGTCGCCGTAATAGGCGAATTCGCCGACATCACGTTCGCCGCAATGAGGACAGGTGATGCGCATCGCTCTATCCCCCTAGTGCAAGTTCGGCTGTGCGCCGGTGCCGCTCTCGTTGATGAGCCGCCCCGTCGCGAAACGATCAAGCCGCATGGCCGCGGCCGCTTCATGGGATGCGTCCTGCGCAATGAGATGCGCGAAGCACCAGCCGGAAGCAGGCGTCGCCTTGAAGCCGCCGATACACCAGCCGCAATTGAGGTAGAGATTATCGATCGGCGTCTTGTCGATGATCGGCGAGCCGTCCATGGACATGTCCATCAGGCCACCCCAATGGCGCAGCACGCGCAGGCGCCCGATCGAGGGGAACATGGCGACCGCCTCCTCCATCACCTCTTCGATCACCGGCAGATTGCCGCGCTGCGCGTACGAGTTGTAGCCGTCGATGTTGCCGCCGAAGACGAGCCCACCCTTGTCCGATTGGCTGATGTAGAAATGCCCCGCCCCGAAGGTGATCACGGTGTCGATGAGTGGCTTCACGCCTTCCGACACGAAGGCTTGCAGCACATGGCTTTCGATCGGCAGACGAAGCCCCGCCATGGCGGCGACTTGCGAGGAACGCCCGGCGCAGGCGAGCCCGATCTTCTTTGCCTTGATGAAGCCCTTCGCGGTCTCCACCCCGAGCGCATGGCCGTTCTCGACGCGAATACCCGTCACCTCGCAATGTTGGAGGATATCGACGCCGCGCGTATCGGCGGCGCGCGCATAGCCCCAGGCGACCGCATCGTGGCGCACCGTGCCGCCGCGCGGCTGAAAGAGCCCGCCATAAATCGGGAAGCGCGCATTGTCGAAATTCAGATTGGGGACGAGCTTGCGCACCTCTTCCACATCGAGAAGCTCGGCATCGACACCGTGCATGCGCATGGTGTTGCCGCGCCGCGCCGCCGCGTCTCGCTGCGCGTCCGAGTGGTAGAGGTTGAGCACGCCGCGCTGGCTCACCATGGCGTTGTAGTTGATGTCCTGCTCCAGGCCCTCCCAGAGCTTCAGCGACCATTCGTAGAACGGGATGTTGCCGTGTTCGCCATAGTTCGAGCGGATGATCGTGGTGTTGCGCCCGATATTGCCCGAACCGATATAGCCGCGCTCGACGACCGCCACATTGGTGAGGCCGTGATTCTTGGCGAGGTAATAGGCGGTCGAAAGGCCATGGCCACCCCCGCCGACGATCACGACGTCGTATTCGGCTTTGGGCTCCGGCTCCCGCCACACGGGCTTCCAACCGGTGTTGCCCTTGAGAGCTTGAGAGAGGATCGAGAAGGCCGAATAGCGCAAGGGGATGGTTCCGATACGGGCGAGGTATGAGAGGCGATGTGGAGCGCGCGCATCATAAGGCGTTTCTGGGCAGGATAAAGCATGTCCCCCGCTCAATGCGCAAAAGTTTAGCCTGCCGCATATTCTGGAGTGAGCAACCTTGCAATGTCAGAGGTCGTTAGTCATGTCCATGATGTTATGAAAAATCCTAACATCATAGATTCGCATGCCTTTCCGCCGACCCTTTGAAAACCTATTTTTGTAGCCCTCCCGCCCTGATTTCCCGCGCGAGCGCTTCGATGTCGCGGCCGGTCGGGCGGTCCTCGTCGAGGCCGGGCACTACCGAACGGATCTTCGCCTTCAGGGCCGCGGTGCCGGGTGCGATGCGCGCCGGTGAGCGAAGCTCGAGCGCTTGCGCCGCGACGATGAGCTCGACGGCCGCGAGGCGCGCGACGTGGTCGAAGGCCTCGGCGGTCTTCGCGACCACGCGGGGCGCCATGGAGGCCATGTCCTCGATGCCGTCGGCCACAGGCCCGGTAAAAAGCATCGCGGGTTGGGCCAGACGGCGGATCTCGGCTTCGAGTGAAGCGGCCGTCTTTTGCACCGTGCCGAAGCCGGTGCGGCTCGCGCCGCGCGGCGTGAGAAAGCGCGGCAGCCCAGTCATGGCGGCGTTCATGAGCTTGACGATGCGCCAGAAGCTCGCTCCAGCCGCTTGGGTCAGCGCAAGGCCGAGCGTCTCGAAGGCGAGTGAAAGATGGGTCACATCGAAGCCGGCGGTTGAAAGGATGGTGCCGTTGTCGTCGACGATCGCCGGGTTGTCGCCCGCGCCCCGAAGCTCGAGCTCGACGGCGGCGCGTGCGCGGGCAAGCGCATCGGAAAGCGCCGCCAGGATCGGTGCTCCCGAACGGAAGGAGAGGGGGTCCTGCACGCGGCGCGCGGCTCCAGGCTTTTCGAGGCCGCTGCCGGCAAGAAGCTCCCGCAACCTTTGCGCGATGGCGACGAGCCCTGGCGCCGGTCGAAGCGCCACGGCGCGCGGGTCGATCGGGCTCGGATTTCCGCGAAATGCCTCGAGGCTGAGCGCCAGGGCGCCGGTCAGCGCGTCGAGCGCAAGCTCGGCATCGGCGATGACGAGCGCACCAGGGCCGACCGAAAGGGCATTGGAGTTGATGAGCGCGATCGCGTCCTTGGGCCGAAGCACGACCGGCGACAGCCCGGCCGCGACAAGCGCCTCGGCGCCCGTCAGCACACGGCCTTCGAACTCCGCCTCACCTTCCCCGATGAGAACCGCAAAGGCATGAGCGAGCGGGGCAAGATCGGCGGCGCCGACGGAACCGAGCCTCGGCACCACGGGCGTGACACCGGCGTTGAGGAGATCGGCGATCGCTTGCGCGACCGGGGGCGAGAGGCCGGAAGCTCCCGGCACGAGCCCCGCAAGCCGCGCGATGAGGAGCGCGCGCGTCGCCTCTTTCGGCAACGGATCGCCCACGCCGACCATGCGGGCGCGCAACGTGCGCCGCTGGAAATCGGCAAGATCGGCCGCCTCGAGCGAGGTGTCGACCGCCGCGCCGAGTGCGGTCGTGAGACCATAGACCATGTCGCCGCGAGCTGCCGCGCGCTCGATCGCGACGCGCGCCGTCTTGAGCTTGGCGTGCAGCTCGGGGGCGATCTCGACGCGCGCGCCTTGGCGCGCCACCGCGACGATCTCGGCGATGCCGAGCCCGTGCGTGCCGATGCGACAGTCGTCGACCGGCGCCGAGATTGGAGGCGCCTCGGCGCGCAGGTGCCTCGACGCTTCCGGACCCTTGAGTGCCATCAGGCGCGCATCCTTTCACCCTTCGGATCGAAGATCGGTTCTGCAAGCCGCGTCGCCTTGCGGCGATCACCGATGATCTCGATCTCGAAGCCGGAAATCTCGGAGGCCACCTCCTTCGGCACATAGCCGAGTGCGATCGAAGCGCTTTTCGTGTGCGCGTAGCCGCCGGAAGTGACCCAGCCGCGCACCTTGCCCTCGTGCCAGATCGGTTCGTCCCCGATCGCATCGGCATCCGCGGCATCCACCTTGAAGGTGCACAGGCGCAATTTGCCGCCGCTCTCCTTCTCTTCGAGCGCGGCGTTCTTGCCGATGAAATCGCCCTTCCTCAGGCTGATGAAGGCGCCGAGCCCCGCCTCGTACGGTCCGTAGATCGGCCGGTATTCGCGCGCCCAGGTGCCGAAGCTCTTCTCGAGACGCATCGAGTTGAGCGCGCGGCCGCCGACGAGCCGCAAGCCGAGATCCTGGCCGGTTTCGCTAAGAAGCTTGTAGAGCGCGCGCTGATATTCGCTCGTCACCCAGATCTCGTAGCCGAGGTCGCCTGTGAAGGAGACGCGCCCCACGAAAGCCGGCACCATGCCGATATCCATGCGTCGGAAGGATCGGAAAGGTGTCGCGTTCGAGGAAAGCTCGTCACGCACGAGGCGCTGCAGCAGCTCGCGCGATTTCGGGCCGGCGATCGCCAGCCCGACATATTCGGCGGCGCAAGGGCGAAGGCTGACGCCGCTCGGCGGCAGATGCCGCTCGAACCAGCGGCGATAATAGTTCTCCGCCGCAAAGGTGCCGATGAGGAAGAAGCGTTCCTTCTCCGGCCGGCACATGGTGAAATCGCCGATCAGCTTGCCGCGTTCGTTGAGCATTGGCGTGAGCGTGAGCCGCCCGACCTCCGGCACCTTGTTCGCCATGACGCGCGACAGGAAAGCTTCGGCGCCGGGTCCCATCACCTCGAACTTGCCGTAGTTCGATATCTCGATGAGGCCGACGCCTTGGCGCACGCCCTTCACCTCGGCCGCCACATGCGGATGGGCGTTCGAGCGCTTGAAGGTGATCTCCTCTTTGGGCTCACTACCCTTGGGCGCAAACCAGAGCGCGTGCTCGAGCCCCCAATTCTCGCCGAAGACGGCGTTTTGGCCCTTGAGCGTCTCGTAGATCGGGGTCGTGCGCAACGGCCTTGCGGCCTCGAGCTCCTCGTTCGGGAAGCGGATGCGGAAGCGTCGCGAGTAGTTCTCGCGCACCTTGGCGTTGGTGTAGGCGAGCGTCGCGAAATCGCCGAAGCGGGCGACATCCATGGCCCAGATATCGGCGCCCGGATCGCCCTGCGTCATCCAGTTTGCGAGCGAAAGCCCGACGCCGCCGCCTTGACTGAAGCCCGCCATCACGCCGCAAGCAACCCAGAAATTGCGCAAGCCCCGGATCGGCCCGATGAGCGGATTGCCGTCGGGCGCGAAGGTGAAGGGGCCATTGACGACGCGCTTGATGCCGGCCCGCCCGATCGCCGGAAAATGCTCGAATCCCACCTCGAGCGAAGGCGCGATGCGGTCCAGATCGTTGGGGAGAAGATCCTGGCCGAAATCCCAGGGCGTCACGTTTTCGCTCCAGGGCTGGCCACGGCGCTCGTAAGTGCCCATGAGCATGCCGTTGCGTTCCTGGCGCATATAGATCTCGCCCTCGAAATCGATGACGTGAAGCTGCTCCTTCGAGCTCGACGTGATCTCGGGCATGTCCTCGGTGATCAGATATTGATGCTCCATGGCGAGCACCGGCAGCTCGAGCCCCACCATGCGGCCGACCTCGCGGGCCCAGAGCCCTCCGGCATTGACCACATGCTCGGCGTGGATTTCGCCTTTCTCGGTGGACACGTCCCAGGAAGCATCGGGCCGCTGGCGGAGATCGGTCACGCGCGTGTGGCGATAGATCTCGGCGCCGGCGATCTGCGCCGATTTGGTGTAGGCGTTGGTCACGCCCCAGGGATCGACATGGCCTTCGAGCGGATCGTAAAGGGCGCCGACGAAATACTTCTTCTCGATGAGGGGCATGAGCTTCACGGCCTCCTCCATCGAGACGAGATCGAGCTGCATGCCGAGATAGCGGCCGCGCGCCTGCGTCATCTTGAGCCAGTCGAGGCGCTCGGGCGTGCCGGCGAGCATCAGGCCGCCGCTGATATGCACCCCGCAGCTCTGGCCTGAGATCTCCTCGATCTCCTTGTAGAGGCCGATCGTGTATTGCTGGAGCTTCGCGACGTTCGGATCGCCGTTGATCGTGTGCATGCCGCCTGCCGCATGCCAGGTGGAACCCGAAGTGAGCTCGGCGCGCTCGATCAGCACCACGTCCTTCCAGCCGGCTTTCGTGAGATGGTAAAGGACGCTCGCGCCCACAACGCCGCCGCCGATCACCACCACCTGTGCATGGCTCTTCATCGATTCTCGCTCCCTTTCCGGCCGCGCGGGCTTGCCTCCATCGACTTGTGACACAGGCGAGCCGCATCTTACAATCCGGCGAGCGGCAGGTTCATTTTTGCCGTTACCGGAGACATCATGAAAGCCATTCTTTGTCGAAAGCTCGGCGGTCCCGAGACGCTCGAGCTTGCGGAAGTGGCGGAACCGAAGCCGGGACCGGGCGAGGTCTCGGTCCGCGTTGCGGTGGCGGGATTGAATTTCTTCGACACGCTGATGCTGGCCGGCAAATACCAGTTCCGCCCGGAGCTTCCCTTCTCTCCGGGTGCGGAATGCGCCGGCGTCATCGACGCGCTGGGCGAAGCTGTGACGCAATGGCGCGTTGGTGACCGCGTCGCCGGTTTTCCGGGACATGGCTGCTGTCGCGAGCGCATCCTGGTCCGCGCCGACCGCCTTTTGCGTGTCCCCGACGGCGTGAGCGACGAGCAGGCGGCCGGGCTCATCGTCACCTATGGAACCTCGCTCCATGCGCTCAAGGATCGCGCGCGGCTCAAAGCCGGCGAGACGCTCGCGGTTCTTGGCGCGGCCGGCGGCGTCGGCCTTGCGGCCGTCGAGATCGGACACGCGATGGGAGCACGCGTCATCGCTTGCGCTTCCTCGGCCGACAAGCTCGCCCTCGCATCGGCACATGGGGCCGACATGACGCTCGACTATGCAACGCGCGACGTGAAGGAGGGCCTGCGCGCGCTGACGGAAGGGCGCGGCGTCGACGTGATCTACGATCCGGTCGGCGGCGATCTCGCCGAGCCGGCGCTGCGCGCCATCGCCTGGCAGGGGCGTTATCTCGTCGTAGGCTTCGCGGCCGGCAGCATCCCGAAAATTCCGCTCAATCTCGCCCTTCTGAAAGGCTGCGATATCCAGGGCGTATTCTGGGGCTCCTTTGTCGAGCGCGAGCCCGAAACGCATCGCGCCAACATGGATCGGATCTTTGCCTGGACGAAGGAGGGCAAGCTTTCCGCCCATGTGCACGGCATTTTCCCGCTCGCCGAGACGGCCGAAGCGCTCGGCGTGCTGGCACGGCGGGAGGCGAAGGGCAAAGTGCTCGTGAAAATCACCTGATCCGGCGAAGGATCAGTCCCCGCCCTTCCCCGTGATCCGCCACAAAGTGCCGTTCGCGTCCTCGCTGACGATCAACGCGCCGTCATGCGCGACGGCGACGCCGACCGGCCGCCCCCAGACATTCGCGTCGCCCGTGACGAAGCCCGTGAGGAAATCCTGGTACTCGCCGCTCGGCACGCCTTGGTTGAGCTTGATCCTCACGACCTTGTACCCGGTTCGCTTCGAGCGATTCCAGGAGCCGTGCAGCGCCACGAAGGCATCTCCATCATATTCGTGCGGAAAACCGCCCGAGCCGCCCTTCGGGTGCTCGTAGAACGTCATCGCGAGCGGGGCGGAATGGGGCTGGAGGAGCACGTCCGGGAGGCTCACCTTCTCGGCAAGTTCGGGCCGTTCATCCTTGTGACGCGGGTCCGCATGCGAGCCGATATAGTACCAGGGCCAGCCGAAGAAGCTCCCTTCCTTCACCCGCGTCACGTAATCGGGCGGCAAATCGTCGCCGAACCCATCGCGCTCGTTTGTCGAGCACCACAGATCCTTCGTCTGAGGGTGGATGGCGAGGCCGACGCAGTTGCGCAATCCTGTCGCGAAGATGTGGCCCGATCGGCCCTGCGGATCGAAGACGAGCACGTCGGCACGATTTTCTTCGCGTCCCCAGGTGGCGCCGAGGGGGTGGTTCGCGATGAAGGTTTTTTCCTCCGCGGCCTCGCCACGCAAATTGTCGGCATCGTTCGAGGCCGAGCCGACCGAGACATACATCTTGCTGCCATCCGCCGAGAAGATCACATCGCGGGTGGTGTGGCCGCCGGTCGGCAAGCTCTTGACGATCACTTCCGGCTCGCCGGCCGCCGCAAGGTCGCCATTCGCGTAGGGAAAGCGCAACACGGCATTCGTGTCCGCC
>JAFBAK010000159.1 GCA_019247795.1 Hyphomicrobiales bacterium | reverse complement strand
TGCCCATGGCGCCGGCGAGATGGGCGACCGCCGTGTCGACGCAGATCACGAGGTCGAGATTGGCGATTGCACCCGCAGTCTGGGCAAAGTCGGTGAGCTCAGGCGCAAGATCGAGGATTTTCATCGAGCCGTCGCTTGCCGTCTCTCTGGTCTGGAGGCTGAAGAAGCGGACGCCCTCGACCCCGAAGAGCGGCGCAAGTGCCGCAAACGACACCGAGCGTTCCTTGTCGAGTGAATGCTTGGGGTTGCCGGCCCAGACGAGCCCGACCTTGAGCCCGGCTCCTCGGCCGATCTTCTCGCTGAAACGCCGAATCGCGGCCGTTGGTGCGTGAATGTACGGAATTGGCGCCGGAACGGTGTCGAGCGTCGTCTTCAGCAGATGCGGTAAGCTCAAAAGGGTCGATTGAATGTCGGAAGGAGGCTGCGGGCCAGGGGAAAGCTCGAGCCATGGCATGCTGTACGCGATGAGCGGCTGCAAAGATCGAGGGAGCATGAAGACGAGGCTTGCGCCACGATCGCGCAACACCGGCAAGTAACGGCAAAATTGCAGCGTGTCGCCATAGCCTTGCTCGGCGTGAATGAGAAGGCGCTTCCCGGCCGGGTCATCACCCTTCCAGGGCGTTGGAATCCGAGGTTGGGCTGCGGCCTCATTCGATCGCCAGCGCCACTCATAGCGTGAGAAACCTTCGAGAAACCTTCCGTGCCGAAGCTCGCTCAGCGCCAAATTCGTGTGTGCATCGGCGTGCGCGGGATTGAGCGCGAGGCAGCGTCTCCAATCCTCGTGCGCGTCGGCGGTTCGACCCATTTTTTGAAGCGTGACGCCGCGACTGCAGAAGGCCTCTGCGAAATTGGGATCGAGGCGCACAGCTCGGTCCATGACCTTCAGCGCCTCGGCGAAATCCCCAAGTTCCTGGTGGACATGGCCCAGGTTGACATGGGCGAACGCGTAATCGGGCGCGAGGTCGAGCGCTCGGCGCAAATGCCTCAGGGCATCTTGGTATTCGCCGCGCGCCGCATGAGTGCTGCCGAGCGATGAAAAGGCCCTCGGCGATCGAGGTTCGAGAAAGAGTGCTTGCCTGTTGGCTGCGAGCGCCTCATCGAACCGTCTGGCGCGTCGGCACAATTCGGCAAGGGTATAAAGCAAAAGAGGGTCTCGGGGATCGATGGCAATGGCATGTTGCACCAGCTCGATACTCTTCGTTCTGTCCCCCGCATCATTGGCAATGAGCGCTCGAAGGTGAAGGGCGGTCGTGTGCTCCGGCTCATTCTCGAGGATCTGCCGGCACACTCGATCTGCTTCCTCGAGGCGGCCGGCCTTGCGCCAGCCATCGGCGGCCGCGAGGACTTGCGCCAAGGATACAGTCTGGCCTGCCATGTTTGAAATTTGTGCCGGGTAAGCGCGCGAGCGTCGTGATGTCGTCCAAGACGATTCAATGAACCATTCGACGCTAATTAGACGAAGACGCGCTGGAACAAAATCACTTTTCGCGACTCGGCAACGTGCTTCCGAACGGGAAGCTCGCCAAACTCTGCGGCCTGCGCCGTCAGTTGCGCAGGACGCGCCAAGTCTGCGCTCAGGCTTCCTTCTGCACGTTCCAGAAGATCGCAAAACCGTTCGGCACGCCGGAAAGCTTCGTGCTGAACGCCGTGGCCTGAAGATATTGCCCGAGCGGAATGTAAGGGACGTCGACGAAGACTTCCTGTTGGAGCTCGGCCGCGATCTTCTGTTGCGAGGACTGATCCGGCGCGGTGAACCAGCTGGTCCGCAACTCCTCGATCTTCGGATCGTTCGGCCAGCCGAACCAAGCATTGTCGCCATTGGCGCGAAGCGAAAGATGGCCGGCGGGGTTGAGCATGTCGGAGCCTGCCCAAGCCGTGAAAAAGACGTTCCAACCGCCCTGATCCACCGTTTTGCGGCTCGCGCGCCGTTGCACGACGGTGCCCCAATCGGTCGCGACGTAGTCGACGTTCATCCCGGCCTTCTGCAGCATGTCGAGCCCGATGTCGGACATCGCCTTGAGAACGGGGAAATCCGTGGCCGCAAGAAGCACTACCTTCTCGCCGGCGTAGCCCGCCGCTTTCAAGACCTCCTTGACCTTGGTCATGTCGCGCGCGCCGTTCAGCAGCTCCATGCCGGAGTCGTTGGCCATCGGTGTTCCGGGCGTGAACACGCCGACGCCGGTGCGCCACATCGACTTGTCGTCGCCCGCGATTGCCGTCATGAAATCCGCTTGGTTGACGGCACCGATCATCGCCTGGCGGATCTTCTCGTTGTTGAAAGGCGGCACGAGATGGTTCATGCGCATGATGGCGATCTGTCCGGTGGGGTCCTGCACCACGACCTTGAGCTTCTTGTCCCTCCGCAAGAGTGGCAGCAGGTCCGAAAGCGCGTAGTCCCACCAGTCTTGCTCACCCGATTGCAAGCTGGCCGCGGCGGTGGCGGGGTCGGGGCTCGTGGTCCAAACCACGCGTTCGACATGCACGATTTTCGGTCCGGCGGTCCAATCCGGCGTGCCTTGGTCGATGGGGACGTACTCATTGAATTTCGTGTACACGGCGCGCGCGCCAGGTACTCGTTCGTCCGCCTTGAACCGGAACGGTCCGCTGCCGATCATCTCGGTGATCTGCGTGCCGGGATCGGTCTTCGCGAGGCGCTCGGGCAGCATGGCAGGCATATACGTGCTGGATTTGCCGAGCGCCGAAGGCAGTAGCGGGAAAGGAGATTTCAGGCGAAAGCGGATCGTCTTGTCGTCCGGGGCCGAAAGCTCATCGGTTGCCGCGAGGAGCGCCTGGCCGAAGGCATCCTTCGCTCCCCAGCGGCGGATGCTGGCGACGCAGTCGCGCGCAAGAACCTTCTCACCATCGTGCCATTTGAGACCGTCACGAAGCGTCAGCTTCCATTCCTTGTCGTCGTTCTCCGTGGTGTGACCCTCGACCATCTGGCCGGACGGCTGATATTTGCCGTCAGTGCCGTAAAGCGTGTCGAAGACCATGAAACCGTGATTTCGCGTCACATACGCCGTGGTCCAATGCGGATCGAGCACGACAAGGTCGGCCTGAGGGATGAATTTCAGCTCTGCATTCCCGCTCTGGGCGCGTCCGACAGCAGGCATGGCGAGAGCCGCGGCCGAGGCGACGAGGAAGGTGCGACGTTTCATGCTCATCCTCCGGTCGAGGGGGTTTTGCCTTGCCAAAAGAGGCGGGCTTTGCGGATACTACATTCGGCGCCACTGCGGTTGGAAGAGCGCTATGATTTACTCTCGAGCAAGCGATTGATCTCCGCTCTCAGTTGCGCCTGCTGGTAGGGCTTCGACAGTCGAGGCAGAATCGCTTTCTGCGCGGCGGGCAGATCCGCGTAACCGGTGACGAGAAGAACGGGCATCGTGGGATGCGTGCGGCGCACGAGCTTGGCGAGCTCCACGCCCGTCATGCCGGGCATCGCGTGATCGGTCATCATCATGTCGACAGCCTGTCCTCCTTCCAGGATCTCGAGCGCCTTTTTTCCAGAACTCGCCTCGACGACGGTGTGCCCCAAATCCTCCAGCATGTCCGCCGTGCTCATGGCGATGAGCGGGTCGTCCTCGACCACCAGGATGGTCGCTCTGCGGCCATGCTGGGGCTCCGCGACATCGGGCGGCTCCGCCGGCAGGGCGTTGCTGGCGATCGGCAGCCACAAGCTCGCGACAGTGCCTTTGCCGACCTCGCTCGCAAGCTCGAGCAGCCCGCCGAGCTGCACCGCAAGCCCATGCACCATGGAGAGGCCAAGCCCTGTGCCTTTGCCCGGCGGCTTCGTGGAGAAGAAGGGCTCGATCGCTTTTTTGAGGGTGACCGCATCCATGCCCGAGCCTGTATCGGCGACTTCGACCCGCAAATACGGCTTGTCGCGCAAAGCCTTTTTTGCCCGACCGTCCGCCCGATCGACGCTGATCTTGATCTCACCGCCGCCGGGCATCGCATCGCGGGCATTGATCACAAGATTGAGGATGGCGAGCTCGATTTGATTGGCGTCGACTTGCGCGGGCGGAAGCCCGGGCGGTGCGTCGATGATCAAGGCGATCTGCGGGCCGAGAGTGCGTTCGAGAAGCTCACGGATCCCGGCGATGAGCGCAGTCATGTCGGCGGAGCTGGTTTTAAGTTCCTGCTGTCTCGAAAAAGCGAGCATCCGTTGTGTCAGCGAGGAGCCGCGGCGTGCGCCCTGCATCGCTCCTTCGAGCAAACGTTGCGCGCGCGGGTCGTCCGAAACGCGTTTGCGCAGAAGCTCGAGATTCCCGCTGATGGCCATGAGAAGGTTGTTGAAATCATGGGCCACGCCTCCGGTAAGCTGCCCCACCACTTCCATCTTCTGCGACTGGAGAAGCTGCTCTTGCGCTCGTTCCCGTGCCGCGACCTCGGAAAGCAATTCCGCAGTCCGTGCTTCGACGCGCTGCTCGAGCGTGCGCGTCAATTCCGACAGCGCCGAGCGCTCCGCTTCGAGTTCGCGAAGCAGCCGCTCACGCTCCAGCTCCGCCAACTTGCGAGCGGTAATGTCCGACGACACACCAATGAGACGCGCGATCCTCCCCGGGCCGTCCTTGAGCACACGAGCGCGCATCTCGACCCAGTGAACCGAACCGTCCGGCCAAATGTTGCGATGTTCGACCGTATAGTCGCATCCGGTCCGAAGCGTCTTCTCCAAGGCCGCCCGAACGCGGTTCATGTCATCTGGATGCATGGCCGCAAGAAGGTCCGCGTACGAAAAGAACGCCTCTCCTCGGCGCCCAAAATGCGCGCGGCAGCTCTCCGAAGCCTCGAGAACCATGCCTTGCACATCGAGCGTCCACGATCCGAGATCACCGGCCTCCAGCGCATTCTGCAGGCGCTGTTCCCCTTCCGCGAGCTCCTTCAACCGGGCGCGCGCTTCGTATTGGCGCCGTCTTCCACGAACGGCGGTTCTGACGATGCTGACCAGCGTCGTTGGATGGAAAGGGCGCTCGAGAAAGGTCACATTGCCGAGTATGTCGGCGAGCCCTGCCGCGAAGGGGTTTCGTTTCGGGCCTCCGCCACCTCGATATGTGAGCAGGACAACCGGGATGTCGGACCAGGGCGGCTGCCGCGCCAAGAAATTGGCCAATGGGCACAGATCGCCGTTGCGCACCGCTTCTTCCGCGATGAAGGCCATGCCCGCGCCCTTCTCGAGCTCCTCGCGAAGGCCGACAAGGTCGGGGCGTATCACCGAAGGAATGCCTGCTTCCTTCAGGATGGACGCCGCGATCTGAGCATCGCGCCCAGTCGGCGCAAGGATGATCGCCCGTTCGGAAAGGGGGCCGCCCTCGCTCACTTGCCCGGACCTGCAAATCGCGCGTTGTCGCCGGAGAAAAAGGGAACCCCCCGCAAAACGCCTTGATAAGCGTCGAGCGGCTCGCCCAAGCTCAAGCCCTTTCCGCTGATATGAAACTCGCGCAGGTACGATTCATGGAATCCGGAGCGCTTCTTGATGACGGAGATGGCCCGGCGCACCCTGCCCATCGCCTCGAAATAACGAAGCAGGATCACGGTGTCGGCGAGGTAGGTCACGTCGACCGGAGCGCGCATGTCCTCGATCAACCCATGCTGTGCCACCGTCATGAAGGTGGAGGCGCCGTTTCGGTTGAGAAACTGAAGCAGCTCGTGCATGTGGAGGATCAGGGCCTTCTCCTCGGGCATGGCGGCCTGATAGCCGTTGAGGCTGTCGATGATGACGGTCTTCACCTCCCCCGATGCCACGCTGCCGCAGACGCGTTGCGCAAACTCGCCGGGCGAAATCTCTGACGCGTCGAACTGATGAATGATCAGATCGCCCCGCTTTTGAAACTCTTCGAGGTCCATTCCGAGGCCTTTGGTTCGATCGAACAAGAGGCCAAGCTCTTCGTCGAAGATGAACAACGCGGCTTTGTCGCCACGCGCGATCGTCGACATCGCGAATGTGAGAGCAATCAATGATTTGCCGGTGCCGGACGGGCCAAGGATCAAGGTGCTCGAACCGGAATCAATGCCGCCGCCAAGCAGAGAATCGAATTCACCGATGCCGGTCGAGAGCAAGGTGCGGACAAAGGACTTGCGAAATTCGGCCGCCACGAGCCGAGGAAAGACGGTGAGACCGCCCGTGTCGATCGTGAAGTCGTGAAAGCCGCCCCGGTATTTCTGTCCCCGATATTTCAAGACACGCAAGCGCCGCCTTTCCGGCCCGTAGATCGGGGCAAGCTCCTCGAGCCGGATGACCCCGTGGGCGATGCTGTAGACGGTCTTGTCCGCATCTTCGGCGGTCAGATCGTCGAGCAGCAAGACGGTCGCGCCGAAACGAGCGAAATAATGCTTGAGCGCGAGGATCTGGCGACGGTAGCGCAGCGAGCTTTGCGCGAGAAGGCGGATTTCCGAGAGGCTGTCGAGGACCACGCGAGAGGGCCGCACTCGTTCGATGATGTCGAAAATCTGCTTTGTGGTCTCGCCCAGCTCGAGATCCGAAGAATAGAGAAGGCTCTGTTGCTGATCCGGGTCGAGCAGGCTTTCGGGTGGAATGAGCTCGAGAATCTCGATCTCGTCGCCGAGCGTCCATCCGTGCGAAGCTGCTCCTTGGCGAAGCTCTTCTGCAGTCTCGGAGAGCGCCATGTAAAGCGTCCGTTCTCCCGCCTCAGCCCCAGTGAGGAGGAAGTGGAGAGACAGCGTGGTCTTGCCGGTGCCGGGCTCGCCCTCGATCAAAAAAACGTGGCCCCGCGAAAATCCGCCCGACAAGACATCGTCGAGACCGGAGATTCCGGTTTTCGCTTTGGTTTTCTCACCTTCCATCAAGTCTCTCCCACGAATCGTCGCTAGCGGTTTGCCCCGACAAATGGTTCCGGATCTGTCGGAAAAAGCCTGACCACAATTGTTCAACTTTGTGGATCGGCTCCGACAGGAAACTTCTGCCAAAATCGATCCGCTTTGCGCGAGGCCGCGAGGCGGTCACGGCGAGCCGAAGCTCGGTTTGTCAAACTCGCAATTCGGTCCGGATGTTTCGCAGCCGCGACATAAACGGCCGGCAGCAGAGCGGTCCGAGAGCCTAAAGGGCGCGGCGAGATCTGTCCAAGACACAATTTAGCGCCTCCTATCAGTGACATAGCGCTGATCTTTGCTTCGGATCAGCAGGGACGAGCACTAGGGTGAGCCAACACCTCTTGCACCTCATCTACCTGCCGAGGAACCGCCGCCACCGCATGCTTGGCTTTCGGAAAGAAAAACACGTGACATGTCGCAGGAAATCAGGACGATCTCATTACACGAATCAAAGCGGCAAGTAGTCACGAATAGGGCGAGGCGATCATGTCGAGAATAATGGAATTCGGCATCATTCCTGTCTTTAGATGTCCTGACGGACAACTTATCGTCCAGTCGCAAATGCTTTTTCCTTCAGAAGTAGACGCAAGGCGCGCCGCAGAGATCTTCGCCGAGGTGCTAGGGGGTGCCGTTGCCTTCTCGAGGGTGGTCGATCACCATACAGGGTTTGCCGAAGACGGTGTCATTCTCGGCAAATTTGGGGTGCTCGATTCGAAAGCCCAGCCGAAATCACAGGATCAAGCCCACCAACCCGTGCAAGACAAGGTCGACGATGGGACGAGATCGCTTCGCGAAAATCCGGAACGTTACATCGTGACATTCTTCGAAGCTCAGCTGCGGTTATGCGAGCTCGCGCGGCTTTCGAGGCAAGACGCGCTGACGGATTTCTCTCGGATGTGGGAGACCGGCGGCCGTGTCGAAAATCTCGAGCTCGATTTTGCAGATGAAGAGAGTGACGGGGGCACGCATCGCCATTGCCCACCGGTACCCGTTGCGATCGAGCTCCTGGCGCGCGAAGCTCGTAGCCTTCGCGAAGTGGACGAGACCTGCGCTGACGCCCGCTGGTTCATGAAAATGACTGGAGCTTGGGCGTTCGCCTTAGCTGGAACGAATGCGGAAGCGGCCTGGAAAGGCTCGCATGCCTACGCGATCGAGGCGGATGAGGAGGCTTTTTTCGATCGCGTACTTGCCCCTTGGATCGCTCACCGCTTCAGGGTCGCCGATAGCGCAACGTGGCGCGTCGATCATGTCGGTGAGGATACGGAATCCTTCGGAGCCGCCCGGATCGGCGCCATTCGGCAACTGAAGCATGCCGGGCACTCGGGGCAAGCTCATCCGCGATGACGACGACCGCCAGTTGCCCCCCACTACTTTTCAACTGAACTTGCCGAGGAACTCGCGCAACTCGGCAGAGCGAAAAAGCTTCTCCGTTGAGGGCGCGAGAGCGTCTTCAAAATACCCGCAAACCCATAACTTTCATCAGGCGGCTCGAAGCTGGTGCGGCTTCGCGCGGCGCTCTGTTGCAGGCAAACGCTGCGCGTCATCGCCTTTGGAGCTGCCGAAAAGCTCTGCCATGATGAGAGAGAGCGCGTCGAGGTCGACTGCGAAGGCATCGATAAAGTGACGCCAGATGGCGAGCTCGGTGTAGCCCGCCTCACGCATCAGCTTCGCGGCCGTGGCGATCGTTGAAGGATCGGTGAGTCGCGTGCGCACGCCGTCTTGGTGTGAGGGAGCGAATGACTCTTGTCGCATGGAACCGCCAAAGGTTGAGCAGGTGACGACCGTACACGACCCTATTGAACGCGACGAATCACAGAACAAGTCTATCTAATTAGATTAAGTTAGAAATACAACCAGCTAATCGTTTAATGAGAGCGACGCGGAAGCCTTTCCGCGTCCGATTGTTTCCCTCGCCTTTGCGTCGAGCGCGGGCTTTCCTTTGTTCGTCTATGTCGCCCGCGTTGTGAAAGCGTGCCGTCAGTGAGCAGTTCGAAGCGGAGGGCTCCCGCGGTCGGCGCCGCCTCGACCAGACGTACACTGACCGGATCGCCAAGGCGCAAGGTCGTGCCGCTCCGATCGCCGACCAGGGCATGCTCCGCCTGGCGGAAGCGGAAGAACTCCCCTCCGAGCGTCGATGCCGGAATGAACCCCGAGGCACCCGTCTCGTTGAGAGAGACGAAAAGGCCGGCGCGTGTGACGCCGTTGATGCGCCCGTCGAAGACAGCTCCGATCTCCTCGGCGAGATGCGCGGCGATCAGGCGATCGACGGTGTCGCGCTCGGCCGCCATCGCGCGCCGCTCAGCGGCGGAAATATGCGCGCCGATCTCACTGAGCGCGGCGACCGTCGTCGAAGCGTCGAGGCCATCTTTCCCGAGATGTAGTGCCCGGATCAGGGCACGATGAACCACGAGATCGGCATAGCGGCGTATCGGCGAGGTGAAATGTGCGTAGCGGCGAAGATTGAGCCCGAAATGGCCATAGTTTTCGGGCGCGTATTCGGCTTGAGCCTGTGTGCGCAACACGACCTCGTTGATGAAGGCCTGATGCGCCGTGCCCTCGACGCGCGCGAGGATGGCGTTGAAAAGGCCGGGTCTCATGGCTCCGTGCCTCGGCAGCTTGATGCCTATGGAGGCCAGCACCTCGCGCAAAGCTTCGAGCTTTTCAGCGGAGGGTTCGTCATGAACACGGTAGAGGAGGGGGATATGAGCGCGCTCGAGCGTCTCCGCGGCGCATACATTCGCGAGGATCATGAACTCCTCGATCAGGCGATGCGCCTCGAGGCGTGGCGGGGTCACCACTCGATCGAGCGTGCCGTCGGGCTTGAGGAGGAGCTTGCGTTCGGGAAGGTCGAGGTCGAGCGGCTGGCGCTCGCCGCGCGCCTTCTTCAAAGCGGCATACGATGCGTAAAGCGGCTCGATGACATCGGCGAGAAGCGGGCCGGTCGTGTCGTCGGGCTTTTCGTCGATCGCCGCTTGAGCTTGCGCGTAAGCGAGCTTCGCGGACGAGCGCATCATCACGCGATGAAAGGAGTGACGCAGCTTCCGACCTTGCGCGTCGATGACGACGTTCAACGCAAGGGCCGGACGATCCTCGTTCGGCCGCAGCGAGCAGAGATCGTTCGAGATCCGCTCGGGGAGCATCGGGACGACCCGATCGGGAAAATAAACCGAATTGCCGCGATCCCGCGCCTCTCGGTCGAGGGGCGAACCCGGATGCACATAGGCAGCGACATCCGCGATGGCGATCGAGAGCACGAACCCTGAGGAATTGCTCGGATCATCGTCGACGCGCGCGTGTACCGCATCATCATGATCCTTGGCGTCAGGCGGATCGATGGTGATGAGGGGGAGCGCGCGCCAATCCTCCCGGCCTTCCAGATTCGCCGGGCGAACACGGGCCGCCTCCGCAAGGGCGGCGGGGGAGAACACTTGCGGGATGCCGTGGGCGTAAAGCGCGATGAGGCTCACGGCCTTTTCGCTGCCGAGCGAGCCCAGGCGCTCACGCACCTTGGCGCGCGAAAGGCCTTGAGAGCGCGCGAGCCTTCGTCTTGCGTCTCCAACGGCGACGGGCGTTACCGCGACGAGATCTCCGTCACGCCCCTCGCCGAGATCGGCCTCGGCAATCGCAAATTCGCGCCCTTGCGCCTTTTTGTCGATCGGGATGAGGCGAGCCGATCCGTCCTCCTGAATGCGCAAAATGCCGAGCGTGCGAAGCCTCTCTTGCGGCAAGATCTTGATGATGCGGCCGAGATAAGGAAAATCCCGCTCGGCACGGTTCTTCTCGATATGGACGAGCACGGAGGCGCTCGGTCCTGGTGCTGCTTCCCCCGCCTTGGCGCGCCGGGGGAGGTGGATCAGGATGCGCGGCGCTGGCCCTTGCGCCTTGGCATCCCAATCGGCCGGCGTCGCGAAGAAATCCCCGTCGCGCGTCGAGCCGGCGATCGTCGCCACGAGCGTCGCGGGCAAGGTCCCGGAACCTGAGATGGCCTTGCGGCGACGGTCCAGAACGCCTTCTGCCTCCATCTCCCTGAGGAGGGCCTTCAGCCCGATGCGATCCGTTCCCTTGAGGGCGAAGGCCCGCGCGATTTCGCGTTTGCCGATCTTGGAGCCGCGCTCGCTCTCGCGCTGAAGATAGGCGAGGATATCGTCGCGCGAGGGCAAGGTGGAGGTCCCGCGCGCTCCAGTTCGAGCTTGAGATCGAGCTTCAGGTTGAAGTCTTTTGGGCAAACGATCATCCGTCGCGGGGGTGTCAGGGCTTGTCGCACGCCCATGACGGAAAGACCATGCCTGCGGTGGTCACCTCATTCACGCAAGTTTAGAAGCTGACATCGATCTGGCCCTTGACCGCATTGTCGAAAGCGCGCTGGCCATATTGGCCCGAGTAGAAGGCGCTGATCTTGACCGCGGATGTCAGCGCATAGTCGAGCCCGGCTTCTGCGACGAGCGCATCCCGATCGATCGGCACACCGGTCACGGTGAAGGTTTGCGAGCTGTTCTGGAAGGCAAGCGCCACCGAGGGTACGAGATCGCCGTAAGCATGACGCCAGCCGATAACCGCATGCGCGGTGAGCGGCCAAGGCAGGTTGAGCGCACCTTGCACGCGCACACCCAAGGTGGTCGTGGCGAAATCGAAGCTGCGGCCGAAGCCCGTGAGCGCCGACGGCCCGCCGATCTCGTTGAAGCCGTTCACGTGGATCTCGATTCCGGCGGCGCCCGCGAAGGGCTCGAGCGATATATGCGAGAAGCCAAAGCCATTCGCGCTCGGAACTTCGATGCGATATCCGGCCTCGCCGAAGATCTGCCCGGTCGTGCCGCCATAGCTCGACGTCGTATTGTCCGTTAACCCCGGGAAGACGACCGAACGGTTCGTCGAGAGGCTGTTTGAACCGTAGAGCGCGCCGGCACGCACATGCACGGCGCCGAGGCTCGCACCGGCGTAGAGGCCGCCAAAAACGGTTTGGAAGTCCGCCGAGGAGAGGCGCTGGGCAACGTGGATCGTGTCATCCGTGTAGCCGCCGGCAAGGCCTAGGCGCCACTCGCTCCCCGCAAAGCCGATCGCGGAGACATCGGCGCCGGCGACGAAGCCGCCGAGCGAGCGATCGAACGGTGCGGCGTTGCCGTCACCCTTCGCGTGCCCCCAATCGCCGAAGCCCTGGCCCCAGAGATCGAACAGCCGAGGCTGGTACATGCGCACGTCGATGGGCGCGACCGGCGGCCCCTTGCGCGTCGGAAGATCGGCCGCGTAGGCGCCCGTCATGGTGGAAGCCACGCCCAGAAGAGGCGTCGCGAGGGGTTGGCTCAAGCGATCGAGAATCGCTTCACGCGGGAACCGGTCATCCTCGAAAGCCGCGGAGACGGCGGTCGCATGGATTTCGCCGGAGAGCGCGTTGAATGCCTGCCGCGCACCCGCGGCGCTCTGCCCGATCACTGCGTCGAAGATCGGTCCCGAGCCGAGCGCCTGCACGGCCGCCGCGGTCGCCTTCTGAGTTGGCGTAACGGCGACCGACCCAAAGTTTGGAGGCGGCGGCGGCGCTCCGGGGGGCGGGGGGGACATGCTCATGAAGCTCAAAAAGACATCGTTTGCGTCTTCGCTGAGCACCGGCGTCAAGAAGGCGAGGTTCGAGCTCGCCGTGACTTGCGTGAAGGCGCCCGTCACGCCCCCATTCGCGGTCAAAAGCGTGAAGCGGCTCGCCGCCGTGATGCCGGTTCCGGCGAGCACCTGCACGGTGCCCCCCGTCAAGGTCGCCATGCCGGTGACGAGGAGCTTGTCGTTTTGTCCCGCACTGTTGATGTTGACGAGGAAAATCGATCCGGACGCAAAGCTCGCATTCCCGGAAACGTTGAGTGTCGTGAACGGCGTGAGCGCGCCCGGCGCCACGGTGCCGCCCGATTGTGCGACGAGGCCGCCGACGGTTCCCGAGCCCGCGAGCGTGCCGCCGTTCGAAACCGTCGCAGTCGAGTTTGCGATCGCGCCGGTCACAGCGAGGGTGCCCGTCATGACGGTCGTCGGCCCGGTATAAGTATCGACGGCCGAAAGCACGAGCGTACCCAAACCGTTGAGCGTGAGCCCGCCGCTGGCACTGCTCCCGGCAACGCTTCCGTTCTGGTCCGCGATCACGTCCGCGACCGTCTGCACTTGTCCCGCGCCGGGCTGAAAGGCGATGGTGCTGTTGCCTTGCAGGAAGATGCCGCTGCCGAATGCGGAACCGCCGCCGGCGCCAGCACTGCCGCCGGTCCCGCCGGCGACCGAGTTTCCGTTCACGGAGAGATTGCCCGCAAAGGTGAGCGTGCCGCCTTGCTGCACGAACACCGCGCCGCCCGCCCCCAATCCGCCGCCGCCGCCTCCGCCAGTGGCATCTCCCGCGCCGGCGCCGAAGCCACCGCTGCCGGCCGCGGTTCTGCCGGCTCCGCCGCCGCCGCCGAAGCCGCCATCGCCGCCACCTCTCGCTTCGTTTCGGCCGCCTGGAGCGCCCCCACCCCCTCCGAAACCGCCACTGCCGGCGGCGAGGGGGTTGGCCAAATCGAACGTTTTGACACCCGCAAGCGTCTTCAAATTTCCGGGGCGTAAGCCCGCGTCACCGCCATTGCCTACGCCGGCCCCACCGCCTCCACCACCACCGAAGCCACCGGCGCCGCCATCCGTGCCGCTCGACAGCGTTGCGCCAGCTCCGCCGCCGCCGCCTCCAGATGTTCCGCGGGGGCCGCCCGGACCACCTCCACCGTTGCTGCCGGCGCCCGTAACGCCGCTGTTTTGTCCCGTCAGGTTTCCGTTTCCACCCGGATTCCCTCCACCTCCACCTATGCCGGGATTGCCGACGCCTCCACCACCGCCACCAGCGGCGCCACCGGCACCGCCCAACCCGCCGCCTCCACCCCCGCCTCTGACAGCCGAGGGCGCGCCGCCATTGCCGCCTTGCGCGATATTGTTGAGCAAGGAGACGTTGCTCACCGTCACATTCGCCTGAGCGCCGACGAACAAGGCGCCCCCGAGGCCCGCGCCGGCGCCGGCGCTGTTGCCGCCGGCGCCGCCTTGCGCCGTCACCTGGCTGATCGTGAGATTGTTGATCGCGACCGTGCCGGAGAAGACGAAAAGCGCACTATTGCCGTTTGCCGTGCTGTTCGCGCCCGAAAGCGTGAAGTTGCCGCCGTTGATCGTGACGCTTTGGGTGATCGCCGGCAGGTCGCTCGCGATCGCGATGTTGTTCTTGAATGTGATGCTGTCACCCGCGACCGCATTGGTGAGCGCCGCGCGCAAGGAGGCATCGTCACTCACCGAAAAATCCGTGGCAAAGGCCGGCGCTGCGCTCAAAAGCGCCAGCGCCGTGCCCGCAAGCCAGTATCGGACGCGGTGATCGAGGCAGGATGAAGTCGGACGCCCCGGCTCACGCCTGTTGAGGCGCAAGGAAGACGAGTCTCGATGTAAGTGTTTATCCGTCGCTCGACGGGTCGGTCCCCGGCCCCAAAAAGTCATTGTTACCCCTCAGCCGCATCGTTTCTTTCCCTGTTTTGGGCTTAAGCAAGGGAAGCCCGCACGGGCCGCCCTCTTGTTTTTGTTTGAACGGATTTGGTCCGGCGCGCCGCTCAGAGAGGGCGGACAGAGCCTGATGCGCATCGCGGCCGCGGATGACCGTTGAACGGCAATCAACTCGCCAGCGGTTAGCGTCCAATTGGACGCTAACCATCTATTTAGCATAATTCCTTAATTTTGTCTTTATGCCTTGCGCGAAAACAGAAGGAGCTCTCGACTGGGACGCGAGGCGTTACCTCGAGATGGAGAAGCGTCTCAGCGATCGCGTGGCATGAAGGAGTGATTCTCCGGTGCCGTCGACGTCACGGGTCGGGCGCGCGTGAAGCTCGGCTGCCCTTCGCGGGAGCTTTTCGGGAGGCCGAACTGGGCTTCTTGGGCGGCCCCTTGCGGGTCTTCCTGACTGCTGCTGCACCAACCGGCCTGGACTCCGGCCCGCTGGGCTTTGTGCCTTTGCCGGAGCCGCTTTTGGCGGGCTTGCGTCCTGCCCCGAATCGCCGTTTGCCCCCTCCCGCAGCCGCCTTCGCACTCAACAGCGCGAGCGCTTCGTCGAGACCGACGAGGTCCGGATCAACCCCCTTCGGCAAGGTGGCATTGAGCTTGCCGTGATTGACATAAGGTCCGAAGCGCCCCGGACGCACGGTGACCGGACCGCCTTCTTCGGGATGCTCGCCGAGCTGCCGCCCCGCCGGCACGGCACCACCGAAGCGTCCGCGTCCCGGACCGCTCGTTTCGCGCGCGATGATCAGGTCGATCGCGCGGTTGGCGCCGATCTCGAGTACGTCATCGGAGCCCTCCAGGTTGGCGAAAGTCCTGCCGTGCTGCACATACGGCCCATAGCGTCCGACGCCCGCCAAGATCGGCTCGCCGCTCTCGGGGTGCCTTGCGACTTCGCGCGGAAGCGATAACAGTCGAATGGCCTTGGCGAGATCGACGGCGGACGGATCGAGCCCCTTGGGCAAGCTCACGCGCTTCGGCTTTTCACCGTCGCCGAGCTGCAGATAAGGGCCGAAACGCCCATCGCGCAGCGTGACCTCGGCGCCCGTGTCCTCGTCCTTGCCCAACACCTGCACACCATTCGCGAGCCCCGCGTGCTCGCCATTGCCGTTCATGCCGCCGGCTGCCGAGAGTTGGCGCGTAAAGCGGCATTCGGGGTAATTCGAGCAGCCGACAAACACGCCGAATTTGCCGAACTTCAGGGACAAATTTCCGCTGCCGCAAGAAGGGCAGGCGCGCGGATTGGTGCCGTCCCCCTTGTCGGGAAAGATGTGCGGGCCGAGCGCCTCGTTGAGCGCGTCGATAATCTGCGCCGTGCGCAATTCCTTCGTCCCCGCGATCGCCGCCGAGAAATCGAGCCAGAAGCGGCGCATCACCTCCTTCCACGCGATCTCGCTGTTCGAGATGCGGTCGAGGTCCTCCTCGAGCGAGGCGGTGAAATCATATTCGACGTAGCGCTTGAAGAAGTTCTCGAGGAAGGCCGTGACGATGCGCCCCTTGTCGGCCGCGAAGAGGCGCTTCTTCTCGAGCGTGACATATTCGCGTTCCTGCAGCACGGCGAGGATCGACGCGTAGGTCGAGGGTCGGCCGATGCCGAGCTCTTCCATGCGCTTGATCAGGCTCGCCTCGGAGAAGCGAGGCGGAGGCTCGGTGAAGTGCTGGGCGATGTCGATGCGCTCGCGTGTCAAAGGGTCGCCGACACGCATCGGGGGGAGGCGGCGGTTATCTTCGTCGTCGGGCTCCTCGTCGCGCCCTTCCTGATAGAGCTTGAGAAAGCCGTCGAAGGTGATCACCTGTCCCGTTGCACGAAGATCGAGCTTCCGCGCTCCAGCCTCCGCCACGATATCGGCCGTCGTGCGCTCGATCGTCGCGCTCTCCATCTGGCTTGCGACCGAGCGTATCCAGATCAGCTCGTAAAGCCGCGCCTGATCGGGCTCGAGCAACCGCGCCATCTGTCTCGGATGCCGGGTGGGATCGGTCGGACGGATCGCTTCATGCGCCTCTTGCGCGTTCTTTGCCTTGTTCGTGTAGCGCCGAGGCGTTTGCGGCAGATAGGGCTTGCCGTGTTCCGTTTCGATCATCCGCCTGATCCGCGCGATCGCTTCTGGCGCCATGTCGACGCCGTCGGTGCGCATATAAGTGATGAGGCCGACGGTCTCGCCATCGACATTGATGCCTTCATAAAGGCGTTGCGCGATGCGCATCGTCACGGCTGGCGAGAGGCCGAGCTTGCGCGAGGCTTCCTGCTGCAAGGTCGACGTGGTGAAGGGCGGAAAGGGGTGGCGCTTGCCGGGCTTGGCCTCGACTTGAACGACACGGAAGCGCGCCGCATCGAGCGCGGCCTTGAAGGCCTGCGCCTCCGCGGCCGTGCCGACATCGAGGCGCGTGATCTTCTCGCCGTCGGCGCCGACGAGACGCGCTTCGAAGGAGGCTTCCGCCGGTGTTTTCAGGTGCGCCGCGATCGACCAATATTCGCGCGGCACGAAACGCTCGATTTCGAGCTCCCGATCGCAGACGAGGCGAAGCGCAACCGATTGCACGCGCCCCGCCGAGCGCGCGCCCTTGAGCTTTTGCCAGAGCACGGGGGACAAGGTGAAGCCGACGAGATAATCGAGCGCGCGCCGCGCGAGGTAAGCATCGACAAGCGCCTGGTCGATGGCGCGCGGTTGCGCCATCGCCTTCATCACCGCATCAGGCGTGATCGCGTTGAACGTGACGCGCTCGACAGGCACGCCTTTCAGAACGCGTCTCGCGCTCAGCGCTTCCACGATGTGCCAGGAGATGGCTTCGCCTTCGCGGTCGGGGTCCGTGGCCAGAATGAGACCCTCGGCCCCCTTGATCGATTTGGCGATTTCGGAAACGTGCTTGGCGCCTTTCGCCTCCACCTCCCAGGTCATGGCGAAGTCGTGATCGGGATCGACCGAGCCGTCCTTGGCGGGCAGATCGCGCACATGCCCGAAGGACGCGAGAACCTGATATCCGCGGCCGAGATATTTGTTGATGGTCTTCGCCTTCGCAGGCGATTCGACGACGACGACTTTCATGATTTCCGTTTGGCAAAGGTGCTTGACGATGACCCGGCAGGTTCAAGTTGCGGGTTCGCGAAGAGCGCGGAACATGGTGAGGTCGAGGCGCGAAGTCAAATCGCCCTTGACGCTGCCGCTTTCGCCGCGAGCGCGCCTTACACGCGCACGATGTCGAGCCCGATGATGCCGATCAAGATGAGATAGATGGCCACGATGTAGTTCAGAAGGCGCGGCATCAGAAGTATCACGACGCCCGCAATGATCGAGATGATCGGGGACAAATGCGTGTGGATGTTGATCATGTTTCGTCCTCGAGGTGGGGAGGAGGTGAGCCGCTTCAACGCGCGAATCGTTTATGCGGTTCATATCAGGGAATGGTTCGAGCTTCAGCTCGCCGGCAAGGCGCGCTCGAGAAGTTGCTCGCATTCTTCGTCGAGCTCGTTCGCGCCGAAAAGCTCGTGGGCGCGATGAAACCGCGTGCGCGCGAAAGCTTCTGTAAGCGCGTGCGGCGCGCATTGTGCAAGCGCCGCGGCGGAGGCAAGCGCCGCAAGATCGAGCGTGAGTGCACGCGCCGAGCCTTGTGCCTCATCTTGCGCGATGAACGCTTTGATGCGTTCCACGAGCCGGTCGGCTTCAGGCAGGTCATGCGTTTGCCGGGCAAGCTCGGCAAGCACGGTCCGGGTGGCCTCCCTGTCACGCCTCGCAGCGCGTAGCACGTCGAGTGCCATGATATTGCCAGAGCCTTCCCAGATCGCGTTGACCGGGGCTTCGCGATAGAGACGAGGGAGGGGACTTTCCTCGACATAGCCGTTGCCGCCGAGGCACTCCATCGCTTCGTAAAGGAAGCCGGG
The DNA here is from genome assembly GCA_019247795.1 of Hyphomicrobiales bacterium. Classification (GTDB taxonomy): domain Bacteria; phylum Pseudomonadota; class Alphaproteobacteria; order Rhizobiales; family Beijerinckiaceae; genus GAS188. Next base: position 6,431 of record JAFBAK010000159.1, on the reverse strand, counting down.
CGCGGATTTGCAGATGGCGAATTTGATCGCCGGCGTGATGAGCCGGGCGTAGGCCGCCTGCACCGGCTCCTTCTCCGACCGATCGAAAGCTTGCGCCAGCCGCAGCGCCACCGCTATCGCCGCTTCCGCCGAAAGGGCAAGGTCGGCGAGCGTCATGCGCATCGCGGGTTGTTGCACGAGCTTTCGCTGAAAAGCGCTGCGGTGACGAGCGTGATGCATCGCCAGCGCCAGGCCCATGCGCATGAGACCGGCCGATGAGCTGATGCAATCCAATCGCGTGAGCTGCACCATCTCGATGATGGTTTGCACACCGCGACCCTCCGGGCCGATCCGCCAGGCGAAGGCCTTGACGAACTCGACCTCGGACGAAGCATTCGAACGATTGCCGAGCTTGTCCTTGAGGCGCTGCAGGTGCAGTCCGTTGAGCGCGCCATCCGGACGAAAGCGCGGCATGAGGAAGCAGGTGAGGCCTCCCACGGCCTGGGCGAGGACGAGGAAAGCATCGCACATGGGCGCCGAAAGAAACCATTTATGGCCGGTGATCTCATATTCGTCCCCGGCAATCTGTCGCGCCCTCGTGGTATTTGCCCGAACGTCGCTGCCGCCCTGCTTCTCCGTCATGCCCATGCCGAGGGTGATGCCCCGCTTCTCCCAAAACGGCCTGAACGAAGCATCATAAACGCGCGAGGCGATCAGCGGCATCAGCGCCTTGAGATGCGTCGGGGCTGACGCGAGCGCCGCGCTGCCCGCATGCGTCATGGTCACGGGGCAGAGATGTCCGGCTTCAACGCCGCTCATGAGGTAGTGGAGCGCCGAGCGGGCGACATGCCCCTTTCCGTGGAGCTTCCCATTCGTGAGAACGCGGTCGGCCGGCAGGCTTTCGAAGGTCGAGGAAGCAAGCCCTGCCTCCATGCTTCGACGCATCAGCTCGTGATAGGCGGGGTGAAACTCGACAAGATCCTGGCGAAGGCCGCGCGCGTCGAAAATCTTGAGCTTGGGCGGGTTTTCATTGGCGAGCCGTGCAAGCTCGAGATGCGCGGCTGTGCCGAGCATGGCGCCTTGCTTGGCGAGGTGCGTTGCGTCGCCTTTCACTCCGAAAGCATCAAGCGCTCCGAGCAAAGGCTGATCGAGCGCAGCGAAATTGACGTCGACCAATGGCGGCGTCTGATTGAAGACTTCGTGGGTCGTGGATCCCTCGAGGGGCACGAAGACACCCGTAAAGCTTGTTCGTCCTCGTTCGGAAATAGCGAAATCGACAGCGAACCGCCATCCCGGGGCGCCGAACCCTTCGAACCCCGCGGGCCGCGATCCAAGATCTCGTTTGTGGATTGAGCAACCGTCAAGGCTGGCGCGCCGGCCCGATTTCTCCTATGCAGCTGCCTTTAATGAACGGCGGCCGCTCCCAATATCCCTATCGCCATCTTCTCGGCATTGAAGGGCTCTCGCGCCTCGACATCCAAGCGCTTTTGGACACGGCCGAAGATTACGTCGCCTTGTCTCGACAAGTCGAAAAGAAGGCCGCGACCTTGCGGGGGCGCACGCAGATCAACCTTTTTTTCGAGCCATCGACGCGAACGCAATCCTCCTTCGAAATCGCCGGCAAAAGGCTGGGCGCCGATGTGATGAACATGTCGGTGTCCTCCTCGTCAGTGAAGAAGGGCGAGACTCTCCTCGACACCGCCGCAACCTTGAATGCGATGCGCCCCGATATCATCATCGTGCGTCATCACGCGGCGGGCGCCGTCAATCTTTTGGCCCGCAAGGTCGATTGCTCGGTGGTGAATGCGGGGGACGGTGCCCATGAACACCCGACCCAGGCTTTGCTCGACGCGCTCACGATCCGTCGCGCCAAGGGTCGCATCGAGGGCCTCGTCGTCACCATCTGCGGCGACATCCTCCATTCCCGCGTGGCCCGCTCCAACATCATCTGCCTCGCCGCGCTGGGCGCCTTCGTGCGTCTCGTCGGACCCTCCACGCTTCTTCCCTCGGAGGTGGAGCGCTTCGGTGTCGAGGTCTCGCCCGACATGCGCACCGGCCTTGCCGGGGCCGACATCGTGATGATGTTGCGTCTCCAGCGCGAGAGAATGAGCGGAGCCTTCGTCCCTTCGATTCGGGAATATTTCCGCTATTTCGGGCTTGACCGGGAGAAGCTTTCCTTCGCCAAACCCGATGCCCTCGTCATGCATCCAGGGCCGATGAATCGAGGAGTCGAGATCGCCTCCGATGTCGCCGACGGGACTCAATCGCTCGTTCGCGAGCAGGTCGAGATGGGCGTCGCTGTCCGCATGGCCGTGCTCGAAGCGCTTGCCAGGCACCTGCCCAATGAGTGAACGCGAATTCGACCGTGCAGGGCCTCCACAACCCGTGCTTCTGGCCAATGCGAGGCTTGTCGATCCGCAAGAACGTCGGGAGTTTCATGGCGGCCTGATCGTCAAGGACGGGCTGATCGCGGAGATCGGCGCCCATCTCGCAACGGTCTCGTCCCTGGACGACATGCGCGAGAAGATGCGTGTCATCGATTGCCTCGGACATGTGGTCGCCCCGGGGCTCGTCGATCTTCAGGCCTTCATCGGTGAGCCGGGGGCCGAGCATCGCGAGACCTTGTCCTCGGCAAGTCGTGCGGCAGCGGCGGGCGGTGTCACCACCTTGGTCTGCCGGCCCGACACCCATCCCGTGATCGATGATCCGGCGATCGTGGATTTCGTCTTGCGTCGGGCGCGCGCAGCTTCAGCATTGCGGATCCACCCGAGCGCAGCTCTCACGAAAGGCCTCGCCGGGCGGGAGATGACGGAGATCGGCCTTCTCAAGGAAGCGGGCGCGGTCGTCTTTGGCGACGGTCACAAGAGCATCATGAATTCCCAACTGATGCGTCGTGCCCTGCTTTACGCGCGCGACCGCGATGCGATCGTCTCGCATTTCACGCAGGACGAAACTCTCGCGGCCGAGGGTGTGATGAACGAAGGCGAATTTGCCTCCAGGCTCGGGCTCTCCGGAGTGCCGAAGGTCGCAGAAACGCTCGTGCTCATGCGCGATCTCGCGCTCGTTCGTCTGACCGGAGCGCGATATCACGCAGCCTTGATTTCATGTGCGGAATCGCTCGAAGCCATTCGGGCGGCGAAGTCGGAGGGGTTGCGGGTCACTTGCGGTGTTTCGATCAACCATCTCACCCTCAATGAAAGCGACGTCGGCGATTATCGGACCTTCTTCAAGCTCTCGCCTCCCTTGCGGTCCGAGACGGATCGCCGCGCGCTTGTCGAAGGACTCTCGGACGGCGTCATCGACGCCATCGTGTCGGATCACGACCCGCAGGATGTCGAAACGAAGCGCCAGCCCTTCGCCGAATCGGCAGATGGCGCCATCGGGCTCGAGACGATGCTCGCCGCCGGCTTGCGTCTCGTGCATTCGGGCGAGATTGCCTTGCCGTGCCTCTTGGCCGCCTTGTCGAGCGGGCCGGCCAATGCCTTCCGTCTTCCGCCCGCAAATCTTGCCGTCGGTTCGTGCGCCGACCTTGTCGTTTTCGACCCTGACGAACCGTGGATCGTCGATCCGTCAACGCTTCATTCCCTTTGCAAGAATACGCCCTTCGACGAAGCGCGCCTGCAAGGGCGAGTGCTCGCGACATTGGTCGGCGGCGAGTTCGTGAACGCGGTGGCCAGTTCCTTGCCAGGGCTCTAGGGTCGATTGCTCCGAGCGGTGTAGGCTGACGGATCCGGGAAGTCGGCGTTAGTCCGGAAAGCATTTCCCAGCTTGCCTGCTCATGCACTACGTTCCGGGCGGACTTGCTCGCGGCGCGGGTATGCTCCAAGGGGAATGTCAGGACCTCGGCGCGAAGCTTGGCGCTGGGCGACGGGGAGTTGCAAAAGTGGCGGGAGCAATCGAGGCGCCGGAATCCTTTATTGGAATCACCGCAGCCTTCCTCATCGGTTACCTTCTTGGCTCCATTCCCTTCGGCGTCGTGCTGACGCGACTTACGGGGGGACCCGATTTGCGCAGCATCGGTTCGGGCAATATCGGCGCGACCAATGTTCTAAGGACGGGGAAAAAAGGCGTTGCGGCGGCAACTCTTTTGGGTGACTTGCTCAAGGGAACGGTGGCGGTGCTCGCGGGCGCGCAGCTGGGCGTGTCCGCGGCGCTCGTCGCGGCGTGCGGCGCCTTTCTTGGACACCTGTTCCCGGTCTGGCTCGGCTTCAGAGGGGGCAAAGGCGTTGCCACATTTCTGGGTTGTCTCCTTGGCTTCTTCTGGCCTGCGGCGCTGGTCTTTGCGGTGATCTGGCTCGCCATGGCTTTCATTGCTCGATATTCGTCGCTTGCGGCACTGACGGCGAGCCTCGCGGCGGTCGCAACGCTCCTCGCCTTCCAGCCCATCCTGGTGGCGCTGGTCTTTGCACTTTTGGCGGCGCTCCTGTGGGTGAAGCACGCGCAAAACATCAAGCTGCTTCTCGCAGGCGAGGAGAGTCGCATCGGGTCGAGAACGTGATGCACCGGCGCGACACAGACTCGCTGAGCGACGATGAGAGGCTCGCCTGGCTTCGATTGATCCGCTCGGAGGGCGTGGGCCCGCGCACGTTCCGTGGCCTCGTCGAACGTTATGGGGGTGCGGCGGGCGCGCTTGCGGCCTTGCCTCGCCTCCATCGCGAGGCCGGACGCGCCCTTCATGTGTGCACGAAGAGCGAGGCCGAGGCCGAGCTCGAAGCGGCCGCAAAGCTCGGGATCAACTTTGTCGCGGTAACGGAAGGGGCCTATCCGGCACCGCTTGCGGCGACCGCCGATGCGCCGCCTCTGATCGCATTGCGCGGCAATCCCTCAGTGCTCGATCGTCCGATGACCGCCATCGTCGGTTCGCGCAATGCGTCGGCCCTGGGACTTCGCTTTGCCGAGCGCCTCGCAGCCGATCTCGGAGAAGCGGGCTTCACGATCGTCTCCGGCTTGGCGCGCGGTATAGATGCGCGCGCACATGGCGCTTCCCTTTCGTCCGGAACCGTTGCGGTGCTCGCGGGGGGACATGCACGCATCTATCCAAACGAGAACCGTCCGCTCCTGGAGAAGATCGTCGATGGCGGCGTTGCCATCAGCGAGATGCCTCTCACCTGGGAGCCACGCGGTCGAGATTTTCCTCGGCGCAACCGCATCGTTTCAGGCCTCGCACATGGGGTCGTCGTCATCGAAGCGGCCCGGGCCTCCGGATCATTGATCACGGCCCGTTTTGCCGTCGAGCAAGGTCGCGAAGTGTTCGCGGTGCCGGGCTCTCCTCTCGATCCGCGCGCAGAGGGAACGAACGATCTGATCCGCCAAGGTGCGACATTGGTCACGGCGAGCGAGCACGTTACCGAGGTGCTGGCGCCGATCGTCTCAGGGAGCCGGCGCGGTGTTTCGAGCGGGCTTGCGGAAGACAAGCGTGATGCCAAGGAACCCCTTTGGGAGGAGCTCGACCTATTTGGTGAGCGTGGCGAAATTCCTTCCGCGGAGATCCCGGCACGGCAATTCAACCCGATGGGAGCCGGGGCGCTCGACGGTTTCTCGCAACCTGTTCCCGGAGGCGATGCGGAGCAAAAGGATCGCTTCATGAAGCGCGTACTCGATGTGCTCGGCGCTTCACCGGCGGCACTCGACGACATCGTGCGCGGCTGCGGGCTGCCGGCGAGCGCTGTGCGCGCGGCCCTTCTCGAGCTCGAAATCGAAGGACGCATCACCCGGACCGGCGGCGATCTCGTCCAGCTCTTGCCCTGAAAGCTCGCGACGGCGAGTTCGCCGTCAACCGGTCAGAGCGAATGGCGCCCTGCGTCGTGTTCGAATTTGCGGCAAAGCGTGCGGGCTTCGGCATGCGCCATCTGCAGGAAATAGGCGAGGAGGCCGAGATCGCTTTTTCGCGCCATCGTCGAAAGCTCTGCCGTTATCTGTCCGATGTAATGCGCGATCTCTTGGGGCGTCGCATCGAAACGCCCATGCGGTCCGGCAGCGACGCTCGGCGCTCGCCCTGGGTGAGTCAACTCTCTCCGAGCCGAAGTAGAGGCAATCTCTTTTGCGAGTGCTCTCATTAACCATCTCGACCTTCGTGCAGGCCCAAGACATCGAAATGAAGGGGCCAATGCCGACGAAGAATAATGCGAAGCGATTCGTGTATTTTTCGTTATGAATTGGAAAGCTTGCTCCCCGAATTCTCGGTCGGGCAACGATTTCTTGCCGATATTGGACAAGGCTGCCGCCGTAACTTGAAAACGGGAGCGAAGTCATGGGCGAGAAATCGGCGTGGCCCGTCCTCTTGGGACTGATCGTCACGATCACTTGCGGAACCGATCACGCTCGGGCGGATATGGCGACATCGTCGCCACGCCTTGTGATGGCTTCTCACGATGCGTCGGCCGCGCTTGGCGCTTTCCGCTCGCCCGGTCGTCTGATCCGTCGCGAGCGGGTGGTGCGCCACCGTTTCCGTG
>JAFBAK010000100.1 GCA_019247795.1 Hyphomicrobiales bacterium | reverse complement strand
TCGAAGCGCTGCGCGGATATCGATCTCGGACGCTGGCTCAAAGGGGTCTACTCGATTCCGGTTTCGGATCCGGAGGACTCCGAGGAAGGCGAGGCAACGCATGAGGAACGCGACGATAGGGATTGAGCCTCCTTGCCTAGACTCTCGGCCCTGACGAGGTTTGTCCTCCTTTATGCCGCCCTTTATGCGGCATTCGGCGTCTCTTCCCCGTTTCTGCCGGCATTTCTCAGCAGCCGAGGTCTCGGTTCCGAAGAGGTCGGGCTCGTGCTCGCCTCTTCCACTGCGATCCGGCTGTTGGCCGGCCCGCTCGCCGGGCGCCTCGCGGATCGTCATCGCTCGTGGAGCCGAGTGCTCGCCGTCTGCGCACTTGCGGCCGCGGCCTGCGCGCTCCTCTTTCTGCCTGCGCAAGGCTTCGTGATCCTGCTTCCTGTGGCGCTGGCCCAAGCCTCGGCCTTGGCGCCGCTGGCGCCGATATCGGATGCGCTTGCACTCTCCGCTTCGGCGAGCCCCGCCACGGAACCCGGCGCGAAGCCCTTCCAGTATGGCTGGGTACGCGGCGTCGGCTCGGCCGCCTTTGTGGCCGGGTCCATCCTGGCCGGCGAGGTCGCACGTCCCCTTGGGCTTGCGGTGACGCTTTGGCTCAACGCCGTGCTGTTGGGCATGGCCTCGCTCTGCGCGCTGCCATTGCCGAACATCGTCGAGCGTCCATCCGACGCCGCGCAAGAACGGAAAAGTGGGGTGCTCACCTTATTGAGGATTCCCGTTTACCGGCGGCTCATGCTGGCGGCCGCGCTGGTGCTCGGTAGCCATGCGATGCACGACAGTTTTGCGATGATCAGCTGGAACGCGGCCGGCATCGACACAGGAACCGCGAGTCTTCTCTGGTCGGAATCGGTCGCGGCCGAGGTGGTGATGTTCTTCGTCGTCGGACCTATCCTCATCGAGCGGCTCGGGCCCGGACGCGCCGCCGCGCTCGCCGCGGCGATCGGCATCCTGCGCTGGGCTGTGCTCGCCCTCAGCACGCGGATCCTCGCGCTCTCGCTCGTCGAGCCGCTACATGGCTTCACCTTCGCGCTTTTCCATCTCGCCTGCATGCGCGTCATTGTCGAAAGCGTGCCGAAGCGTCTCGCCGCGACGGCGCAAGCGCTCTATGGCACCTTCGCGGCGGGCGCCGCGGTCGCCTTGCTGACGCTCGTCTCCGGCTGGCTCTATGCGAATTTTGGCGTGGGCGGATTTTGGGCGATGGCGTCGCTCTGCGCGCTTGCCTTGCCGGTGGCCCTCAGTCTTGGCCGATCCTCGTGATCGGCGGTGGCTAGGCGGCTCGACGTTTGGGCGCGACCGGAGAGGCATTCTCGTCGAAAAGCTCGGCAAGCTTCTCGGTCATGACGCCGCCGAGTTCCTCGGCATCGACGATCGTGACGGCGCGGCGGTAGTAGCGCGTCACATCGTGACCGATGCCGATGGCGATGAGCTCCACCGGCGAGCGAGTTTCGATCTCCTCGATCACATGGCGCAAATGGCGTTCGAGATAGTTGCCCGGGTTCACCGAGAGGGTCGAATCATCGACCGGCGCGCCGTCCGAGATCATCATCAGGATACGCCTTTGCTCAGGACGATGCACGAGGCGGCGATGTGCCCAATCGAGGGCTTCTCCGTCGATATTTTCCTTGAGAAGACCCTCTCGCATCATCAGCCCGAGATTCTTGCGTGCCCGGCGCCAAGGCGCGTCGGCCGCTTTGTAGATGATGTGGCGCAGATCGTTCAGCCTTCCCGGATTGGCGGGCTTGCCCGATTGCAACCAGGCCTCACGCGAGAGACCGCCTTTCCAGGCGCGCGTGGTGAAACCGAGGATTTCGACCTTGACGCCGCAGCGTTCGAGCGTGCGCGCCAGAATATCGGCGCATGTCGCGGCGACCGTGATTGGCCGGCCTCGCATCGACCCCGAGTTGTCGAGAAGCAGCGTGACTACCGTGTCGCGGAAATTCGTGTCCTTCTCCTGCTTGAACGATAGCGGCTGGAAAGGATCGATGATGACACGCGGCAAACGCGACGCGTCGAGCATGCCCTCCTCGAGGTCGAACTCCCATGAGCGGTTCTGCTGCGCCAAAAGGCGGCGCTGCAGGCGGTTGGCGAGGCGCGCCACCACGCCCTGCAGGTTCTGAACCTGCTTGTCGAGATAGCCCCGCAAGCGCGTGAGCTCCTCGGGATCGCATAATTCTTCGGCCGCGATGACCTCGTCGAACTTCGTCAGATACGCCTTGTAATCGGGCGCGCGACGCTCATTGGCGCCGGATGACGGTGGCCGCCAGGCTTCGGAGGCCTCTTCGGAATCGGCTTCATCGGCGTCGTCCGGCAACTCGCCGGAGGGCGCGTCCGATTCCTCGCTCATTCCGTCCTCGAGGTCTTCGGCGGCGGCTTCGCTCGATTCCATTTCGGCCTGCTCGCGCGAAGACCCTTCTTCGCTCTCGTCGCCTTCCTGCTGCTGGTTCTCGTCGGATTGATCCTCTTCGCTCTCCTCGGTTTCCTCGCTCTCGAGTTCGGCGGCTTCCGCCATATCGAGATGCGCGAGCACGTCGCGCATGATGCGAGCAAAGGCACGCTGGTCGTCGATCTTGCCGTCGAGGCGATCGAGCTCGGCGCCCGCCTTGGCGTCGATCTCGGTGCGCCAGAGATTGACGAGCTTTCGCGCCGCGGGCGGAGGCGCTTCGCCCGTCAGGCGCTCGCGCACCATGAGCGCGACGGCATCCTCGATCGGAGCGTCCGCCCTGTCGGTGACATCCTCGTATTTGGCGCCGCGATGGTAGCGGTCCTGCAGCATCGCCGAGAGATTGGAGGCGACGCCCTGCATGCGCTTGGCGCCGATCGCTTCGACGCGCGCCTGCTCGACGGAGTCGAAGAGCGCACGTGCTTCCGGCCCTTGTGGCGCGAGCCGCCGATGGACGGCGGGATCGTGACAGGCAAGCTTGAGCGCCATCGAATCGGCGTGGCCACGGAGGACCGCGACATCCTCGGGGGACGGCTTGCGTGGTGGCTCGGGAAGGCGCGCCTTCTCGGCGCCGAAGAGGGCCGGCTTGTCGGAAGCGTAGACCACCTCGATTTCGGGCCGGCGCGAAAGCGCGCGCATGCACGACGCAACCGCTTGCTTGAGCGGTTCGGTGGGGGCGGGCTTCGGCGCGCCAGGCTTACGGTTCGAGATGAGCGTCATGCTTTCAATATATCAGCCAAATCGACGATGTCGCGGGCGGCAAAATCGACCGGCACCGACGGTTTCGTCTCGCCTTTTCCCGGGCCGTGCTCGTTGGGCCGCGCCACATGGGCGGTCTTGAGCCCGCATTTCGCGGCCGCGGCGAGATCCGAGGAATGCGCAGCCACCATGACGCAGGCCGACGGCTCGAGATCGAGTGCGCGCGCCGAAGAAAGATAAGCCGCCGGGTTCGGCTTGTAATCGCGCGCGATCTCGGCTCCCAGCACCGTGTCCCAAGCAAAACCGTTGTGGCGCGCCAAGTCGACCATGATCGAAATGTTGCCGTTCGAGACCGGAGCAAGGCGGTATTTCGCGTAGAGCCGTCGCATACCCTTCGGCACGTCGGGCCAGGCATCGAGACGGTGCCAGGCGCGGTTCAGCGACGCGCGAGTATCGGCGTCGAGACCTTCGAGCTTGAAACGCGGAAGAATGCGCTCGAGGTTCTCGCGATGGAGATCGTCGAGCTTCACGAATTCACGGCGTCCGGAACGCACCTCCTCCATGGACGGCTGATATTCGGCCCGCCAGGCCTCGGCAAAGGAATGCCAGTCGATGTCATGGCCGAGAGGTCCGAGCAATGCCTTCGCGTCGCGCGCGATGGAGGAGCGCCAGTCCACCAGCGTTCCGAAGACGTCGAAGAACAACGCGGAGATCATGGCAAGCCTCGTCGCGCCGAGCGGCGCTGCTTGAGCCTCAACTCAGCGCGACATTGACGGCGCTTTCCTTCAGCTCCTGCCCGAAGCAGCGCTGATAGAACTCGGCCACGAGCGTGCGCTCGAGTTCATCGCATTTGTTGAGGAAGGTGACCCGGAAGGCGAAGCCGAGATCGGAGAAGATCTCGGCGTTTTCCGCCCAGGTGATGACGGTGCGCGGGCTCATCACCGTCGAGAGATCGCCGGCCACGAACGCGTTCCGCGTGAGATCGGCGACGCGCACCATCTTGGAGACCGTGTCGCGACCCTGCTTCGTGCGGTAATGCGGCGCCTTCGAGAGCACGATTTCGGCCTCGCGGTCATGCGGCAGATAGTTCAAGGTAGTGACAATCGACCAGCGATCCATCTGTCCCTGGTTGATCTGCTGCGTGCCATGATACAGGCCCGACGTGTCCCCGAGACCGACCGTGTTTGCCGTGGAGAAAAGGCGAAAAGCCGGATGTGGCCGGATGACGCGCTTCTGGTCGAGCAGGGTGAGCTTGCCCGAAACCTCGAGCACGCGCTGAATGACGAACATCACGTCAGGCCGGCCGGCATCGTATTCGTCGAAGCAAAGCGCGATGTTGTTCTGCAGCGCCCAAGGCAGGATGCCGTCGCGGAACTCCGTCACCTGCTTTCCGCCCTGCAGCACGATCGCATCCTTGCCGACGAGATCGACCCGGGAGACATGGCTGTCCAGATTGACGCGCACGCAAGGCCAGTTGAGGCGTGCCGCCACCTGCTCCACATGCGTCGATTTGCCGGTGCCGTGATAGCCGGAGATCATCACGCGCCTGTTATGGGCAAAGCCCGCAAGTATCGCGAGCGTGGTATCGCGATCGAAGACGTAGTCTTGATCGAAATCGGGCACGTGCTCGTCAGCCTTCGAATAGGCTGGGCATTCCATGTCGGTATCCAGACCGAACACCTGCCGGACCGAGACCTTCATGTCCGGGAGAGGCGCCGTCTCAACGCTCGCGTTCATTTCGTCCTCGCTCGTGGCCGCACGGCCACCGCCAATTTGCTTTCAGCACGCCAATCGTCCCATGCCCGGACGAGTTCCGAGCATCCACGACCTCTGCGAGCCAGGCACGCGGGGAAGACGTGGCAGCCGGCCTGATCCTTGCAAGCATTGCCCCGGATCGCGCCGCGGCTTCAAGGGCACCGCTGGAACTAGAGCATGCCCGGCAAAAAGGAAAACAAATTTTTCCGGATTAAATGAGGGCGCGAAAAGCTCCCCCGCACCATGCGACGGCCTGTCGTTGCCGCGATGGCTGCGATGCGCTTCAGGCAAGCCCCGCCGTGCGCAAGTAGTTGTAAGCGTTGATGATTTCGCGCAATTGATCTTCATGCGATCTATCGCCGCTATTGGCGTCCGGATGCAAGCGCTTCACCAGCTCCTTGAAGCGCGCCTTGAGCGCCGCCTTATCGACGCCGGGCTCGAGACCCAGCGTGTCGAGCGCCTTTCTCGCTGCATTTCCGACGCGCGCCGAGGCTTGTCCCGGTGCCCCGCCGGTTTGTGAAAAACCGCGTTTTCCGAACAGGCCGAACGCGTCATCGATTGTCGCTTCGGCGAAAGCCTCGTGCAGCTTGGCGCCTCCATGTGCGGCAGATCCGTTCACACCCATGCGCCAAGTCGGGCGATGCCCGTAGAGGTCCGCCTTCTGATAGGCCGCCACAGCCTCGTCCGGCATATCCTTGAAGTAGTTGTAGCTTGCGTTGTAGGCGCGCACGTGATCGAGGCAAAAATGAAAGTATTGGCCCTCGCGACCACGGCCTTGCGGGGCGCGGTAAAGCCCCGCAAGCATGCAGCCAGGGTGCCCGCAGCTGGGCTCGGCGTCAGCCGCGACCGCTTCGTCGCAACGCGGGCGCGTGCGGACACGATCGAAGAGGGGCGAGTTCAAATCCATGGCTACTGTGATTATGTGGCGTGAAGGCGTTAACGCCAAGCTCAAAGCGTGAAAAAAACTTTCGGCTGTCGCTTTTTTGGTGGCGAGCGCCGAAGCTGCGCCTTCGCGCTCGTTGCAAATTGGGTATTCATATCCCGAACTCAAGTGGCAAGAGGAACTCCTCGTCATGCGGATGTCGGAACGCATCGAAGCAAAGCTGAAGGCGGCGTTCACGCCTCGGGCGTTGAAGGTGAACGATGATTCCCACAAGCATCATGGGCATTCCGGCTGGCGCGAAGGCGGCGAGACGCATTTCTCGGTTGCAGTCATGTCCGACGCATTTACGGGGAAGAGCCGCGTCGAGCGGCACCGAATGGTGAATGCGGCGCTCGCCGAGGAGCTCGGGTCCGGCGTGCATGCGCTTGCCATCTCGGCGAAGGCGCCAGGAGAATAGGCGACCTTTCGGTTTTGAAAGCGGCGAGCGGGATCGCGCGCGGCGGCTTCACTGCGCCGGGAGAGCGTCGGCTTCACCCATGGGTCTTCGGCGCTCGCACGTAAACCGCCGCGGTCGCCAGCAGCAACACCCCAAAGCCCATATGCAAGAACGCATAACGATGGGACGCGTCAACGCCCGCGGCCTCGGCTCGGGCAACGAAGACACCCGATAGGAATTGCACGAGGCCCGCGCCGCTCATGAAAACGAAGTTGATGAAAGTCGCCCCCACCCCGATGAGAGTGTCCGGGATGAAGAGGCGCGCATGGGCCATCAGGGAGCCGTAACTCAGTCCGAAAAAGCCGATGATACCCAGAAGGGCGATTGCACGAAGCGCATCGATACCTTGCCAAATGCCGAGCACGACGAAGGTGAGGCCGACGATGATGCTGGCCCCAAGGGCCGGCATCTTCGGCCCATGCAGTATTCGCTCGGCTGGCCCGAAAGCCAGCGCGCCGCATGCCATCAGCACCGACATGGCGAGCGCGGCATTGCCGATCGAGACAGGATCGAGCCCGTGCACTTCCGCGAGATAAGGCCCGATCCACAGGCTGCGCTCGGAAATCACCACCGCATAGCTCGTGAAGATGACGGGCAGCATCCAACGAAGCGCCGGCAGACGCGCGATCCGCAGCGCGCCCGTGAGGATGCCTGCCCGTGCGCCTTCCCGCCGTGCAGGGGTGGTTTTGTCTCTCACCGTCAACAGCACGGCGAGCGCGGAAATGAAGGACAAGACCGCGGTCGCCAACATGGTGGGACGCCAGCCAAATGCTTCGGAAGCCAGCGCGAGCGGGGTCGCGCCGAGAAGCTGACCTAAGGAGCCGGCGCTGATCAGGATCGCAAGCATCCAGGCGAAACGCTGTGGCGGGAAGTTGAGCGCCACATGCACCGTGGCGCCCATGAGGTTCGCGGCACAGCCCGCCCCGATCGCCGCCATGGCGATGAGGCTGACCGTGAAGTTTTGCGAAACCGCGAACAGGGTCGCGCCGACCACGGTGAGAAAGCTGCACGCCGCGACTGTTCGTCCTACCCCGAAGCGATCGAGTGCCGTCCCGAGCGGAATTTGTGAGAGAGCAAATGTAATGAGCCAAGCGCTCGACAAGCTGCTGAGCTCGGCGGCGCCGAAGCCGAGATCGCGCCCGAGATCTTGCGCGACAATCGCGAGGAACGAGCGGTAGAACATGCTCATCACATAGCCGAGAAAAAGCGCGAGAACGGCGGGCATCAGGGCTCAGCTCGTGGGTTGTTCGGGCTTCGGATGAGGATCGGGTTTTGTCGACCGCGGTTCTGGAAGGCTGCGCGCGCAGCCTATCGAACCAACGCGAGGCAGGACAGCCCCTCCGGCTGGCAGTCCCGACGTGAGCGGAGGGCCGGCCGGATGCGACGCCGAGCCTATCTGAGGCGCTCGAGGACGCTCACGTAATTCGCAACCGCCGCCCCGCCCATGTTGAAGATGCCGCCGAGTTCGGCGTCTTTTACCTGCATGCCGCCAGCTTCCCCGGCGAGCTGCATCGCGGTGATGACGTGCATCGAGACGCCGGTCGCGCCGACCGGGTGACCCTTGGCCTTGAGGCCGCCCGACACGTTGACGGGCAGCTTGCCGTCTTTTTGCGTCCAGCCGTCCTTGATGGCGCGCGCGCCCTGCCCCTCCGGAACGAGACCCATCGCTTCGTATTCGATCAGCTCGGCGATGGTGAAGCAATCATGCGTCTCGACGAAGGAGAGATCGTCGAGGGTGAGCTTGCCGCTCTCGAGAGCGCGCCGCCACGCCGTGGCGCAGCCTTCGAATTTCAAAATGTCGCGCTTCGACATCGGCAGGAAATCTTGTGCATGGGCGCGGGCGCGGAAAACGACTGCGCGTGGCATGCGCAACGCGGTCTCCACGTCGGCGATGACGAGTGCCGCCGCTCCGTCCGAAACGAGCGAGCAATCGGTGCGCTTCAGCGGGCCCGCGACAAAGGGATTCTTCTCGCTCTCCTTGCGGCAGAACTCGTAACCGAGATCCTTGCGCATTTGCGCGTAGGGATTATCGACGCCGTTCTTGTGGTTCTTCGCCGCGATGAGCGCAAGCGCGTCGGATTGATCTCCGTGACGCTGGAAATAGCCGCCGGCGATCTTGCCGAAGACGCCGGCGAAACCCGCCGGCGTTTGCCCATCCTCGGGCAAATAGGAAGCACGCAGCAAGTTTTCGCCGATCTGGGCGGCAGGCGTTTTCGTCATCTGCTCGACGCCGACCACGAGCACGAGGCGCGCGGCCTTCGCCTCGATGCTGTTCACGGCCTGATGCACGGCCGCTGAACCGGTGGCGCAGGCATTCTCGACCCGGGTCGCAGGCTTGAAGCGGAAGTTCTCGTCGGCCTGCAGAACGAGCGCGGCGGTGAAATCCTGCGGGCTGAAGCCCGCATTGAAATGGCCGAGATAGATCTGATCGATGTCACGGGCCGTAACGCCTGCATGCTCCAGCGCTTCGCGCGCAACGCGGATGACGAGGCTCTCCACCGTTTCGGTGTCGTGCTTGCCGAACGGCGTGTGTGCCCAGCCGACGATGCAAGCGGTCATGGCGGCCTCCTCGCTGTCCTCCAGGACGTAGGATACGGCTTTTCGCACATATGGCTATCCGGTGCGCGAGCACAACCTGTGGCGAGGCGCGGCAGCGATGCGCGCCGACACGCTCAAACTCATTTCGCCGCCGTCACGCGGCGCAAGGTGAGGTTGAAGCGCCCCGATTCCGCCAGCAGCGTCGAGGTCGCGGGCAGCACGCGATCGACACCGTGATATGCAAGGCGGGAGGGTCCGCCGAAGACGAACGCATCCCCGCTCGCAAGCTTGACGGAAAACGTCGCGTCCTGCCGCTTCGTGCCGCCGATCCGGAAGATCGCCGTGTCACCGAGCGAGAGCGAGACCACGGGCGCGGCAAGCTCCTTCTCGTCGCGGTCCTGATGCAGCCCGAGACGAGTGCCGTCGGCATAGTAGTTGACGAGACAGGCTTCGGGAGGGAACGCAAACCCGGAGAGTTCGCGCCAAGCCGCCAAAAGCGCCTGCGGGATAGCGGGCCAAGCCGCGCCGGTCTCGGGATGGGTTCCCTGATACCGATAGCCCTCGACGTCGGAGACCCAGCCGAGCGGACCGCAATTGGTCATGCGCACCGAGAAGGGCTTGCCGGATCGCGGCATGCGTGGATGGTAGAGCGGAGCCGCGAGGATGGCCGTGCGGACATCCGCGAGCAAAGCCTCCTGGCCGGCCCGGTCGAGATAGCCGGGGTAGAAGACGGCGCCAGGAGCGATCTCGATCGATTGTCGCGCCATCACCTCAGGCTCCAGACGGTGACGTGGCCCCGCTCGTTGCGTGCCAGGTCACGCGTTTGCCACGATTTCTCCCCCGAGAGATAGAGGCTCCTTTAGCGATGAGCCAGAAAGCTTGGTCATCACCTCGCTGGCGAAGAGACTAACGGAGCGCTGCGAGACCTCGAACGGAAGATCGCCGAAGGCGAAGCGGCACAGGAGGTAATTGACGCCAGCCGCTTCGATCTCCTCGAGCATGCGCTGACGCACCTCATCCGGCGTGCCGACGAAGGCAAAGCCCGCGCGCACGAAGTCCGTGAAGTCCCTCGGCAAGACGACATTCGGCGGCTTGGTGCCGTAGCGGTTCCAAAGGAGCATGAAGCTTTGGAACCAGGTCTCGTAGGCGCCCCGGCCGACGTTCATTGCCTCGGCCTCGCTCTCCGCCACGATGACGTGGCGCGCCATGCCGACGAACGGCAGCTCCGAAGCTCGATGGCCGAGCTTCTCCCATTCCTCGCGGTAGCGATCGGTTATGGCACGCGCCCGTTTTCCGGGGGCATTCGTCACGCAGTTGACGCGATGCTCGGCGAACCAGCGCGTGCCCTCGGGATTCGAGGTGCCGCACCACAAGGGTGGATGGGGCTTTTGCACGGGCGTCATCTCGATGGGCACGTCCTCGAAGTGGAAATGCTCGCCCTTGAAGTTGAGCGTCCCACCTGCGAGCGCCTTCAAGATCACACTGCTTGCCTCGACATAAAGACCTTGCGCCTTCTCGGGAGCGACGCCGTAGTAGGCAAGCTCATGGGGCGAGATGCCCTTGCCGATGCCGAGTTCGAGCCGCCCGCCGCTCAACTGATCGAGCATGCAGATCTCCTCGGCAAGGCGGAGCGGATGATAGAGCGAAAGCGTGTGCACGAGCGCGCCGAAACGCAGGCGCTTCGTCCTTTGCGCGACGGCGGCGAGAAAGACGCTCGGCGACGGCGCCATGCCGAGCGGCGTCGCGTGATGTTCGGCGAGATGGTAGGCGTGGAAACCCGCCCGATCACAAGCCTCGATGAGCTTGAGCCGCTCTTCGTATTGAAGTCCCAGGGGAACCGCGCCCCGGTCCATATGATCGAACACGCCGAATTTCAGGCTCATCGGAGGTCATCCAATTATTGGAGAACGGTAGGGCGTTTAGGACGCAGAATGACTCTCGTCGTCATGGCCGGTCATAGCCACACCTCGTGCGGGCAAGGCGCATAATGGGAACGCCCACGGTTCAGTCTTTCATGACCCGCTTCTCACGCACGAGCGTATCCTCGCCGAGCCGGTAGAGGAGCGGCTCACCGGTCGCGATCTCGAGCTTCAGGATCGATTTCGTGTCGAGGCGATCAAGCACCATGACGAGGGCGCGCAGCGAATTGCCGTGGGCGGAGACGAGCACGCGCCGCCCCGACATCACCCGCGGCAGGATATTTTCGAGATAATACGGAAGGACCCGCGCGGCCGTGTCCTTGAGGCTTTCCCCGCCAGGAGGCGCCACGTCGTAGGAACGGCGCCAGATATGGACCTGCTCTTCCCCCCAGCGTTTCCTCGCATCATCCTTGTTGAGCCCCGAGAGGTCACCATAGTCGCGCTCGTTCAACGCAGCGTCCTTGAAGGTCTCGAGTTGCGGCTGGCCGATCTCGTCGAGCATGAGCCTCAAGGTTTCCTGCGCGCGCGACAAGACGGAGGTGAAGGCCACGTCGAAGGAAAGGCCGAGCTTGCGCAAACTGGCGCCGGCCGCCTTCGCCTCGGCCACGCCTTGCTCGGTGAGGCCGGGGTCCTTCCAACCGGTGAACAGGTTCTTGAGGTTCCATTCGCTCTGGCCGTGGCGCACGAGCACGAGAAGTCGGTCCATGAGGCTCCTTTGATCCTTGGAGTTATACCAATCACCCCGGCAGGCCGAGAACATCGGTCATCGAATAAAGGCCCGGCTTTCGGCCTCGGCCCCAGAGCGCCGCGCGCACGGCGCCCGATGCGAAGAGGCCGCGATCCTCGGCGTGATGCGATAGGGTGAGGCGCTCGCGCGGTCCGGCAAAAACGACGCTGTGGTCTCCCGTCACGGAACCGCCCCGCATGGCAGCGAACCCGATATCGCCCTCGCGGCGCGCTCCGGTCTGGCCGTGTCGCCCGCTCGCGCTATGGGCGCCAAGCTCGATGCCGCGCCCACGCGCTGCCGCCTCGCCTAGGAGATAAGCCGTTCCCGAAGGCGCATCGACCTTGTGGCGATGATGCATCTCGACGATCTCGATATCGAACTCGGGACCGAGCGCCGCTGCCGCCTGTTTAACGAGCCCCGCGAGGAGATTGACGCCGAGACTCATATTGCCGGACTGGATGATGATCGCGTGGCGCGCCGCGGCCCTGATCTTCCCCATTTCGGCTTCCCCCAAACCCGTGGTGCCGATGACATGCACGAGGCGCGCTTGTGCGGCGAGCGCGGCGAAAGCGACCGAAGCCGCGGGCGTCGTGAAATCAAGCACGCCATCGGCTTGAGCAAAGGCCGTGAGCGCATCCGCGGTGAGGGGGACGTTCAAGGCCTCGGCGCCGGCAAGCGTGCCCGCATCCTTGCCGAGATTCCGGTGGTCATCGCGCTCGATCGCGCCCGTGAGCACGCAACCTTTGGATTCGCGAATGGCGCGGATGAGGGTCGAGCCCATCCGTCCGCCCGCGCCGACCACAACGAGGCGCATATCCGTCATTTGAGGTTCTCTTTCGTCGATCCCTCATCG
>JAFBAK010000062.1 GCA_019247795.1 Hyphomicrobiales bacterium | reverse complement strand
CTTCGTGCGACGCGTGGCGCTCACGCCGCATTACGATGGTGTGATCCGCGGCCATTCCGAGCCGGTGATCATCGCGATCTGCGGCATAGGCCCGGTGAACTACGCGCTCAGCGATCCCTCGCAGCCTGGCGTGCGGCGCGTGTGAGGCGTTCGAGTTCTCGTCAAGCATTCGTGTCGAGCTTAGACCCGCCCAGGTTCAAGGCCCGCCTCAGCCTTTTTAAGGCTTGGCACGTGAAACGGCCTCGCTTGCCTCGGTGAGCACCTCGCCGAGCGGCCGGCCATCGCGGTAGAGGGAGAGATCGGCGCCTCGCCTCGCCTGTTGATGCTGGCGAGGGCAATCGAGCGCCGTGCCGACGACCATTTGCACTGGAACAACTCCCGCCCAGATCGGAAGCACGTAATCGCCTTCGTCGTCGATGGGCGGGCCCGTGCGCGTCTTCGCGGAGGCCTCCGCGATGCGCATGGTGATGAATGTCGTCGCCTTCATCTCCTGAGCGCTCGGCCGCTTGATGGCGTCCCAGCGCCCCGGGAAGTAGCGGTTCACGAACATGCGCGCCGCCTCGAGTTTCCCTTCGTCGGTCGCGACGAGCTCGGCGTTTCCGAAGGCCATCACCGATCGATAGTTGATCGAATGATGGAAGGCCGAGCGCGCGAGCACGATTCCATCGAAATGCGAAACGGTGACGCAAGCGGGCGTCGAATGGTCCAAGGTGCGAAGCATCCGGCTCGCCGAAGACCCGTGCCAGAAGAGGCGGTCGTCGTTGCGCCAAAAGGCGGTGGGGGTGCAATAGGGCTGCCCGTCGATGCAATAGGCGACATGGCAAAGGAGCGCAGCATCAAGGATTTTGTAGACATCGGGTTGGTCATAGCTTCCCCGTGCCGGATAACGACGCACCTTGTTGCGCGAAGTCTTCGGCCACGCTTTTGCGTTTTCGCCGAAACTTTGGTCCATCTCGCACCTGTCCTTTCAGCCGGGAGGGCAGTGTTCGGCGGCAGACTTGCCAAGATTGAGGACTACTGAAAAGATCCATACTTCAAAAGTTCGATGGGCCACTTTATGGGGAGACCGCCAGCCTATGCGATCTGGAGCCAGTTCGCTCCCGCGCGTGATGTCGGGCTTCCGATCCAGGAGCAGCTCGTTCGTTTCTTTCGGCGGGAAGTGGCCACGGGCGCGCTTCGCCCCGGAGTTCGGGTTCCCTCAAGCCGAGCGCTCGCCCAGGAGCTCAAGCTTGCGCGCGGCACCGTGTCGGGCGCCTACGAGCGTCTCGCGGCAGAGGGCTTTCTCGTCACGAGGCACGGTTTTGGCACGCTTGTGGCCGGCAATATGGAGAAGCCGAAGCGAGCGAAGGAAAAGTTTTCAGCTTTCGGTGAAGTGATCGGCTCGCGCCGCGCGCGCGAGCTGATGAGGTCCCGGCCGCGCGAGACGCACGCCGACTGGCCCCTGACGCCCGGTGTGCCGGCGCTCGATGCCTTCCCGTTCGCGCTCTGGGCGCGCCTCAACGCGCGCTTCCACCGTCGGCAAAGCGCGGCCGATCTCGCCTATGGCGAACCTCTCGGCTACCGCCCCTTACGCGAGGCGATAGCGGGTTATGTCGGCGCGGCGCGCGGCATCATCTGCTCGCCGGACCAGGTGCTTGTCGCCACGGGCACCCAATCGGCGACCTATATCGCGGCGCTTGTGGTCGCTGACCCGGGTGACCCCGTCTTCGTCGAGGAACCTGGCTATGATGGAACGCGGCTCGCCATGCGCCTCGCGGATCTGCGCATCGTCGCGACATGTGTCGATGGTGAGGGGCTCGACATCGCGGATGGTCGAAGCCGCGAGAGCGCGGCGCGGCTTGCGGTCGTTTCCCCTTCGCATCAATTTCCGACCGGCGTCGTCATGTCGCTGGCGCGGCGTCTCGCCCTCATCGAGTGGGCCCGCGAGAGCGCCGGCTATGTCATCGAGGATGATTACGACAGCGAGTTTCGCTATGACGGAGAGCCTGTTGCCTCTCTCAAGGCGCTCGATGGCGACCACGGCCGCGTGCTTTACGTTGGTACCCTCAGCAAGGTTCTGGCGCCTGGCCTCAGGCTTGGATTCCTCATCGTGCCCGACCAGCTCGTCGACGCTGCCCGCGCGGTGCGAAGTGCGCTCGATCGCCAAGTTTCATTGCCGCTACAGGCGACGGTCGCGGAATTCATCGGAAACGGCCACCTCGGCCAGCATATCCGCAAGCTGCGCCTCGTCTATGCCGAACGCCGCGCCGCGCTCCTCGATGCGCTCGAGAAGATAGGGGCGGGTATGTTTCGCGTCTCGGGCGCGGCGACCGGCGTTCACGTGCTCGGCGAATTGCCGCATCGCATCGACGACATCGCCGTCTCAAGAAGGGCTCACGCGCGCAAGATCGGCGTCGAGCCGCTCTCAGGCTACAAGATGATGAACGATCTGCCGACGCGTCCGGCTCTGCTTTTGGGCTTCGCCAACACGCAGCCGCGCGTCATGCGTGACGCCGTGGCGGGGGTCGTTGACGCCATGCGCGAATGAGAGGAGAACCTTCACTGCAAGCGGAAGGTCACGGAATTCATGCTCCAATCGATGCTTGGCCGCCTTCATCTCGATCGTTTCGACACGCCGATCGGCACCGCACTCCTCGTCACCGACGATGACGGGAATTTGCGTCTTCTCGATTGGGAGGATCACGAGGATCGCATGCGCGTGCTCTTGCGCCGAGGATACGGCCCGGTCGCCCTTGGGCGAGGCCCGGCGCCCG
>JAFBAK010000351.1 GCA_019247795.1 Hyphomicrobiales bacterium | reverse complement strand
GCGCATGGCGGGCTCGGCGTGCTGCTCGGCGGCGTGCCGGGAGTCGATCCCGCGAAGGTGGTGATCCTCGGCGGGGGCGTCGTCGGCACGCACGCGGCCCATATCGCGCTCGGCATGGGGGCCGAAGTCTGGGTGCTTGATCGCAATGTCGATGTGCTCAAGAATCTTTGGCGACAATTCGGACGCCCGCTCAACACCGTATTCTCGACGCGCGAGGCCGTGGAGAAGCATTGCCGCACCGCCGATCTCGTCGTGGGCGGGGTCCTCATCCCCGGAGCCGCTGCGCCCAAGCTCGTCGATGCGAAGCTCGTGAGCGAGATGAAGCCGGGCTCGGTCATCGTCGATGTGGCGATCGATCAAGGAGGCTGTTTCGAGACCTCACATCCGACAACGCATGATGCGCCGACCTATGTGGTCGACGGGGTCATCCATTATTGCGTCGCCAATATGCCGGGCGGCGTGCCGCGCACCTCGACCTTCGCGTTGAATAACGCGACGTTGCCCTTCGTCCTGGCGCTCGCCGACAAGGGCTGGCAACAGGCGCTCGGCGACAACCCGCATCTTCTCGCGGGACTGAACGTCAGCAAGGGCCATGTGACCTACAAGGCCGTGGCGGATTCGCTCGGCTACAAATTCCAGGAGCCGAAACTCGCGCTTGCGGGGTGATGCACGGAGGGGCAGGGAAGAAGACACGCAGGTGCATCGAATTCGAATTCACAACTCCATCGCCACTACGGTTCCCCCTCACCAATTCACTTTCTTTCCCACGCGATTCAAGCCTTGACGATCTTGGGACCGAAGACGCCGGCCCGCGCGCATGCATTGCGTGTGTCCACGACGAGCTTTGCGTCCGCAACGATGGCCCGATAGTCGATGTCATCGTGATCGGTCGCGATGAGCACGGCGTCGTAGCCGCGGACACGTTCCGGATCGAGCGGAACCGATCTTCTTCCCGCGAGCCCGATGTGCTCGCGCGTCCGCGGGATCACCGGGATGAACGGATCATGGTAGTCGACCGATCCGCCGCGCGCCTCGATGAGGTCGAACAATCTCAGCGAGGGGCTCTCGCGGGTATCGTCGACGTTTTTCTTGTAGGCCAGGCCGAGAAGCAGGATATTCGACTGCGTCAGTCCCTTGCCGAGGTGGCGGTCGAGCGCCGCGACCACGCGTTCCACCACATGTGTCGGCATGCGCGTGTTGATCTCGCCGGCGAGCTCGATCAGGCGCGTCGCGACATCGAACTCGCGCGCTTTCCAGGTGAGATAGAATGGATCGATCGGGATGCAATGACCGCCGAGACCGGGGCCCGGATAAAAGGGCATGTAGCCGAAGGGCTTCGTTTTCGCCGCCTCGATCACCTCCCAGATGTCGATGCCCATCGCGTCGTAAACGAGCTTGAGCTCGTTCACGAGAGCGATATTGACGGCGCGGAAGATGTTCTCGGTCAGCTTCACAGCTTCCGCCATCCGGGTCGAGGAAACCGGGACGGTGCGCGCGAAGAGCGACCGATAAAGCGCCTCGGCGAGTGCGAGCGCGTCAGGGCCTTCGCCGCCGACAACCTTCGGAATCGCGGTCGCGTCGAACTCGGTATTGCCGGGATCCTCGCGCTCCGGCGAGTAGGCGAGATAGAAATCCCTGCCGCTGCGCAGGCCGCTTGACTCTAGAATGGGCCGGACGACTTCTTCGGTCGTTCCGGGATAGGTCGTCGATTCGAGTACGATGAGCTGGCCCGGTCGCAACCGCTCGGCGACCACACGCGCGGTGTTCTTCACAAAGGTCAAATCGGGCTCGCGATGTCGCGTGAGCGGTGTCGGCACACAGATCAGGATCGCGTCCGGCTCCGAGAGCAGAGCGAAATCTGCGGTCGCCGTGAAGCCTCCCTTCACCGCCTCGACCATCACCGCCGCGGGGATATGCTTGATAAGGCTCTCGCCACGGTTGATCTTTTCCACGCGGGTCGCATCGATATCGAAGCCAATCACCTTGTGGCCGTTTTTCACCGCCGCGAGGGCGAGGGGAATTCCGACATAACCCAGGCCCATGACGCCGATGACGGCTTGGCGCGAGCCGATCGCATCCATGAGCGCGCTGGCCCTATCCGTCGAGTGGGTCTCTTGCATGTCTGGCGTCCGTCAGATCGCGATGGCTCAGGCGATCATGCCTGTAATAAAAGCATGATCTTCTCGGAAAGCCGTTTCCACTTTTCCGATAGAGCTCTGGCTAGCAGAGTTTCGGGGTTGAAATAAAATAGCAGGCTTTCCCGCGGCCATCCGCTTCATCCAGAGATCGGCTGATGCTCGCCCGGATGAACCCGCACCGAATTCCCCAAGACTGGACGAGACCCGCTACTCCCCCCGCCAGACGGGCTTGCGCTTCTCGACGAAGGCGCGCACGCCTTCGACCGAATCCGCCGAGCGCAGCGCCGCGATGACGGCCGGCAGGCGCGCCGATTGGGCTTCTTGCGCCGTGAGATGCGCGGTGCGGCGCGCCACCTGCTTGATGGCGCGAACCGAGAGCGGCGCGCACGCCAAGATGTCCGCGATCCATTTCTCGACCGCCGCGTCGAGATTCGCGCGCGGCACTACCTCGTTGACGAGCCCGATGCGGAAGGCCTCGGCGGCCGAGATTCGCCGCCCCGTAAGCAGCATGCCCATGGCCTGGCGAAACGGCACTTGGCGCTGCAGCAAGGTCATGCCGCCGTCGAGCGGGAGGCGGCCGACGCGCGCCTCGGGAAGGCCGAAGCTTGCCTCCTCGGCCGCGACGATGAGGTCGCAGCCGAGCGCCATCTCGAGCCCGCCGCCGAGCGCATGACCGTTGATGCGCGCGAGCACCGGCACGTCGAGGGTCTGACGCAAGGCGATGCCGCCGAAGCCGCCCTCGCGCTCGTTCGCCCAGTAATCGAGGCCGCTTCCGCCCGATCCGCCTTTCATATCGGCGCCCGCCGAGAAGGCGCGGTCTCCGGCGCCGGTGAGCACGACGACGCGCACCTCGCGGTCCTTCTCGATTTCGCGCCAGATACGCTGCAGCTCCCGTTCGGAGGCCGCATCGATGGCGTTCATCACCTCGGGCCGATCGATGGTGACGCGCGCCACGTGCTCGGCGACGTTGAAGCGGATCGGCATCGGATTCAGCTCGCCGCGCGAATGCGCGGGCTTTCCATTTCCGCAAGCACCTCATCGGTGTGCTGGCCGAGATCGGCCGGCGGAATGCGGATGGAGACCGGCGCATCGCCGAGATGGATCGGCGAGCCGACGACGCGCACGCGTTCGACATGGCCGTCGCACTCGATCACCATCCCGTTGATTGCCGTTTGCTCATCGGCGAGCGCCTCGGCGAGCGTGCGCACGGGCGCGCAAAGGAGGTCCTGCGCTTCGAGGCGCAAAAGCCAGTTCGCCGTCGTGTCGCGCTTGAAGCGCTCGCGAAAGATCTGGTGCAGCGCCGCCTTGTTCTCGACCTGGAGCGCATGCGTCTTGAAGCGCGGGTCTGCCGAAAGGTCTTGCAGCCCGAGCGCCTTGCCGATGTCGCCGATCGGATCGGCCTTGAAGGCGCCGACCATGACGAGCGCGCCGTCTTGCGTCTCGAACACGCCGGTGAGCGGCATGGCGCCCCAATTCACTTCGCGTCCGCGCATGAGCGCCGCGGCCGCCTCCTGGGTTTGCGCGGCGAGCATCGAATCGAAAAGCGAGACGCTCAGAAGCTGGCCGCGCCCGGTCTTCTGCCGCTGCAGAAGGGCAAGCAGGACCCCTTGGACGAGGTGCATGCCGGCCGAATAATCCGCGAATGTCGTCGAATAGACCGAAAGCGGCAGGCTTGGATCGGCGCGCCGCGCCATCGCGCCTGACATCGCCTGCGCCAGCACATCCTGCCCGCCCTTGTGCGAGTAAGGTCCGGTGAGGCCGAACCCCGTGCCGACCGCGTAAATCAGGCGCGGGTTGCGCTTCGACAATTCCTCATAGCCGAAGCCCATGCGTTCCATCACGCCGGCCCGAAAGTTGTTGACGACGACGTCCGCAGTTTCGAGAAGGCGAAGCACCGTCGTCTTGTCCTCCGCCTTGCGCATATCGAACACGACCGAGCGCTTATTGCGGTTGAGCGAGCAATAGACGGGCCCGGTGAGTCCCGCGGGATCGTTCGGGAACGAGGAGCGCGAGAGATCGCCCGTTCCCGGCCGCTCGATCTTGATGACATCGGCGCCGTAATCGGCGAGCACCTGCGTCGCGACCGGACCCATCATGACTTGCGTGAAGTCGATGATGCGGATGCCCGCGAGCGGAAGTTGATCATTTGCGGTCACGCTGCTTTCTCCATGATCTTGGCGTTGGCCGAGGGGCGATCGCCGGGGTCGCCACCTTGGGCGCGCACCCGGGCGCAAATCGCCGAGGGCTCGACCCGGCGCAGCGGAATATCGGTTTTGAGCGCGAGCGCGGCGGCGATTCCGGCCGATTGGCCCATCGACATGCAGGGCGGGATCTCGCGCGACATCTTCTGGGCGCTCTCGGTCGCCGAATAATGACGACCCGCGACGATCAACCCCTCGAGATGCTTCGGCAAAAGAGCCCGGTACGGCGTGTAATAATCGCGGCCGCGCGCCACCGTGTCATGGAAATGGACGCGTTCGAGCACGTCCTCCTTGGTGACCACGTATTCGCCGTCGAGCATGCGCGTCTGGCGAACGCCGAGCTGCGGGGCGACATCGACGATGTAGCAATTCCTGAAGCCGGGCACGTTCGCGCGGGCAAAGTCGACGAGAGAGGCGATGCGCTTTCGGCCTTCGAAATCGGCACGCGTCAGGTCCTCGACTGCGAGCGCGTCAAACCCCGTCATATGCGGACAGTTGCACCAGACGACGCCGGGGAGCGGCGTCTTCAGCCACCAGAAATCCCAGGAGCCGCCGATGATCCGTCGCGCCTGCTTGTCGATCCGGGCGTATTCCTCCGGATGGCCGAAGCGGAACTCCTCGGCCTCTTCGGTATCGACGCCGCCCAGGCGAAACACCGTCGTGACGATATAGCCGCCTTCGGTGAAGGCCGCGCCGGCCGCCGCCGCGACGTCGAGATCCCCGGAAGCATCGATCACGACATCGCCGAGGATCGCCTGGCGTCCCGCCTTCGTGTCGCAGATCACGCCTTCGACGCGATTATCGTCCACGATCACCTTCGAGAACCACGAATGAAGCCGCAAGCCGACCCCGGCTTCCTCGATCAGCTCGTTCGAGACACGTTTCCAGCCATCCGGATCAAAAG
The DNA here is from genome assembly GCA_019247795.1 of Hyphomicrobiales bacterium. GTDB lineage: Bacteria > Pseudomonadota > Alphaproteobacteria > Rhizobiales > Beijerinckiaceae > GAS188. Next base: position 3,473 of record JAFBAK010000351.1, on the reverse strand, counting down.
CCGCCGCCATGACGATCGGCGCAGGCTTCACGCGGGCGCGGAAATCGAAAACGCCCCAGCGCGCCCATTTGCGGGAGAGCTCGGCGCTTTGCCGGCGTTCCTCCGGCGGCGGGAAAACGCAAAGCCCAAGCTTCGCCATGCGCTCGATCATCTCCATGCAGATGCCGGTGACCGTCGTCTCGTCGCCGTTGTGCATATCGTCGAGCACGAGGACCATGCCGCCCGAGGCCAGGCCGCCGAGATAGGGATAGCGCTCGACGAGCGTCACCGAGCAGCCTTCGCGCCGCGCCGCGACCGCGGCCGCGAAGCCGGCCGGGCCGCCCCCTACCACGACGACGTCCGAGCGGGCGACGATGCGCGCTTCGCCGGCTTCTTCCGCGATGGTCTCTCGTGGCGTCATGATCCTCTCCTTTGGCGATGAGCGAGCGAGCTGAGCTCGCGAACAGGCTTCCTTATGCGACCGCAGAGGGTTGCCAGCGTATGATCAGCCGCTCGGCGAGCGAGATCGCCATGAAGAACGCCACCGAGAAGGCGGAGCCGACGAGCACGGTCGCGTAGAGAAGGGCGGAATCGAACGCGTAGGTCGCCTGGATGATGAGCGCGCCGATGCCGTAATTCGAACCGATCCATTCCCCGACGATGGCGCCCACGACGGAGATCGAGGCCGAGATGCGCAGCGCCGAGAAAAGATAGGGGAGCGAGTTGTAGAGGCGAAGCTTGAAGAAGATCTCGCGCTTGGAGGCCGAGAGCACGCGCATCAGCTCCATCGCTTGCGGGTTCACGGCCTCGAGCCCACGCACCATGTTCACGAGCGTCGGGAAAAAGGAGATCACCGCCGCAATCGCGACCTTCGGCGCGAAGCCATTGCCGAGAAGCAGCACCAGAATCGGCGCCTTGGCAACGACCGGGATCGAGTTGATGAGCACGACGAGCGGAAAGAAAGTCTCGGAAACCGTCTTGCGATGCACGAAGAGGGTGGCGAGCGCGATGGCGAAGAGATTGCCGAGGATGAAGCCGCCGACCGCTTCGACCACCGTGGGCCATAGATTGCTCAAGAGCACGTCCGATTTCGCGATGAGCGTCTCGAGAACGACGAGCGGCGAGGGCGCGATGAAAGGCGGCACCTTGAGGAACTCGACGAGCCCCGCCCATACCGCGATGCCGATCAGAATGCCGAGGCAAGGCAGCAGCTTGCGCCGCAGCGCCTCGCGCTGTTTTGCGCGGCGATATTCGGCCTCGGCAGGCTCGACCCTTGTGTTCAGGCCGGCAATGTCGGTGGAGGCGCTCATGCGTCACCCGCGAGAAGTTCGCGCAGCTTCGCGGCGACACGGTTGAAGGGCTCCGTCTCGCGGATCGGGAGCGTGCGCTCGCGCGGCAGATCGATGTCGACGGCGGCGCGCACTCGCCCCGGATTGGCCGCGAGAACGAGCACCGTCTCCCCAAGAAAGATCGCCTCATAGACCGAATGCGTGACGAACAGGATCGTGGTGCCGGTCTGCATCCAGATGCGGCGCAACTCCTCGTTCAGCCGATCCCGTGTGATCTCGTCGAGCGCGCCGAAGGGCTCGTCCATGAGCAGGATGCGCGGGCCGCCGAGGAGCGCGCGCGCGATCGATACGCGCTGGCGCATGCCACCCGAAAGCTCGTGCGGGAAGCTTCCCTCCCAACCTTCGAGACCGACGAGCCGCAAGAGGTCGCGCGGCGTCGGCGCTCCGGCCGCAAGGCCGCGATGCCCGCCCACCTCCAGCGGCAAGGCGACGTTCTCGAGCGCGGTGCGCCAGGGGAGCAGCGCCGCGTCCTGGAAGACGAAGCCGAGCGCCCGGTCGAGCCTCGCCTCGCGTGGCGTGCGTCCGAGCACCGTGACCGTTCCGCTCGTCGGCGCCAGAAGATCGGCGACGACACGCAACAGCGTGGACTTGCCGCAACCCGACGGGCCGAGCAGGGCCAGGAAGCCGCCGTTCTCGACCGAGAACGAGACATCCTCGAGCGCAGTTACTGTGCGCCGGTCGGTGATGAAGCGAACCGTGACGTTGTGGCAAGCAACCGCATTTCCCGCATCGGCTCGGGGCCGCTCGCTCGCCGCGGCAGCGGGCAAGACGCGCGCGAGAGGCTCAGGCCTCGCCATGATCAACCTATCTTCGGACGCGCATCGGCCGAGGCCTTGAGGATGTCGAGCGTCATCACCTCGTCCAGCTTGGGCGTACGCTTCGAAAACTGTCCGAGCTCCGCATAAGTGTCGATCTGCTCTTGCCAGACGGCAGGGTCCATCGTGCCCCAGCCTTCAGCCTTGGTCTTCGGCGAGAAGGCGAATTTCATCATGTCGTCGATGGCCTCGCGCTCGTCCTTCCACACGAGATTCGGGAATTCCTTCACCAAATAGTCGATCGCCTTGTCGCGGTTGTCGTAAGCGAAGGCCCAGCCCTTGCCCGTGGCGCGCATGAATTTCGTCACCAGGTCACTCTTCGTCTTCAGCGTATCGCTCGTGGCATAGTACGGAAGCCCATAGAGGCGAACACCCGTGTCCCAGAGCCGCATGTCGATGCGGTCGGGGCCGAGCACCTTCAAGGCGGTGGTGTTGGTGAGCCAGCCGGTCACCACATCCACCTGCCCGGTGAGCAATGGCGACATATCGGCGCCGATCGGGACGATCTCGACGTCCTTGAGCGGCACATTGTTCTTGGCGAGCATCGCCTTGAGCAGGATCACGCCGGTCGCCTGGATGCCGACCTTCTTGCCCGCCATGTCGGCCGGCTTGCGAACCGGCGCTCGAGGGAGGGAGAAGAACGTATAGGGGTGCTCCTGGGCTCCGACGCCGAAGCAGACGACCGGAATGTCCTGCGATGCAGCGAGCATGAGGGAAGGGCTCGACGAGACCTGGCCCACCTCGTAGCGGCCGGAGGCCACCACCGCGACTCCGTCGATATTGGGCCCACCCGGCTGTATCCTGAGCTCGACGCCTTCCTGTCCGTAGTAGCCGAGCGCCTTGGCGCAGACCTCGCCCACTTGATTGCCGCCGAGAATCCAGCCAAGCTGGAGATTGACGACCGGTTGCGAGGCGCCGAGCGCGTCAAAATCGAGGAAGGCGCCGCCCGCGAGCGCCGCGCCGCCGAGCAGAAGCTTGCGCCTGTTCATGGACATGTCGACATTCTCCCCGTTTGAGCGGCCGGCGATGCCGCACCTTGCTCTTCGTGACGCCGCAGCCCCCTGCGATCGGTCCGCACCTTGCGGCGCATGTTCTCTATCAAGCAACATATGGCTTTGCGTTCGCTGCTGAAAAGAACTTAGATTCGCTCGTGGCGATGCTTTTTCGGCATCACAGCCCCTCACACGAGCGAGGCCTCACATGCATGCCGCAGTGTTGCGCTATTTCGATCAGGTCGCCCGTCACGGCTCGATCCGGCGGGCCGCGGAGGCGCTCCACGTCGCATCTTCCGCGGTCAATCGCCAGATCCTGAAGCTCGAGGAAGAGGTGG
>JAFBAK010000342.1 GCA_019247795.1 Hyphomicrobiales bacterium | reverse complement strand
GGAGCAAGGCCGAGCGTCGGCTCATCGAGGATGAGCAGTTGCGGTTTCATCATGAGGGCGCGCGCGATGGTGAGCATTTGTTGCTCTCCGCCCGATAGCGTGCCTGCCGTCTGGCTCTGCCGCTGCGCCAGGATCGGAAAAAGGTCGAAGAGCCATTCCATGCGCTCTCGGCTTTCGTCGGGCGTCGCGTGCTGGCCGCCGAGATCGAGGTTTTCGCGAATGGTCATGTCGGCGAAGAGCTCGCGGCCTTCCGGGCATTGCACGATGCCGCCGCGTGCGATGGCCGCAGGCGTGAGGCCGCGACGCGCCTTGCCCTCGCGGCGGATCTCGCCCGAATAGGGGAGAAGGCCCGAGATGGCGTTGAACAAGGTCGTCTTGCCGGCCCCGTTGAGCCCGACGATCGAGACGAATTCGCCTTGATGAACATGGATCGAGACGTTCTCGAGGGCTTGGGCCTTGCCGTAGAAGACGTTGAGGTTTTCCACCTCGAGGAAAGGGGTGGTGTCGCGGAACGAGGATTCCGGGCGCGCCGCCGTCTCGAGGCTGCCGCCGAGATAGACCCGGCGCACGGTTTCGTTGCGCATCACCTCTTCGGCTGTGCCTTCCGCGATGCGTTCGCCCACATACATCGCGAAGACGCGATCGACGAGGGCGGCGACGCTCTTCACATTGTGATCGACAAGGAGCACGGCGCGTCCGTCATCGCGCAAATCCGTGATGAGCCGCGAGAAGTCGGCCGTCTCGCGCGAGGTCAGCCCGGCGAAAGGCTCGTCGACGAGCACAACCTGCGGGTCGCGCGCGATGGCCTTGGCGATCTCCATCTTGCGCAGATCCGCGAAAGGCAGCGTCGAGGGACGCCGGTCCAGCACTTGACTCAATCCGACGCGCTCGGCGATCGCGCGTGCTCTAGCCTCGCTCTCCGGATCGGGAAAAACGCGACGCAGCTTGTCGGGCAAGAGCGCGAGCGTGATGTTCTCGAGTACGGTCTGTCGATGCAACGGGCGCGAATGCTGGAACACCATGCCGGCGCCGAGCCGCGCGATCCGGTGCGAAGGCCAGCCGGCGACCTCGACGCCCTTGATGCGCACCGAGCCGGCGTCGGGCCGCTCGATTCCCATGATGAGCTTCATGACGGTCGACTTGCCGGAACCGTTCGGCCCGATGAGGCCGACGATTTCCCCGCCCTTGACCGAAAAGCCGATATCCTTGACCGCCACCAGGCCGCCGAAGCGCTTGGTGAGGCCATTCACCTCGAGATGGGCACCCCCGAGATCGACGTTCATACGGCTTCCTTGGTGCGCGTCAGAAGGCCGAGAAGGCCGCTCGGGAACAAGAGAACGACGACCAGCGCCATCGCGGAGACGATGAAGGTCGAAAGGTCGCCGAGAGGGCGAAGCGCCTCGTTCGCGCCGATGAGGAAGACGGCGCCGAGCACCGCGCCGAGGATCGTGCGTCTTCCGCCGATGACCGCGCCGATGATCACCTGCACGCCGACCGTCACGTCGATGAAGGTGCCGACGGACGCCGCGCCCAGATAGAACACGAGGAGAGCGCCGGCGAGCCCGGAGAAAAACGCGCTGATGATGAAAGCGGCGAGCTTGTGCTTCGTGACGTTGAAGCCGAGCGCGCCCGCCTGCACCGCGTCTTGCCCGCTTGCCTGCAGGATGAGCCCGACGGGCGATCGGGCCAGGCCGTAGAGGATGAGCCCGCTCACCGTCATGAAGCCGAGAGCGATCCAATAATTCACCTTGTCGTCGATCGAGATCACGTCCGGGACCGTGAGGCCGATCTCTCCCCCGGTGAGACCGGCGGCGACCACGACGAAGTTTTGCAGCATGAGGACGGCGACGAGAGTGGTGAGGCCGAAATAAGGGCCGCGCACGCGCAAGGCCGGCAGTGCCAGCACCACCCCTCCCGTGACTGCGGCGAGCGCGCCGGCAATCAGGCATATGAGGATCGGCGGCTGATAGAGGTTGTCGAGAATGCCGGCCGTATAGGCGCCGAGCCCGATCAGGAAGGTCGGGCCGAAATTCACCTCGTTGGCGAAGCCGAAAAGCAGATCCCAAGCCATCGAGAACACGCCGAAATAGTAGGCGATCGTCAACAGCCCGAGAATGTAGCCGGACACGTAGAGCGGCAGTGTCGAGGCGAGCGCGACCACCAGCAGGCAAATCCATAAGGTGCGCGACAAGAATATTCGCGCCGCGAGGGAGGATGCCGGAGTCACGAGAAGACACCTCTCTTCATGTCATCGACCTTTGGTAGAAGGGCCGTAAAGCTCATTGCGGTCCGCGGACCCGCGGAACCTGGAGGAGAGGAAGCATGACGGATAGAGATGAGATTGGCTTGTCGCGTCGCGAGGTGGTGAAGGGCACGGGAGCCGTGGCGGTCACACTCGCTGCGGCGACATGGCCGGCAAGCGCGAGCCTCGCGGCGGACGGGCAGACGGTGACGGGCATCGTCTTCGAGGACCGCTCGCATGCCGGCCGCAGGCAGGCCGGGGACAAGGGCATCGCCGGCGTGCTCGTCTCGAACGGACGGGAGATCGCCAAGACGGACGGGGAGGGGCGTTACACGCTGCCCATCGAAGACGGAATGGTGATCTTCGTCATCAAGCCGACAGGTTATGCGGTGCCGCTCGACGAGAACAACCTGCCGCGCTTTTTCTATATCCATCAGCCGGAGGGTTCGCCCGCCGATCTCAATCTGCATTTTCGGGGAATTGCTCCCACAGGTCCGCTTCCCGCATCGGTCGATTTTCCGTTGAGGAAAACCGATGAAGCTTCGAGCTTCGATGTCATCATGTTCACCGACCCGCAGCCCGAGAGCGACGTGGAGGTGAGCTTCATCCGCGACGCCGTGGTCAATCGCGTTATCGGCATGAAAGCGGCGTTCGGCATCACCACGGGCGATCTGATGTTCGACGATCTCTCGCTCTACAACCGCTACAACCGCATTATCGGCCAGATCGGGCTGCCCTGGTACAGCATCGGCGGCAATCACGACCTGAATTTCGAGGCGCGCGACAGAGGCTTTTCGCGCGAGACGTTCAAGCGCGTTTTTGGACCGGCTTATTACGCCTTCGAATATGGCGGCGCCGTCTTCATCATGCTCGACAATGTCGACTACCTCGGAGGAAATGCGGCGAAGCCGAGAGAGAGCGGCAAATACGAAGGGCGCTTCGACGAAAAGCAGCTCGGCTTCGTCGCCAATCTTTTGAAGGAGGTGCCGACGGACAAGCTCGTCGTCGCCTGCATGCATATCCCGTTGCGCACTTATCTCGGCCCTGACGACCCGGTGGTCTCGACCGCGAATGCGAGAGCGCTTCTCGAGCTCCTGTCGGGACGCCCGAACACGGTATCCTTTTCGGGCCACACCCACACGACCGAGCATCATTACTTCGGCGCCGAGGACGGCCTTACGGGAGCAGGCCCGCATCACCATCACGTCATGACCGCCGTTTGCGGTTCGTGGTGGAGCGGCCCTTTCGACCATTGCGGCATCCCGGTCGCCGACAGCCGCGACGGAACGCCGAACGGCTTTCACGTTTTGAGCGTCGCCGGCAACCGCTACACGACGAGGTTTCAACCCGCGAACGAACCGAATGCGCGCCAGATGCGGATCATGCTCGACAGCGAGTTCCATCGCGCCGGCAAGGAGATCTATCGCGATTTTCGGATGGGCCAATTGCTCGGATCGCCCATCGCGCAAGAGAATGTCTACGCGACAGATGTCGTGGTGAACCTCTTCGACGGCGGGCCGCGCTCGATGGTAGAGTACCTGATCGGCAATCGCCCGGCCGTTCAAATGGCGAGAACCGTTCGGCCCGACCCCTTCGTCGAGGAAGTGTACGCACGCAACGTCGCGACCAAGAAACCTTGGGTCAATGCCGAGCCCTGCTCGCATTTGTTCGTGGCACGGTTGCCCGGCGATCTCGAGGCGGGAACCCATTGCCTCAAGGTGCGCGCCGTCGATGAATACGGCCGCACTCATGACGACAACCTCATCGTCGAGGTCACGGGGGCGGATATGCGCGACAAGTCCTGAGCACGGCCGCGCTGAAGACGGACTTGTGATGAAGAGGTCGCGGGCGCCTTGTCGCGCCCGCAGCTGTTTTGGGCTTGAACATGGCGCATCGGATTAGCGCCGTCCGAGAAGGCCGCGCGGGCGCACATACATCACGAAGACGAGAAGCAGCAGGGCCGGGATGGTGCGATAAGCGGGCGAGACCAGATAGGCCGTCATGGTCTCGAGGTAGCCCACGACGTAAGCGGCGATGAGCGAACCCGACACGCTGCCGAGCCCTCCGAGGACCACGATGGAAAAGGCACTCGCCGTCAGCGGCCCCACGCTATAGGAGGAGACGCCGAGGAACATTCCGAGAAGCACCCCGGCGATGCCGACGAGCACGCCGTAGATCGCCCACACCGCGATGTAGATCCAAGAGAGCTCGATTCCCAAGAGCGTCACGCCGCGCGCATTCATCGATGCGGCGAGCACCGCCTTGCCGGCGCGCGTCCGGTTGACGAGGAGCCACAACAGCCCGATCACGAGCCAGCAGATGACGGCCGTGAAGATCTCGTTCGCCGGAGTGCGCACGCCCGCGATCATCACCACGCCTTCCACGATCGGCAGCACCGTCTTGGCGTTGTTGGTGTAGAGAAAGGCGATGAGCTCCTGGATCATGATGCCCCAGAGCAAGGTGGCCGTCAGGATGAAGATCTCCTTTTCCTGCTCGCGGATCTTGCTCGATTGCTGCAGCGGCCGCACCACGACGAAATAGGTGAGCATGGTCGCCGCGAGGCCGACGAGCACCCCGAAGCTCGCGCCGAGATAGCTGCCGGCCGCGAGGTCGCCGCCCGCCACCCAGGCCGCCACCACGGCCGCGACCATGAGCGCGCCATGCGAAAGGTTGAGGACGCCCGACACCCCGAAGATCAAGGTGAAGCCGGTCGCGCCGAGCGCGTAAAGCGAACTGATGGCGAAGCCGTCGATGAGGATTTGCCAGAAGAGCATGGATCAGGCTCCGAGCGCGCCTCGGGTTCCGTTGAGAGCACGATTCGGAAAAGGCATCATTCGCTCTTCCGATGAAGTCGTGCGCGGAACACGCGGAACATGCAAAAGGCCCCCGAGCTCTCGGTCGGGGGCCTTCGCGGCGTCATCGATCAGTTCGTCTTGATGAAGGACGGGAATTTCAGCTTGCCGTTGGCGACTTCGGTCGGCCACAGATTGACCTGTTTTCCGTCCTGCCATTGCAGCATGAGCCCGGTGATCGTGCCTTGGCCGACCTTCAGCGCATGCGGGTAGGGCGTGTCCTTGCCTTGGAACTGAACGCGGCCGATCGTGCCGACCCAATCGGTCTTTTCCAAAGCATCGACAAGCTTGTCGGATTCGGTCGTGCCCGCCCGATGAATGGCGTCGGCGAGATAGTAAACCTCGTCATAGGCAGTGTAGCCACAATACGAGGGCACATTGCCGAAACGTTTCTGGAAGGCGTCGACGAAGGGCAGGGACTTCGGCGTCACCGCGACCCCGGGGCCGGAAACCGCTTGGAAAAGCACGCCTTCGGTCGCCCCGTTGGTGTCTTTCCAGAAAGTCGAGTTCGTCGCTTGTGAAGAGACGCCGAACATCGGGATCGGCACTTGCTGGCTCTTCCATTGGACGGTCGGCTGCGTGCCGACATGCGAAATGCCCGTGATCATGACATCGGGCTTCTCACCCTCGATCTTGTTGAAGATCGGTGTGAAATCGGTCGTGTCCGGGGAAAAGCGGATATGATCGAGTACTTTCAACCCGATCTCGGGAAGGCACTTTTCGTAGCTGGCATCGAGCGGTGTCGTCCAGGCCGCGTCCTCGCTCATGATCACTGCCGTCTTCATCTTCAGGTCCTTGACCAGAAGATCCTTGGCGGAATCGCAAACCGATTGCGCGATGCTGGTCGAGGTGAGGTAGCCGTGGAAGGTGTATTTGTTGTGCTCGTAATCCTTGGCGATGTTCTGGGTGATGACGTCGGAAGCAGCGCCTGGGGTGATCATCACGGTCTTCAGCCGGGCCGCCCAAGGTTCGAGCGCCAGCACCACCTCGCTGATATAGCTAGCGATCACCGCGTTCACATGATCTTCGTTCACGGCGCGCTGGAAGGCGCGCACCGACTCCGCGGAGGAGGAGTGATTGTCGTAGGAGACGATCTCGATCTTGCGGCCATCGATGCCGCCGGCCGCGTTGATCTCGTCGGCCGCGAGCTGGGCGCCGAGCGGAATGGAGGATCCCGCAACGGACTGAGCCTCCGAGATCACGCCGATGCGGATCGGATCCTTGCTTTGCGCCTGCGCGGCGGGACCGGCCGCGAGGGCAACCACCGCCGCGCCCAGAAAGAGCGTGGCTTTCATGAGGGGTGCGCGCAAAATGCGCCAATTGGTAAGCTTCATCGCAATTCCTCCCGGAACCTTTCTGATGCATCCAGACGAACAGGCCTGGCGCGTTCTCTGTGGCGTGAGCCCCTATCGAGCGCGACTGTAATCGGTTCGACCCGGACGGCAAGATCGAATTTCGCCTGGAATCCTCGTCCTTTGGGCTAAGATGGAGCGCGGCCCGCGCAAATACACGGTAATTTGAACAGAAAAAGCTTGCGACCTCGATCCGACAGAGCGGGAGGCGTTTGAATGAGCGTTGCGGTGATCGGCAGCATCAACACCGACGTCACTACCTATGGTGTCGCCCTGCCGCGCCTAGGCGAGACGGTGATGGGCAAAAATTACGCCATCGAGCTCGGCGGAAAGGGCGCTAATCAGGCTGCGGCCGCGGCGCGTCTCGGCGCTGAGGTGGAGTTCGTGGGCCGCGTCGGAGCCGACGCCTTCGGTGAGCTCGCTTTGGCGCACCTTTGCGAATTTGGCGTCTCCACACGCTACGCGACGAAAGATAAAGAGGCCGCGACCGGCATCGCCATTATCGGGGTCGATGCGCAAGGGCAAAACGCCATCACCATCATTCCCGGCGCCAACATGCGCCTTGGGGAAAAGGAGCTCACCGATGCTCTGCCGGCGCTCGACAAGGCGAAGGTGCTGATGCTTCAGCTCGAAATTCCGATCCCCACCTGCCTCGCCGCCGCGCGGGCCGCACGCGAGCGAGGCGTCGTGGTGGTGCTCGATCCGGCGCCCGCCCCTTTGGGCCCGTTGCCCGAAGAGCTTTATCCGCTCATCGACGTCATCACGCCCAACGAAACGGAAGCGGAGGTTCTTCTCGGTTTCAGGCCGCGCACACTCGATGAGGCAAGCCGAGCGGCACGGGAATTCATCGAAAGGGGCGCTCATTCCGCAATCGTGACATTGGGCTCGCGCGGGGCCTTCCTGGCACGCTCGAAAATTCGAGGTGACCTGCCGGAAGGTCCGCTCGCTCCGTTTGCCGTTGAACCCGTGAGCACGGTCGCAGCGGGGGACTGCTTCAACGCCGGACTTGCGGTCGCGCTCGCAGAGGGCAGGGACCTGATGGAAGCCGCGCGCTTTGCTTGCGCCTGCGGCGCGCTTTGCGTGACGAGACCCGGGTCCGCCGCTTCCGCGCCACAGCGAAAGGAGGTCGAGGAATTGCTCGCACGCGCCGCTTGAAAGGATGAAATCATCAAAGCGTCCCTTTTGGCGTCGATGTCATGCTCGGGTGATATGACTGCGTGATCCTACGCACGGGTCGAAAGGTCTGGACATGCGCAAGGCTTCGACAGCGGAGCGGGTCGTCGCAGGCGTCGGCGCGGCGATCGGCTGGTTTGGGCTCGGTTTGCAGCTTCGTCTTGCAATCGGCTTTTCGCTTGGGCGCGGCCTCTCGGTGGCACACGGGCTTGTCGTCTATCTCGGCTTTTTCACCATCTTGACGAATATCCTCGTCGCCCTCGTGTTCAGCGTAGCTTGCCTGCGTCCCGCCTCGTCATCGCTTCTTGCGCGCCCGCGGACACGCTCGGCCGCCCTTGTCTATATCGCCATGGTGGGCATCATCTATTCGCTGCTTTTGCGCCATGTCTGGGCTCCAGGAGGCGCACAGCTCATCACGGACAGGCTGCTGCACGACGTGATCCCGCCGCTCTACTTCGTTTATTGGATCGTCTTCGTGCCCAAGGGAGAGCTGCGCTGGATCGATCCGCTTTTTTGGCTCGCCTATCCGGTCCTCTATTTCCTTTACATCCTCGTGCGTGGTGCGCTCATCGGGAGCTATCCTTATTCGTTCCTTGACGCCGCGGCGCTCGGCTATCCGCGTCTCGCGGTGAACGCGGTCATTCTGCTCATGGCTTTTCTCGCGGCAGGCTATGTGTGCGTCGGGATCGACCGCGCCGCCCGCCCGCGCAAGCTCAGCGCGCCTGCTTCGCCCGCGCCACGATCTGCGTCGGGTTGACGAAGCGAAGCGCGATGAGGAGCCAGACGAGCGTCGTCGCCATGTAGATCACCGCCATCGCGTCGATCGATTGCACGGCACGCACCCCGGCGGCGAACACCGCATAATAGAGCGCGACCACGAGAGTCTGGCTTGTCGGACCCGCCGTGAGGAAGGTGAGCTCGAACATGCCGATCGTGCGCACCAGCACGAGGAGAAGCGCGGCGAGGATGCCGGGCGTGAGGATCGGCAGGAGCACGTAAGTGAAAAGCCGCAACGTGCCGGCTCCGAAAACGCGAGCGGCCGCCTCGATGCGCGGATCGATCTGCTCGATGAACGGGATCATCACGAGGATAACGAAGGGCACCGTCGGCACGAGGTTGGCGAGGATCACGCCGGCAAGCGTGCCGCCGAGCCCTGTCCGGTAGAGCACGGTCGCCATCGGAATGCCGTAGGTGATCGGCGGCACGAGAAGCGGCAAGAGGAAGAGGAGCATCACGAGCTTCTTGCCCGGGAAGTCCCGCCTTGCCATCGCATAGGCGGCCGGCACGCCGATGAGGCCTGCGAGCCCCACCACGGCGAACACCACCTCGAAGGTGACGGTGAGCACATCTCCGAGCTGGAACTCGTCCCAGGCCGAGAAATACCATCGTGTGGTGAAGGCGGCGGGGAACCAGGTCCCGAGCCAACGAGTGGCGAAGGAGGAGGTGATCACGGTCGCAATGAGCGCGATCAGATTCAGGATGAAGAAGGCGACGAGAAGCCACAGCGCCGCGGCCCAGAGGCGTTCGGCGAGCGAGCGGTTCATATCAGTACCTCGCCGCCGGTCAGCCTTTGCCGGAAGAGACGGGCCCACGATAAACGAGGGCACGCCCGGCAAAGACGATGAGGACCACGACGAGCTGCGTCGCCGCCATGATCATCGCGATGGCCGAGGCCATCGAGTAATCATAATCCTCGAACGCCGATTGATAGGCCGCGATCGAGATCACTCGCGTTGCCGCGGCCGGCTCGCCGACCAGAACCGCCGAAGGGAAGACCGAATAGGCTTGGACGAAGGAGAGACAGAAAGTGATCGCAAGGCCGGGCAAGAGCAACGGCCAGAAGATGTGGCGAAAGCGGGCGGCGGGCTTGGCGCCGAGCGTGGCGGCGGCTTGCTCGAGCGAAGGATCGATGCCGGTGATGTAGGAGAGGGTGAGGAGGAAGGTGAAAGGGAAGCCAGTGATCACGAGCGAGATCAGCACGCCCCAGTAGTTGTGCACGAGCCTCACGGGGTGCGAGATGAGGCCAAGGGCGATCAGGCTCCGGTTGAACCAGCCCTGCGGCCCGAAATAGAACAGCATGCCCTCCGCAACGAGGACGGTGCCGAGCGTGATCGGCAGCACGAGGAAAGTCGTCAACAGGCGCTGGCGCCGCAAGAGCCGGACCCGAAAGGCGATCGGGATCGCGAGCGCGAGATTGAGGATCGTCACGGGAACCGCAATCTTCATCGTCGTGGCGATCGTGTTCGCAAAGAACGGATCGGAGAAGAAGCGCGCGTAATTGGCAAACATTCCGCCTTGCTTCGGCTCGAAGGAAAGCACGAAGCCGTAAAGGAACGGGTAGATGAAGAGCGCGACGAGGAACAAGGCCGCGGGCAAAAGGAGAAGCGTCACCCCGTCAAGGCCCATCGCGGCGAACCGCAAGCGCCAGGAAGGCGCAGCGTCCTCGAGGCGCGCGCTGCTCGAGGCGAGGGTGCTCACGCGTCCTCCGCGTCGAAGATGAGGACCTGCTTGGGGTCGGCGGCGAGCCTCACGGGCGCGCCGATCGCGAGCGCAACCGATGAAGAGAAATGCAGCTCGGCTCCCGCCGGTGTGCGCGCGAGGCCATGGAATTCGCGTCCGCGATACTCGATGGCTTCGATCGCCGCCTCGATGCCTTGCTTGACGTCCCTTGTCGGCACGAGATCGTCGGGCCTGATGGCGGCGATCACATGGTCGCCTTTCGGCTCGCTCCGCAGCGAGCCTTCAATGACGGCTCCATCGATCTCGACATAGGCGCGACCCTGGCTGTCGCGCACGATCTTTCCCGCAATTCGATTGCGGTAACCCATGAAATCCGCGACGTCGAGATGGGACGGCGCGCCATAGAGCTCGGCCGGCGTGCCGACCTGTCGGATCATGCCGTCGCGCAGGACGACGATCCGGTCGGCAAGCGACAAGGCCTCCTCCTGGTCGTGCGTGACATAGATCGTCGTCGAGCCGAGCCCCGCATGGATGCGGCGGATCTCCTGACGCATCTCGAGGCGAAGCTTCGCGTCGAGATTGGAGAGAGGCTCGTCCATGAGGACAAGAGGCGGCTCGATGACGATAGCGCGCGCGATGGCGACACGCTGCTGTTGCCCGCCCGACAATTGGCCGGGAAGCTTCTCGGCATGCTCAATGAGACGCACGAGCCGCAGCGCCTCGCCGACACGCCGCTCGATCTCGGCCGAAGGAACGGAGCGCATGCGAAGCCCAAAGCCGATATTCTTGGCGACCGTCATGTGCGGGAAGAGGGCGTAGTTCTGGAAAACCATGCCGAAGCCGCGCTCTTCGGCGCGCTTCGTATCGATGCGCTTGTCGTCGAGCCAGATGCTGCCGCCCGTGACGGGAAGGAGGCCCGCGATGCAGTTAAGCGCCGTCGATTTGCCGCAACCGGAAGGCCCGAGAAGCGCGACGAACTGACCACGTTGAATCGTCAAGGTGAGGTCGCGAAGTGCGTTGACCGTGCCGAAATCGCGCCGCACGCTCTCGAGGCGAAGCTCATTGAATGTACGCGCGCCGTTCCCAGCGCGGCTTGCGCGGGTCGATCTGGCGCTCGTCGCGCGGTTCATTCGGTGGGCCTCCCTCTCGGCCTTTCCTCAGCCGATCGAACCATGTCTCACGCCGCTTGGCAAAGCCCGTTCATGGGCGGGCGCCCCTATCCTTCTCCCGCCCTCCAATTCCTTCTCCCGCTTTGCGGGAGAAGGTGGTCATCGCGGAGCGATGGTCGGATGAGGGCTGTGAGGAGCTGCGCTCAACTCGCTCCGGACCCGCGCCGAAATCCGGGCGTCAAGGGCTCGTCCCTATCAAAGGTTCTCCGCGATTTTACCTCATCCGCCCACCACTTCGCGGCGGGCACCTCCTCCCGCGCGAAGAGCGCGGGAGAAGGGGACGCCGTCGGCGCTAACGCGTCAGGCGTTGTCGCCTTCGAGGGCCGCGATCACCGCGTCGGTGACCTGCCGGGTCGTTGCCTTGCCGCCGAGATCGGGCGTGTGATGCGATGCGTCCGCGGTCACGCGCTCGATGGCGCGCATGAGGCGTTCGGCCGCTCGCGGCTCTCCGAGATGATCGAGCATCATGACGCCGGTCCAGAAGGTGCCGATCGGATTGGCGATGCCCTCGCCGACGATGTCGAATGCCGAACCGTGGATCGGCTCGAACATGGAAGGATATTTGCCTTCGGGATTGAGATTCGCGGTCGGCGCGATTCCCAGCGAGCCCGCGAGCGCCGCGGCGAGGTCGGAAAGGATGTCCGCGTGAAGATTGGTGGCGACGATCGTGTCGAGCGTTTCCGGCTTGAGCACCATGCGCATCGTCATCGCATCGACGAGCATCTTGTCCGTGGTCACATCGGGAAACTCCGTCGCGACCTCGGCCGCGATCTCATCCCAGAGCACCATGCCGTGGCGTTGCGCATTCGATTTCGTGACCACCGTGAGAAGCTTGCGCGGGCGTGAGCTCGCAAGCGCGAAGGCAAAGCGCATGATGCGCGCGACGCCCGCGCGCGTGAAGATCGATACCTCGGTCGCGACTTCCTCGGGCAAGCCTTTGTGCGAGCGGCCGCCTTGGCCTGCATATTCGCCCTCCGAATTCTCGCGCACGATGATCCAGTCGAGCTCCTTCGCGGAGACATTCCGCAAGGGTCCGGTGATACCCGGCAGAATGCGCGTCGGGCGCACATTCGCGTATTGGTCGAGGCCCTGGCAGATGGCGAGGCGCAATCCCCAGAGCGTCACATGGTCGGGCACGTCGGGCGCGCCGACCGCCCCGAAATAGATCGCATCGAAGCCGCGAAGCTCGTCGACGCCGCCCGCCGGCATCAACACGCCATGACGCTTGTAATGATCGGAGCCCCAGTCGAATTCCTTGACCTCGAAGCGAAAGCCTCCGTCGCGCCGGGCGCAGGCCTCGAGCGCCTCGAGGCCCGCCGCGATGACCTCGGGACCGATGCCGTCACCGCCGATCGCGGCGATCCGATAACTCTTCATGTCAGGCTCCTTGCGCCGACAGGCGCGGACATTCGGCGCTTCCTAGAGCATTTCAGCTCTAAATCCAGTGGCCGGTTTTCACTATTTCGATGATGCTCTACCATCCGATCACCCGCTTGATGCAAGGCCGAAATTTTCAGCCTACCTGGTGCGAAGCATGGGAGGAGAGAGCTTGATGCGCGAACGCACGCAGGTGGGCATCGTCGGGGCGGGCCCGGCGGGATTGCTGCTGTCGCATCTTCTGCATCTTCACGGCATCCATTCGATCGTGATCGAGGCGAAAAGCCGGACCTATGTCGAAAATCGCGTGCGCGCCGGCGTTCTCGAGCAGGGCAGCGTCGACACGTTGCGCGAAGCCGGCCTCGACGCGCGGCTTCGCCGCGAAGGCCTCGTGCATGAAGGCATCCAGATCCAGATCGGCGAGCACCGTCATCGTCTCGACCTCAAGGAGCTGACGGGCGGCAAGGTGATCACGGTCTACGGGCAACAGGAGGTGGTGAAGGACCTCATCGCGCAACGTCTATCGGACAAGGGCGCGATACTGTTCGAGTCCGAGAATGCTGCCATTCATGATGTTGGGGGCGACCGCCCGCGCATCACGTTTACGCGCGCGGGCGAGGTCAACGAGATCGCCTGCGATTTCATCGCTGGCTGCGATGGCTTTCATGGTGTGTGCCGGTCCTCCATCCCGCAAGGCGCGATCACGGTTTACGATCGCGTCTACCCGTTCGCCTGGCTCGGCATCCTTGCCAAGGCGGAGCCGGCTTCCGAAGAGGTGATCTACGTCAATCATCCGCGCGGCTTCGCGCTTTCAAGCATGCGCTCGCAAGAGGTCGCGCGGCTCTACCTGCAATGCAAGCCCGACGAGAACCTCGCGCTTTGGCCGGATGCCCGGATCTGGGAGGAGTTGCACGCACGCTTGCGCACTGAAACGGGTGACACCGTGCACGAAGGCGCGGTGCTGGAGAAGGGGGTCACCGGCATGCGAAGCTTCGTCGCCGAGCCGATGCGCCACGGCCGGCTCTTCCTCGCGGGCGATGCCGCCCATATCGTGCCGCCGACCGGCGCCAAGGGCATGAACCTCGCCGTCGCGGATGTGCGGGTGCTGTCACGCGCGATCAGCGCCTTTTATCGTGAGAACCGCGCCGATCTCCTCGAGGCCTACTCCGCGACATGCTTAAAACGGGTGTGGCGAGCCGAGCATTTCTCCTGGTTCATGACCTCGATGCTCCATAAATTCCCCGACGAAGACGATTTCGGTCAAAGGCTTCAGCGCTCCCAGCTCGATTATGTCGTGAGCTCCCGCGCCGCAGCCCAAAGCCTCGCGGAGAACTATGTGGGGCTGCCTTTCGACGAAGGGTAGCGATGTGGGCCGAAAGGGGGCCAAATCTCTCCCTCTGGGAGAGATCGGACTCGCGAGCGTTACGCGAGCGAGCCGAGTGAGGGCCGCTCTTATGCTGGCGCCCACTTCCTCGTGCCCTCATCCGAGCTCGCCCTTACAGGGCTCACTCACCTTCTCCCGCAAAAGAGCGGGAGAAGGGAGGCGGCTAACGACGAGGGTTGTGCTGTACGCGCACCTTTCCGGCCACCCCCGCTCTTTTCCGCGAAAGCGGGAAGCTAGAATTGCAAAGTAGATGCGGTGGAAAGGCCTCGTCCTCGCTTTCAACGATAACGGAGAGGTTGTAATCCCCCGTTAATTAGCCATTTTGCTAAACCGCTAATTCGAGTATAGGCCACGATGGCGGCGTTCGAGTCGCTTCGTTTGGGAAATGCGAAGACTTTACGGGGTTTCCATGAAATCGTCGAGTTTGGCGCGGCTTGGCCGCCTTCGCCGTGGCCGCGCTTTGTTCGCCGCGTGCTCGAGCCTCGCACTCCTTGCCATGCTCGAGCGCCCGGCTTTCGCGCAGACGGTGATCGGCGGCATCAACAGCACGGCGAGCCTCAACGCCGCGATCACGCAGGTCGATGCCGGCGCGGCAGGGCAGAGCTTCGTGCTCAACCTCGCCAAGGGGTTCACGATCGGCGACGGCATGGGCACGCAGCTCCTCGCCTTCAACACGAAGAGCAACGTCACGCTCAACGGCAACATGACGACGCTCGACGGCGGTGGCACGCAGCGCGGGCTCTTCGTTTTCTCCGGCAATGTGACAATCAACGACCTCACAATCCAGAACGCGCTCGCCAAGGGAGGCGCGGGCGGCGGCGGCACGGATGGCGGAGGCGGCGGCGGTGCTGGTTTAGGCGGGGCCCTCTTCGTGGCGAGCGGCGCGCAAGTAACAGTCAACAACGTCTCGCTCAATCAGAACAATGCGACGGGTGGAAGCGGCGGCGCGATAATTGCGGGGACTTCTGGCGCTAATGGCGGGGGTGGGGGCGGCCTTGTCGGCACTGGCGGTAGCGGGAGTGGAATCATCGTTAGAAGACTTGCCTCCATTAATGCCCCGCCCGGCAATGGCGGTTTTGGTGGCGGTGGGGGGGGCGCTGGCAACAAGGGTGGCGCCGGCGGCAGTAGCGTGAACGGACTTCCCAGTGCGGGCGGCCAGGGCGGTACGGGTGCGTTTGGGGCTCCGGGTGGCACTGGCGGTTTCGGCGGGGGCGGCGGGGGTGGTGGCTTTACCGTTGTCGGGGTCCAGGGCGGTGCCGGTGGTTTTGGTGGAGGCGGCGGAGGCGGAGCCGCTGGCGGTTTTCGCGGGGGCATCGGTGGCTTTGGCGGAGGTAATGGCAATAGCGGCGTTGCTGGTGGTAAAGCCGGCGCCGGTGGGGGTGGTCTCGGCGCGGGCGGAGCGCTCTTCGTGCAGCAAGGCGGCACGCTCACCATCACGGGCAACTTCGCGGTCAACGGCAATTCCGTGACCGGAGGCACCGGCGGCGCGAATGCCATGAGCGGCTCGGCCTTCGGCTCCGGGATTTTCATTCAAGGCACGAACACGCTCACCTTTTCGCCGAGCGCCGGAAGCACGCAGACGATTTCGGACGTGATCGCCGACGAGGCGGGCTCGGTGGCAGGTGCGACCGGGGTCGGCGGCCTCACGGTGAACGGCACCGGGACGCTCGTGCTCGCCGGCGCTAACACCTACACGGGCGCGACCACAGTCACGGCCGGCACGCTCGCCGTCACTGGCTCGATCGCGAACTCGGACGTGACGGTGACGGGTGGCACCTTCGGCGGGAGCGGCAGGGCGAAAACCTTGGCGGTGATGTCGGGCGGCACGGTCGCGCCGGGCGTGGTGGCGCCCTTTTCCACCCTCAACGTCACCGGGAATGCGAGCTTCGCGTCGGGCTCGACCTTCCTCGTGAACGTGAACGCGGCGGGACAGAACGACAAGCTCGCCGTCGGGGGCGCGACGACGCTCAATGGCGGCACGGTGAGCGTGATGGGCGGCACGGGCCTCAACGCCGCGACGAACTTCACGATCCTTACGGCGCAAAGCGTGACGGGCAAATTCGCGAACGTCACCTCGAACCTCGCCTTCCTCACGCCAACCCTCACGACGAACGCGACGAATGTCGTGCTCACCTTGATGCCGATTCAGGTAAATACGCCGGTGGCGCCGGCGACACCCATCACCTTCGCTTCGGTGGCGACGACGCCGAACCAGATCGCAACCGCCAATGCTGTCCAGGCGCTCGGCTCCGGCCCGATCTTCAACGCGGTGATCGGCCAATCGGTCGCGGGCGCGCAACAAGCCTTCGATGCGCTTTCGGGCGAGGTGCATGCGTCCGTCGTGAACGCCGCCTTCACGGACGCGACCTTGCCGCAAAAC
>JAFBAK010000226.1 GCA_019247795.1 Hyphomicrobiales bacterium | reverse complement strand
AATCTACGGCTTTTCGACGCTCGGGCGGCTTTTCGATCTGTTCTTGATGGCGCTTCCCTTCCTTCTGGCGGTGAGCTTCCTCGCTCAATTCATCAGCTTGTGGTTCAAGCGCCGCGAAACCGCTGTGGTCCTTTTCATCGCGGCGAGCCTGCCCTTGTTCTTCATGGTCGGAGTATCCTGGCCGGTCGAGGCGATACCCGATTTTGTGCGGGAGGCGAGCCGGGCCTTCCCGAGCACGGCGGCGATCGACGGATTGGTGCGCATCAACCAGATGGGCGCGAGCCTCCATGATGTGTTTCGAGATTGGATATCTCTTTGGGCGCTGACCGGTATCTACGGTTTCCTGGCCGTGGCAGGAGCCTATCTGATGGAGAGGCGAGCAATCAGTCATGACGGCTAATTCACCTTACCGACTGATCGGCACCGCCACCGGCATCATTCTTTCTTTTGGCGCCGCGTGCCGGTTGCAAGCAGCGGAAAGCTCGTCAGCGCCGGTCCTCGGTGTCGTGCACCAAACCGAGATCCGCATCGCGCCCGAGACGAGCGCGCGCCTCGTTTCTTTCCGGGTGGGCCCTGGGCAGGAGGTTCACAAGGGCGACACGCTCGCGGTGCTGAGCAGTCCCGAACTCGCCGCCGCGCTGCAGGAGGCCAAGGCGAACGCGGCCGCCGCGCGGGCCGACAAGGCCAATGTCGACGCGGGCGTGCGCAAGGAGGAGGTCGACATTGCGGCCCAGAATGTCCGCATTGGGCAGGCCAATCTCGTCTTGGCCCAGCAACAGCACACGCGTGCCGCAACGCTTGCCGCCCGGGATTTCGCCAGCAAGCAGCAGCTTGACGAAGCCACGGCCGCGCTGAGCAAGGCTGAAGCGAGCCTGAGCCTCGCGCAGGCGAACTTCGCACAAAGCCAGGCCGGTCCCACCAGGGAGGAACGCGCCATCGCCGACGCCAAGGTCGTGCTGGCCGATGCGACAAAGGCGGATCTCGAAGCCAAGCTTGCCAAGACCACGCTGAGCGCTCCCGTCGATGGTGTGGTGGGCCTCCTGGTCGCCGAGCCAGGGGAAGCCATCTCGCCCGGGCAAGCCGTCATGACACTGGAAGTGGCGCGCCAGAGATGGTTCACCTTCACGGTCCGGGAAGACCGTCTGGCGGGCATCGCCATCGGTGCGCCATTGACGCTGCTCACCGCGAAAGGCGAGCGCATCGAGACGCAGGTGAGCGAGCTTCGACCTTTGGGCGAATTTGCCGTGTGGCGGGCGGCGCGCGCTGTCGGCGATCACGACATCAACAGCTTCCTTCTCCGCGCAGACCCTACGGGCGACGTTGGAAACTTGGAACCTGGAATGAGCGTGTGGATCGATCGCGGCCCCGGTGCTCATCCTTAGAGGGCTTCGCGGGAGTAGCTGGAATTTCATGTGACGCAGTTACCGTGAATAAAACGGTTTCCTCAGAAGCCTTCGGGGTTTGCTAGAAAGTTACGATTGAAGTTTCGACCGCCCGTGGCTTTCAAACTCCGGAGCGCGCAAAAGTGAGGCAAATTGGCGGGCCTGGCGAAGTTGGCGTGACACTCAAGTCATGCAGTCTCGATGAATGTCGGCCTGTCCCTCCGCAAGAGACGATCGCGCGCATCAAAAGATTTGCGGCGGCCTTCGGCATCACGCGAGTGGCCAACCTCACAGGCTTGGATCGCACCGGCATACCTGTTGCGATGGTTTGCCGGCCCAACGCTCGCTCGAGTGCGGTGTTCAACGGCAAGGGCATCGACCTTGCGTCCGCGCAAGCCTCCGCGCTGATGGAAGCGGCAGAGACCTGGCACGCAGAAAACACGCGTCTCCCGCTGCGGTTCTCCAGCTTCGCGGATCTCGGCGCGGGAGAGGCGGTCGTCGATATCGATGCTTTGCCGCGCGCGCCGCCGGGAACACGATTCGATCCGCACCAGCCGATCCTCTGGGTCGAGGGGCGCAAATTGAGCGATGACCGCGCGATCTGGGTGCCGTTCGAAATCGTCCACGCCGATTCCAGGATAGGCGGCCCGCCGATGACCGGTTGCTTTTCGATGAGCACCAACGGCTTGGCTTCAGGAAATCACTTCGTGGAAGCGGTTAGCCACGGCCTATGCGAAATCATCGAGCGCGACGC
>JAFBAK010000148.1 GCA_019247795.1 Hyphomicrobiales bacterium | reverse complement strand
GACGCCCAGCCCAATTCCTGTTGCACGAGGCTTGCCCAATAAGCGGCGCCGAGCGCCAGGATGTCGTCGTTGAAGTCGTAGCGCGGCGTATGAACCTGGTGGACTTCGCCCTTGAGATTCGCGCCGTTGCCGATGCGCATGAAAACGCCCGGCTTTTTTTGCAGCATGTAGGCGAAATCCTCTCCGCCCGTGCTGAGCTGGACATCGCCCACACTATCGTCCCCGACGACCGCGGCGGCGGCGGCGCGCGCGACCGGCATTTTCTCTCCCCAATTCACGGTGGGCGGACAGAGCGGCTCGTATTCGAGCCGCGCCTCGCAACCATGCGCGGCCGCGAGCGTCGTCGAGAGCTCCTCGAGGCGTCGCCTGATCATGGCTTGCGCCTCTTTGCGGAAGTATCGGGCCGTGCCGCGCACCACGATCTTCGAGGGCATGACGTTCGGCGAATTGTAGGCGCCGCCGCTCACATGCCCGACGCTGAGCGCCGCGCTTTCCGTCGGGTGGAGATTGCGCGGCAGGATCGTCTGCACGCCGAGGAGAAAATGGCCGAGCACCACGGTCGCGTCGGTCGCCAGATGCGGCGAGGAGCCGCCATGCCCGCCCGTGCCGGTGAAGGTGACGCCCCAGAAATCGGATCCCGCGAGGATGGGCCCTTCGCGCGTCGCGAACTTTCCCACGGGAAGACCTGGCGAGTTGTGGAGCCCATAGACGCTGTCGCAGGGAAAGCGCTCGAACAGGCCATCCGCGATCATCGCGGGCGCGCCCGTGCCTGCCTCCTCGGCCGGCTGGAAAATGAAATGCACGGTGCCGGCGAAATCGCGCGTGCCCGCGAGATAGCGCGCGGCGCCGAGCAGCATGGTCGTGTGCCCGTCATGGCCACAGGCGTGCATCTTGCCGGGCACGACCGAGGCATGAGGGAAGTCGTTCGCTTCCTCGATGAAGAGCGCGTCCATGTCGGCCCTGAGCGCGATCGCACGCTGGCCCGGGCGGTTGCCTTTGAGCGTGCCGACGACGCCAGTCTTGCCGATCTTTTCCGCGACCTCGATGCCCCAGCCGCGCAATTTCTCGGCAACCAGGCCCGCGGTGCGCACCTCCTCGAAACGCGTCTCGGGATGCTTGTGGATGTCCCGCCTGATCTCGATGAGCTCCGGCGCATAGGTGTTGATCGCGTCGAGGATCGCCTGCTTCACCATCTCGGGAACCATCTCCTGCTTGCGGGGCGGGGAGATTGTGCCAGCCACATCGGATGGTCAAGCAAAGCCGGTTCACAAGATGCGGAGAGCTGCGCCTCGTCCTTCTTCCGCTTGCGGGAGAGGTATGCTGAGACGGAGCCGAGGCGGATGAGGGTGCGGCCGGTGTCATACCCGGCCGAGCGATCCGAAGGATGGTGAGGGGAAGGGTATCCATCTTCTGCTGGCCGACTCTGAACCCCCATTCACCGGGGGTGACACTTCGCTAGGCTTGTTTCCCGCCTTAGCGGGAACGACTGGAGCTCGGTGATGCCCCGATCGCCTTCAGGTATCGCGCGATCGAGCGGTCGAAAACGGCGCGGCCATCGGCCATCACATTGCGCCGCGAGAAAGCGCCGAAAATCTTCTCGAAGCGATAGGGCGCCATGACCTTATGGATGCGCCGAACGGCTCTCGCATCGAGCGGAATATAATTCGGGAAGCTGTGCATGAAGCTCACTGAGGTGCGGTCGAGGTTCACCGCGATGACGTCACCCGCGAACACGACGCCGTTCCCTTTCGCGCCCCGCGAGCAATGCATCACGGTCGCGCCGGGAAAGTGGCCGCCGCAGCGGATGAGCGTCAAATCGGGCGCGATCTCATGGGAATCGCCCTTCCAATAGGCGATCGTCCGATGCTCGCGCGTCACCCATTTTCGGTCGTCCTCGTGGAGGAAGATCGGGATGCCGCCGAAAGCATCGCTCCATTCGGCCATCACCGTGTAGTAGTGCGGGTGCGAGATCGCGATGGCCTTGAGCCCGCCTTGCGCCTCGATACGGTGCATCGCCTCCTCGCCGACGAGCGCCACGCAATCCCAGAGCACGTTGCCGTCAGGCGTTCGCACGAGAAGCGCGCGTTGACCGATGCCGAAATGCGGCTCGATGCCGATGCCCGTGACGTCCTCGTCCTCATCCTCGAAACGGAGCTTGTGGGTCGCGCGCAGCTTCTCGAGCGTCGTCCAGGCCTGGCCTTCCCAGCCGACGAATTGCCGATCATCCGTGCAGATCGGGCAAAGGGAGGGCGGCGCTTCGGTCGGCGAGAATTGCGTGCCGCAAGTGACGCAGATGAACGCGGGCATCGGAGGACTCCGTGGAGCGAGTGGCGAGTAGCTATTCGCTATTCCCTATTCGCTACTCGCTCATCAATTCACCACCCCCAGCAATCTCGGCAGCCACAGCGAGATCTCCGGTATGTAGGTCACCATTGCAAGGAAGATGAGCATCGTCGCGAGCCAGGGGAGCACGGCGATGGTGAGCTCAGAGATGCCCATGCGCGTGATGCCCGCCGCGACATAGAGGTTGAGCCCGACCGGCGGGTGGCACAGCCCGACCTCCATGTTGACCGCCATCAATATGCCGAGATGCACCGGATGCACGCCGAGCGCGGCCGCGATCGGGAAGAGGATCGGCGCCATGATCAGCACGATGGCCGAAGGGTCCATGAAATTCCCGGCGCCGAGCAGGATGATGTTGGTCACGAAGAGGAAGGCCACCATGCCGAAGCCTTGCGCCGTCATCCAATGCGCCATCGACTGGGGGATCTGCTCGGAGGTGAGGAGCCACGAGAACACCGTCGCATTGGTGATGATGTAGAGGATCATGGCGCTCATCGAGGCGGCCTTGAGCAGGACCGCGGGCACCTCGGAAAGGCGAAGCTCCTTGTAGACGAAGACGGCGATGAAGAATGAGTAGACGGCTGCCATGGCGGCGGCCTCGGTCGGCGTGAAGAGGCCGCCATAGATGCCGCCGAGCACGAGCACGATGAGGAAAAGGCCCCAGAAGCTCTCGCGAAAGCTGCGCCACGTCTCGCCCCAGCTCGCGCGCGGCAGGCGCGGATATCCCTTGCGCCAGGCCCGATACCAGGTGGTCGCGCCCAGCATGGTGGCGAGCATCAGGCCCGGAACGAGCCCGGCGATGAAGAGCTGGCCGACGGATGCCGATTCGACGATATTGCCGTCGGGACCCAAGGGCTGCATGCCGCTCGTCGCCACGGCGAAGATCACGAGATTGATCGAGGGAGGGAACAGGATGCCGAGCGCGCCCGAGGTTGCGATCACGCCGGCGCCGAAGCGTTGCGGATAGCCGTTCTCGACGATGGCGGGCAGGATGATCGAGCCGATCCCGACGACGGTCGCGACCGAAGAGCCCGAGATCGCGGCAAAGAGCGCGCAGGCCACCACGCCCGCAAGGCCAAGCCCGCCGTACCAATGCCCGATCATGGCGCTCGCGAAGGCGATCATGCGACGCGCCACGCCACCGGAAGTGAGGAAGGTTCCCGAGAGGATGAAGAAGGGGATCGCCATGATCTCGAAGCGATCGATGCTGGTGAACAGCTTGAGCCCGACCATCTTCGGGTCGACACTGCTCAGGATGAAGAGATAGGTGAGCACCGAGAGACCGAGCGCGATCGAGATCGGCATGCCGGTCGCCATGAGCGCCAGGAGGAGCGCGAACAGCATCAGGGCGCGCATGCTTTGCGAGAGCTCGATGAAATCGAATTTCATCGCAAAGCAGATCAGCGCCAGCAGGATCGGCGCGGCGATGAGAAGCGCCGCCGCGATCGCGCTGCCTCGCGACCGCGAGCCGAGCGTGGCCGAGGAAAGGCTCACCCGGCGGGCTCCGCGATCGGCTCGGCGAGCGGTGGCGTCACCGCGGCGATCTCGGCAGCGTGGCCGTGGCGGGGCACGGTGTCGTAGCGCAGCAGCCGCCAGAGCACCTGGAGGAAGCGCAAGCACATGAGGAACGAGCCGAGCGGGATGCACAGATAGATGTAGCGGCTCGGCCATTCCAGCTCCTGCGACACCTCATCCGGATCGAGCTCGTAGACATAGATCGCGCCGAGCGTGCCGATGACGCCGGTGAACAAGGCGCCGCACAAGAGCGCGAAGGCGATCACGGGCTTGCGTGCCGGCGGCGCAAGCCGATCGACGAGCACGTCGACGCCGACATGGATGCCGGTGCGCACGCCGAGCGCGGCACCGAATTTCGCCATCCACACGAACATGTAGGTGGCGAGTTCCTGGGCCCAAGAAAGGTTGATGGAGGTGAGCCGCACATAGACCCAAAAGGCGGCCTGGCCGAGCAGGATATGTCCATGCGCCTTCGCCCAGCCGCCGAGCGCTGCCGAGTTGCTGGCGCCGTAGCGATGCACGACGGCGACGAAGGTGAGGGCGGTCGCGGCGGCAATCAGAGTGGCGATGATCCACTCTTCGAGCCGATCGAGGATGCGATCGAGCACCGTTCAGAGGGCAGGTGTGAAGCCGGCCGATTTATAGACCTGGTCGATGAAGTCCTTTCCGAAGCGGCTTTGCATCTCCGTATGCACCGGCATGAGCTTGGCGATCCAGGCTTGCCGCTCCTCCGGCGTGAGCACATGCACTTCCACCTTGCCGGAAGCCTTGATCTTCTGCAGCGCTTCGGCATTGTCCTTGGCGGCCGTCTCGTTGAAGAAATCGGTCGATTCCTTCACGGCCCGGTCGAGACCCTGGCGAACGTCGTCGGGCAGCCCGTCCCAGAACTTCTTGTTGGCGATGAGGGCGTAGATCAGCCGTCCGTGATAGGAGACGGTGAGGTATTTCTGCACCTCGTAAAAGCGCTGCGTCCAGATATTCGACGGCACATTGTCCTCGCCGTCGACGACGCCCGTTTGCAAGGCCTGGTAGAGCTCCGAGAACGCCATGATCTGCGGGATGGCGCCGAGCTCGCGAGCTGCGGCATCCAGCACTTTCGAGCCTTGGATGCGCATCTTCAGCCCCCTGAAATCGTCGGGCATGATGAGCGGCTTGTTGGCCGTATAGACATGCGCGCCATTATCCCAATAGGCGAGCGACTTGACGCCCTTGGCCTCGAGCTTCTTGTTGAAGTCGTTCATCATTGGACTCGCGAACATCTGGCGGGCTCGCGCATCGTCGCTCATCAGGAACGGAAGATCGAAGACGTCGAACTCCTTCACGCCGAGCGGGCCGAATTTCGAGATCGATGGTGCGAGGATCTGCACGGAGCCGAGCTGCAGCGCCTCGAGCTCCTCCTTGTCCTTGTAGAGCGAGGAATTGGGATAGACCTCGACCTTCACCTTGCCGTTCGTGTATTTCTCGGCGAGATCCTTGAAGAGCACGGCGGCCTTGCCCTTCGGCGCATCGGGTGAGACGACGTGGCTGAACTTGATGATGATCGGCTGCTGCGCCATGCCGGCGCGCTGCGGCAGGAAAACCGCCAGCGCCGCGAGCGCAAGGCTTGCGGTCGCGACGACGACGGCCTCGCGGATGGAAACCTTGAGCGCGCCTATTCCTCGCATCGACATCTCCTCCCCGGCTTGGCTTGTGCGCGGCCCTTTTTCGCCCGCTTTTTTTGATTCCCAAAATTAACACCTGCCGCGCCGAGCCGTCCAGGCTACCATAGTCGCAGGGCGACGAACCCAGGAAACCCAAGATCAAGCAAGCGCATACGAGAGAAAGACCCAATGGCGGCGACCATCATCGATTCCAGCATTTTCGGCGACATCTTCAGCACCGCGAAAATGCGCGCCGTGTTCTCGGACGAAAGGCGGGTGGAGCACTATCTCGAGATCGAAGCCGCGCTGGCGCGCGTCGAGGCGCGCCTCGACATCATTCCCCAGGAGGCGGCCGACGAGATTTGCCGCCATTGCCGCCTCGAGGCGATCGACATGGCGAAGCTGAAGACACAGACCGAGCGCATCGGCTACCCGGTCCTCGGCGTCGTGCAACAGCTCGTCGCCGCCTCGCGGGACGGGCTCGGCGAATGGTGCCATTGGGGCGCGACGACGCAAGATATCACCGACACGGCAACCGTGATGCAAATCAGGGCGGCGCTCGAGCTCGTGGAAGAGGATCTCGAGGCCATCGCGAGCTCGCTTACCGATCTCGCGCGCCGCTATCGCGATACGCCGATGGTGGCGCGCAGCAATCTCCAGCATGCGGTCCCGATCACCTTCGGCTACAAGGCCGCCGTCCTGCTTTCGGGCGTGCGGCGACATCAAGATCGCTTGAAGGAACTTCGCCCGCGCCTGCTCGTCGGCGAGTTCGGCGGGGCCGCCGGCAATCTCTCCTCGCTTGGCCGCGACGGGATTGAAGTCCAGGCAGCTCTCATGGCGGAGCTCGGGCTCGGGCAGCCGGAGATCGCCTGGCACACGATGCGCGACAATATCGCGGAGGTCGGCTGCTTCCTCGGCCTCGTCACGGGCACGCTCGGCAAGATCGCGACCGACATCAAGCTCATGATGCAGACGGAGGTCGCCGAGGCCTATGAGCCCTTCGCCGAAGGCCGTGGATCCTCGAGCACCATGCCGCAGAAGCGCAACCCGATCTCATGCGCCTACATTTACGCCTGCATCTCGGTGGTGCGCCAGCACGTGGCCTCCTTGCTCGACGCCATGGTCGAGGACCACGAGCGCTCGACGGGACCATGGGAGATCGAGTGGATCGCCTTGCCGGAGATTTTCTGTCTTTCGGCCGGCGCCTTGGCGCAGGCACGCTTCCTCCTCGGTGGCCTCGTCGTCGACGATAAGCGCATGCGCCAAAACCTCGACGCCACCGGCGGGCTCATCATGTCGGAAGCCGTGATGATGGGGCTTGGCCCAAAGCTCGGCCGGCAGCGCGCGCATGATCTCGTCTACGACATCTGCCGCGAGGTCATCGCGAGCGGCCGCCCGTTCCTCGATCTCCTCGCCGAAAATCGCGAGATCTCGGCCCATCTCGATCGCGCGGCCTTGGCGAAGCTTCTCGAGCCCGAAAATTATCTCGGCCTGTGTGGCGGGATGGTCGATCGAGTCGTTGCTCGGGAAGAATTACGGGGACAGTGCACTTAATTCTCTTCCTCGCCGGCCCCAGCTTGCTACCGACACTGATAGAATTAAGTGCAATGTCACCGCAAAGTCGCCGGCTGGGCCGGCGCGCCGCCCCAGGCGGAGTTGGCCGGGATGCCTTCGCCCTTCATCACCACGGTGAGCGGACCGAGGCGCACATGATCCTCGAGGCGCGTGTCGTAGAGCACGGTGCTTCCGGCGCCCACGGTCACGCCCCTGCCGAGCCTGATGCGTCCGATCTTCATCAGGCGATCTTCGTAGAGATGCGTCTGCAAGGCGGAGTTGTCGTTGATGGCGCAAAAATCGCCGACGTCGATGCAATCGAATTCGGTGATGTCGGTCGTCGCCCAATAGGTGCCCTCGCCGATCTTGGCCCCGAAGAGGCGCATGCACCAGGGGAGCATCGGCGTGCCGTGCAGATGGTCGAGAAGCACGCGGCTCGCCATGGTGGAGTAGGCAACCGCGATCGCCTCCGAGCGTAGCGCGAACCACGACCACATGGGGCGCATCATCGGCTTGTAGACGCCCATCAGCAGCCATTTGAGCGCGCACACGACAAGCATCATCATCACCGAGATGAGGACGCCGGCTGCGAGGAATTGCGGAATGAGCGCGTCAAAATCGGCGTCGAGCACCGCCGGCGCGAGATATTCGGCCGCGAACACGCCAAGGGTGATGTAAAGGGCGGTTGGCAAGGAAACACAGAAGGCCTCGAACACGGCGCGGCCGAGCTTACGCGCGAAGGAGGGTTCGAAGGTCCAATTGTCACCGACATCGAAGGTCTGCCGCACCGGAAACTTGAGGGGCGGGGAGCCGAACCAGATCTCGTTCTCGCCCACGCCTTTGCCGGGCGGTTTCGATTTCACGCCGATCAGCGCGCCTTTCGCGATCTCGGTTCCCGGCGCGACGACCGCCGAGTTGCCGACGAAGGTGCGCGCCGCGATCTTCACGGGCGCGAGCATCATGTAGCCGCGTCGCACATCCTCTTCGCCCAGCATAACCTCGTCGGCGATGAAGCAATTCTCGCCGATCTCGACGAGGTCGTATCGTCCCCCGAGACTGGTGGAGATTTCCGCGCCGCGCCCGATCCTTGCGCCCATGAGACGGTACCACCAGCGCATGTAGAACGTCGCGTAGAGTGAGTTGAGCGTGCCGAGCGTCACGGCCGTGCACAATCCGACGAGCCACATGCGCCAGTAGAACATGGAGTAGATCGAGTGCACGCCCGGGCGAACTCTCGGCAGCACGATCCAGCGGATCGCGGCGATCAACAGAACCGTGAGCGCGATGAGCGCCATCGCGGTCGGCCAGGCGACGATCGGGGTCAGATAGAGGTAGTTGATCGAGGAGACCGAGCCTGCGAGGTCGGCGAGCTGATCAAAAAGGTAGAAGGCCGGCAGCACGGGCATCAAGCCCAGCGGCGGGATGGCGAGCAGCATGAGGACATGGAAGGCGGCGGTAAGGGCGCGCCAGCTTTGCGAGGCTTCCGCATGGGCCGGAAGCGCGACGGCATCCACATTGCCGACCTTGCAGCCCGGAGAGCCGTCCCATATTTCGCCTTTGCCGACATGCTGGCCGGGCGAGATCGAGGTGAGGTCGGCAAGCTCGGCGCCCTCGTCGATGACGACGTCGTGCCCGATGACGCAAGAGGAGCCGATATACGCATCCTCGCCGATCTCGACATGGCCGAGAACGAATTCATTACCGATGACGGTCGCGTTGGCGATGGTGATGCGCCCGATCGAGGCGCGCGGGCCGATCGTCACGAGATCGGGCGCGCCGCAGATGACCTCGCCGATATAGGCGCCCTGGCCGACCTTGGCGCCCATCATGCGCAGGTGAAAATTCATCACCGGCGAGCCCTGCAGGAGAGCGCCGGGCGTCAAGCGTCCAAATTGCGCCGCCAGCCAGTAGCGGAAGTAGTAGAGGCCCCAAAGCGGATAGCGGCCGGGCTTCGCGCGCCCGAGCACCAGCCATTTGCCTCCAATGCCGATGAAGAACGTCGCGACGTTGATCGCCACGTAGACGGTCACGACCGTCGCAAGATCCTCGAAGAAGCCGCCGGTTTCCGGCGACAGCAGGATGTAGGCGATATAGACGCCGAGCCACTGGGCGGTGACGAGACCAAGAAAAACCGGCATCACCGCGGCTTGCGCGAGACCGCAGAGGAAGCGCCGCAGCAAGGGAGGTGGCGCGAAGGAAAGGTCGATCGGCTCGCTCTCGGGCGGAATTTGCGCGTCGAGCCTCGCGGCAATGGCCCGCAGCGTACGCGCCTCGTAGACGTCCTGAAGCCGGATCCTGGCAAGCGCCGGGGTCTCGCGCACGAAAGAGACGAAACGCGCCGCGATCAGCGAATGTCCGCCGAGCTCGGCGAAAAAATCAGCCTCGAGCGGCACGAGCTCGGCGCCCAAGGCGCGCCGTGCGGCCTCGAGCAGGGCTTGCTCGGTCGCGTTGCGCGGAGGGTCCTGCTCGCCGCTCGCCCCTTGCGGTGCGAGCTCGAGCTTCTTCAACGCGCCTCGGTCGATCTTGCCTGAAGCGAGGCGCGGAAGCGTCGCGACACGCTCGAAGCGGGCGGGCACCATGTAGGCCGGCAATTGCCGCGCGAGCGCCACGCGCAAATCCCTGGGCGCAGGGCTCGCACCCGTTCGCGCCACGAGGAAGGCCACGAGCTTCTCGACGCCGGCATCCTGGCGAAGCACCACGGCCGCCTGCGCCACGCCATGCTCCTCGGCGAGCCGGCTTTCGATCTCACCGAGCTCGACGCGAAAACCGCGGATCTTCACCTGATCGTCGATGCGGCCGTGAAACAGGATTCGCCCTTGTGCATCGAGGCTGACCGCATCTCCGGAACGGTAGAGCACCGGATCGGAACCGTCGGACCGAAAGGGGTTAGGGATGAATTTCTGCTGGGTGAGCTCGGGGCGCTGCAGATAGCCGCGTGTGATGCCTGGGCCGCCGATCAAAAGCTCGCCCTCTTGGCCTTGTGCGACCAGCGACAGATCGGGGCCGGCGATCCAGCAGGAATAATTGGGGATGGGCCTGCCGATGGTGATGGGTTCGCCAGGGTGCACCTCGTCGACGGTGGCGACCACGGTCGCTTCCGTCGGGCCATACGTGTTGAAGACCCGCCGGTGAGGTTTCGCCCAGCGCGCCGCAAGCGCGGGCGGCAAAGCTTCGCCCCCGAGAAGGATGAGTCGCAGGCTCGCCACGTCACGGCCGATCATGGTGAGCAAGGTGGGGACCGTATCGATGACGGTGATGCGGTTCGCCTCGAGCACATCGGCGAGCTGGTCGCTCTCCCCCAAAAGGCGAGCGTCGGCGACGAAGAGCGTGGCGCCGACGAGATAGGGGATCCAGATCTCTTCCATCGACAAGTCGAAGGCGAGAGATGCGCCTTGAAACACCACATCATCCGCGCGGATGCCGTAGACCTCGTTGGCCGAGCGCAGGAAGTGGCAGATATTGTGATGCGTGACGATGATGCCCTTTGGCTTTCCGGTCGAGCCGGACGTGTAGATCACATAGGCAGGATGGTGCGGCGTGAGGCCGGAAGGACGCCCTTTCGGCAACGCCGGCGCCTTCTCCGCGATGAGCAAGGCGTCGACGAAAACGGGACTGCCTGCGGCTTTCGCCCGTTCCGCCAACGAAGCTCCCGTCAAGAGCGCCTTGGCGCCGCAATCGGCAAGGCACTCCGCGATGCGCTCGACCGGCGCCTCCGTATCGAAGGGCAACCACGCGGCGCCGCTCATGGTTATGCCGATCTGGGCGACCAGAAGCGCAGGGCCGCGCGCCATCCATAGGCCGACGACATGGCCGGCACCGATGCCGCGTGCCGTGAGCGCTGCCCCGATCGCGCGAGCGCGCTCCAAGACCTCCGCATAAGTGAACGTGCCGCCAGGGCCGACAAGAGCGGGCTTCTGGGCATGCGCTTCGGCGGCAAGAGTGAAAATCTCGGAGAGGACCTCGTCCTTCACGAGATCGGGGCGCATTTCTCCGCGCAGCACCGACGGCCGCGGCCCGTCCAGCACGGCAGCTTCGGCCAGGATGCGCCGATCCATCGCGTTCATCGTCGCCCCTTCAGGCTCGGCGCCGTTGCCCTCGCGCCAGCCCCTTTTTCGCAATTCAGTCCGGCACGGCGCCTCGATTTGCCCGCGCTTCGACGCTGGTTGTGAGAGCGTGAGCCGCATGATCGGGGGCTTGCCCGAGCACTCGCGCTGCTCAGCGGCCGCCCATCACGCCTAGCCGCCAATTCTTTGCGGGCGCAACGATTAACCTCCCATGAACGGGAGCCCTGAAACGGCTCCTCGGAAGTATTATGATCGCTGGAAGAAGGATGCTCGCATAAGGCCGCTCACGCGCGGGACACCGCGATGCGGGAACTCTCCCGATATGGTGCTTTCAATTTGAAGCGTAAAGTCCAGATTTGATTCAGGATGACCACATCTTTGCTGCTTTTTTCGCTCCTGACCGAGGCCGCAACGCAAGGGGTCGAACTCCCATGAACGACGCCGAATTCGCGAAGATTGCTGCCTGGATAGCCGAACGCGGCCTCGCCGGCTCCTCGGAAAAAGCCATGCTCCTGGGATTCTGCGAGCGGTTGCGCGGCGCTGGCGTGTCGGTCGCACGGGCCTCGCTCTTCGTCGACACCCTGCACCCGACCTATGAGGGGCGCCTGTTCCATTGGCGCAGCGGTGAAGGCGTACGTCCTCCGGTCGAGTATCCGCGCACGCGCGATGCCGACGCGCTGGCGAACTGGCGGCGCAGCCCCTTCTACCGCCTGATCGAAACGGGCGGTTCGCTCTTGCGCATGCCGGTATCGGAGACGCCCATTGAGATTCACCCGATCTACAAAGAGCTGCGCGAAGCCGGAATGACGGAGTTCGTGGCGATGATCTGCCGTTTCGCCGCCGAAAGCGTCATCGGCGAGATGGATTGCGTCTACTCATCCTGGTCAACCGATCGTCAGGGCGGTTTTGAGGATGAGGAGATCGCCGACCTTGAACGCCTCGTTCCGGTTCTGGCGCTTGCCGTGAAGTCGACTTCGCTCGCGCGCATCGCGAAGACCCTCGTGGAAACCTATCTCGGACGTGATGCAGGCCAAAGGGTGATCACCGGAAGCATCGAGCGCGGCGTCGCCGATCGCATCGAAGCCGCGCTCTGGTTTTCCGATTTGCATGATTACACGCGCATCTCCGACATCGCCGCGCCCGGCCAGATCATCCCTTTCCTCAACGACTATGCCGAGGCGGTGATCTCCGCCATCCACGAGGAAGGTGGTGACGTGCTCAAGCTGCTCGGCGACGGAACGCTCGCCATTTTCACGGGCGAGGATCGCAAGGCCGCTTGCCGCGCGGCGCTCGCCGCGGCAAGTCGCGCGCGAGACAGCGTGGCGATGCTCAATCGGCGCCGCTCCGCCGAGGAATTGCCGACCACGTCCATCTATCTCGGCCTGCATTTCGGCGAGGTGTTCTTCGGCAACATCGGAAGCAAGGAGCGGCTCGATTTCACCGTCGTGGGGCCGGCGGTCAACGAAGCGAGCCGGATCCTGTCGCTTTGCCGTTCGGTCGATCAGCCTTTGCTCGTCTCATCGGCTTTTGCTGACGCCATCGAGGAGAAAGGCGATCTCGTCTCCGTCGGCAGATATGCGCTTCGCGGGGTCGGACGCGCCCAGGATCTCTTCACGCTCGATCCGCAGCTCGAAGACACCGCGACGAAGGATTGAAGAAGCTTCTCGCGCTTGTGCCCCGCAAACGGCTGTTTCGCGCGTTGCGATGAAAAGCGTTGTGATGAAAAGTGTAGCGATGAAAAGTGGCGCTCACTGCGATCATACGATAAGCTAAAAAACTCCTGACACTTTGTTTACTCGAAGGGGTGCGACGATATTTGCCATAAAGAGGGCAGGCCCTGCGAGCTTCACGATGACCATCATTTTGACCCTGACACCGGAACAAGAGGCATGGCTTGCCGCTCATGTGGCAAGCGGAGATTTTGCCTCGACCGAGGACGCTATTCGCCGCATGATCGCCGCGGGCATGGTCGAGCGTGCGGAGCTCGAGCAAGACGATCTGACATGGGCCAAGGCCTATGTGGACGAGGCGATTGCCGATGTCGAGCGGGGCGAGGTCTCGACGCTCGAAGACCACGACACACGGATTGATGCGCTGATGTCGAAGCTCGAGGGGAAGTGAGCCGATTCTATATCTCGCCACGCGCTCAGTCCGATCTTTCCAGCATTCTTGAATATCTGGCCCGGGAAGCCGGAATCTGGGTTGCACGCGACTATCGCGAGCAAATCAGGTCGTTCTACCAGCTCTTGCGCGATCACCCTGAGATTGGGGCACCACGGCCTGCACTCGGCCGGGACATCCGTATTATCGTCGTGCGGCCTTATCTCGTGATCTATCAACGCTCCGGGAATACAACGACTGTGCTTCGTGTCCTGCATGGGAGGCGAAAGCTCGCGGGGGTCATGCTCAAAGGCGCTTAGCCCACATTGGGAAGTGCCCCCAATATTGGCGACGCGATAGCCCCGAGTTTCCATGGACAGGATCACTTCGATCATGCCGAAGCCGGTCACAGGCGCGCGGTGGCGCCTTCTCGCGCCAGCCAGTTGGGGTCGTCATGGGCGAGGTGGCAGGCAACGTTGTCGATGAATTGCGGCACCTCGGTTCGACAGCGGGCGATTGCCTTCGGGCAGCGCGGGTGAAAAGGACAACCGGGTGGCGGATCGATCGGGTTCGGCACCTCCCCGCCAACGGGAGTGCGAGCGCGCCCGCTCATCGCGAGATCGGGCACGGCGTCGAGCAGCATGCGCGTATAGGGGTGGCGCGGCCTTGCGAAGAGCTCGGCCGTGGGAGCGATCTCGACGAGACGCCCCAGATACATCACGCCTACGCGCGTCGCCATATGGCGCACTACGGCGAGGTTGTGGGTGATGAGGAGGTAGGTGAGGCCGAGTTTCTCTTGCAGATCACGCATGAGATTGAGGATCTGCGCCTGGATCGACACGTCGAGCGCGGAGGTCGGCTCGTCGCAAACGATGAAATCGGGGTTCGACGCGAGCGCTCGCGCGATCGCAATGCGCTGGCGCTGGCCGCCCGAGAATTCATGGGGGTATTTGCGCCCGTCCGCCGGGTCGAGACCGACGAGGCGCAGAAGCTCTCCGGCGCGTGCCGCAACGGCGCCCTTGCGCGGCTTCGTGGCCTCGCCGTCTCGACGGCTCTCACCGAGGCCGAAAGCGTGGATCGGCTCGGCGATGATGTCGCCGACCCGCCAGCGCGGATTGAGCGAGGCGTAAGGGTCCTGGAAAATCATCTGCATGCGCCGACGCACGTCGCGGCGCGCCGCGGGGTCGCCGGTCGCGGCCATGTCGATGCCTTCGATGAGCACGCGTCCGTCCGTCGGCTTGAGGAGACCGACGACCATGCGAGCGAGCGTCGATTTGCCCGACCCCGATTCACCGACGATGCCGAGGGTCTCGCCGCGATCGATCTTGAAGTCGAGCCCGTCGACCGCCTTGAGCCGGCGACGCGGCTCATGTTCGAGCAGGCGAGTGATCAAGGGCTTCGATACATCGAAGACGCGCTTCAAATGCTCGACCTCGACGAGACGGCGCGGCGAGCCCGCTGCCATCGGTGCGCTCGCCGCCGAGGAAAGCGCGCTCACGACACCGTCTCTCTCGCGGGAGGGGTCACCTCACCTCGGTCGTATAGCCAGCACGCCGCGCGCCTTGTGCCGATCGGCAAGGGTGGCGGCCGCTCGATCCGGCAGCGATCGAAGACATTCGGACAGCGCGGGTTGAAGGCGCAGCCCGGCGGAATGGCGGAAAGGCGCGGCATGGCGCCGGGAATCTGGGCAAGGCGCGCCGCGCGCCCTTCAAGCGTCGGAATCGCGGCCATCAAGCCCTTGGCGTAAGGGTGGAGCGGATCGCGCACGACCTCCTCGACGCGACCGATCTCGGCAATGCGCCCGGCATACATGACGGCGACCCGATCCGCCGTCTCGGCGATCACGCCCATGTCATGCGTGATGAGAATCACGGCGGCGTGGTGCTCGCGCGCGAGCCGCTTCAGCACCGCGATGATCTGCGCCTGCACGGAAACGTCGAGCGCCGTCGTCGGCTCATCCGCGATGACGAGGGCAGGCTCGGCGCAAAGCGCGAGCGCGATCACCACGCGCTGGCGCATGCCGCCGGAGAATTCATGCGGATAGCCATCGATGCGTTTTTCCGGCGCCGGAATGCCGACCTCCGTGAGAAGGGAGATGGCGCGCGCGCGCGCCGCCTTCGGCGTGAGGGATGTGTGGGTGAGGATCGTTTCGACGAGCTGATCGCCGATGCGCAAAAGCGGGTTGAGGCTCGTGAGCGGGTCCTGGAAGATCATGCCGATGCGCCGTCCGCGGATTTTGCGCATCGCCTCGGGCGCCAGGTTGTCGATGCGCTCGCCGTTGAGCCTGATCTCGCCTCCGGCGATCCGGCCCGGCGGATCGAGAAGGCCGATGATCGCGAGCCCGGTGAGCGATTTGCCGGCACCCGATTCGCCGACGACTCCGAGGATTTCACCGGGTGCGAGATCGAAGGAGATCCCGTCGAGCGCGGTGAGCGGCCCGCGCCGCGTGATGAACTCGACGCGCAGATCCTTGACCGAGAGGAGCGGCGCCTTCATTTCAGCCTCGGGTTCAGCGCGTCGCGCAACCAATCGCCGAGCAGATTGACGGCGAGCACGAGCGCGGCAAGCGTGATGCTCGGGAAGGTCACGATCCACCATTCGCCCGAGAACAGGAAATTCTGGCCGATGCGGATCAAGGTGCCGAGCGAAGGCTGGGTCGGCGGCAGGCCTACTCCGAGAAACGAGAGCGTCGCCTCGGTGATGATGGCAAGCGCGAGGTTGATGGTCGCGATCACGAGCACCGGCCCCATGACGTTCGGCAGGATGTGGCGCATCAGGATGCGCGCCGGCGACAACCCGATGAGGCGCGCCGCTTGCACGTAATCGCGGTTTTTTTCGACGAGCGTCGAGCCACGCACGGTGCGTGCATATTGCACCCAGAAGGAGAGGCCGATCGAGATCACGAGAATGCCGAAGGCCGTCTGCTCTCGGTTCTGCCCCTTGAGCAACGCCTGCACGACTCCGTCCACGAGGAGCGCGATCAGGATCGCCGGAAAGGTGAGCTGCACATCCGCGATCCGCATGATGATCGAATCGATGCGCCCCCCCGCGTAACCCGCGATGAGCCCGAGCGTTATGCCGATCGCGCCGCCAAGGAGCACCCCGAAAACGCCGATGAGGAGCGAAACGCGCAGCCCGTAGAGGATTGCCGACCAGAGATCACGCCCCTGATCATCCGTGCCGAGGAGGAAGCGCGCATCGCCTCCCGTCACGAAGCGGGGAGGATTGAGTGAATCTATGAGGAAGTTGCTCGCCGGATCGAAGGGATTGGTCGGCGCGATGAGCGGCGCGAAGACGGCGGCGAGAAAAAAGATCAGCGTCAAGGCGCCCGCAACCACCGTGACCTTCGATGAAAGGAAGCTTGCCAGGAGGTCGCTGTCCTTGAGGCGCCCGAGGAAAGACCTCGAGGCCGGCTCGGATTTCGGCAGCTCGACGCTGATCTCGCTCATCTTGAGTCAGGCTCCATGGATCGCGACGCGCAAGCGCGGGTCGACGGCCGCGTAGAGCAGATCGACGACGAGATTGATGACGACGAAGAGGAAGGCGATGAACAGGAGGTAGGCCGCCATGATCGGAATATCGACATTCTGGACCGATTGCAGGAAGAGCTGACCCATGCCGGGCCAGGAGAACACCGTCTCGGTGATGATCGAGAAAGCGACGATCGAGCCGAGCTGGAGGCCGACGACCGTGATCACGGGGACGAGGGTGTTCTTGAGCGCGTGACGGAAATGCACCTTGCGTTCGGAAAGGCCCCGCGCCCGCGCGAACCGGATGTAGTCGGCGCGCAACACTTCAAGCATTTCGGCGCGCACGAGCCGCATGATGAGCGTCATCTGGAAGAGCGCAAGCGTGATCGCCGGCATGATGATCGATTTG
The DNA here is from genome assembly GCA_019247795.1 of Hyphomicrobiales bacterium. Classification (GTDB taxonomy): domain Bacteria; phylum Pseudomonadota; class Alphaproteobacteria; order Rhizobiales; family Beijerinckiaceae; genus GAS188. The sequence continues at coordinate 19,584 of JAFBAK010000148.1, read as the reverse complement.
AGCCCGGAGGCCGTGAGGAGGCCCGTGGTCCACCAGGACCCGATGTGCACGACGTCGCCGCGACCAAACGAAGGAAGCCAGCCGAGCGTCACGGCGAAGAGATAGATGAGCAGGATGCCGATGAGAAAGGTCGGCAGCGAAATCCCGACGAGCGAGAGCGCCTCGAAGAGCTTGGCCAGCGCGCTTTTTCGATGCAGGGCCGTGTAGACCCCCATGGGAATGCCGGCCAGGAGCGAAAGGATGGAGGCGACGAAGGCAAGCTCGAGCGTCGCCGGCATGCGCGCCCCGATCAGCTCGGAAACAGGCTGCTTGAACTGATAGGAGATGCCGAAGTCGAGCCGCGCCGCATGCCCAAGGAATCGCAACGCCTGCACGATCGCGGGGTCATTGAGCCCGAGCTGCTGGCGCAGCGCCACCCTTTCGCTCTCGGGCGTCTCGATGCCGACCATCTGGTTCACCGGATCGCCGACATAGCGAAACAACAGGAAAGCAATGAGGCCCACCGCGATCAGGACGCCGATCGATGCGAAGAGCCGGCGGATGATGAAAGCGATCATCTGAAAGAATCGCCTTGGCTCGCCGCGAAGCCGATCCGGCTTTCAGCGGGATCGAAAAGCCGCCGTGCCCGGAAGCTCAAGGCCTGGATCTTGTCCGGCAGCATCGATCTCAATCCATGTTCACCCAGGCGAAGACGTAGAAATTGTCCGAGCGCTGGATGACGTGCACTTTCTTCGACACGCCCCAGGCCAGCGCCTGTTGATGCAGCGGAATGAAGCCGACATCGTCGAAAAGCGAGATCTGCCAAGCCTGCTTGAAGATGTCGTCGCGCTTCTCCTGGTCCGTCTCCTGCAAGGCCGCATTGGCGAGTTCGTCGACTTTGGGATTGCAATAGCCGCCGATGTTGTTGTGGCCGCCGTTCCCTTTCTCGTCCCGACACTGAATATTGTATTGGAAAACGTTGTAGCTCTCGTACGTCGCGGGCGTCCAACCGAGAAGATAGAAGGAAGTGTCGTAGCCGCCGACGGCGAGAATGCGCGCGAAGAATTTGGATTTCGGCTCGGCCACGAGATCGACCTTGACGCCGATGCGCGCCAGCATGCCGACCACAGCCTGGCAGATCGCCTCGTCGTTGACGTAGCGGTCATTCGGGCAATCGAGCTGAACCTCGAAACCGTCCGGATAGCCGGCCTCCCCCAGCAGCTTCTTCGCGGCTTCGGGGTCGAAGGGGATGCGCTTGAAATCCTTCGATTCGGAATAAAGCGAAGGGGCGATCATCAGCGCTGCCGGGGTTGCGAGCCCGCGCATCACCTTGGTCTTGATCGCCTCCTCGTCGATCGCCTGGTAGAAAGCCTTCCGGACGCGAACATCCTTGAACGGGTTCTTGCCCTTCACGTTCGAATGGCCAAGCTCGGGCCGCATCTGGTCGAAGCCGAGGAAGATGGTGCGAAGCTCGGGCCCGGCGAGGACTTGAGTGCCCGGATTGGCGTTGACGCGCGCCTGATCGGGAAGCGGCACCGGATCCATCCAGTCGATTTCGCCTGAAAGAAGCGCCGCGACACGCGTTGCATTCGACGGAATCGGGGTGAAAACCACCTCGTCGAGATTGTGCTTGGGCTTGTCCCACCAATTGGGATTTTTCTTCCAAACCGTCTTCACGCCGGGCTCGTGGCTCACCAAAATGAACGGGCCGGTGCCGTTCGCATGCAAGGCCGCATATGGCGGTGTGGTGGCATTCATCGCGGTCGCCTCGGTCGCGCCATGCTCCTCGGACCATTTCTTCGAGAAAATGCCCCAACTCTCCCATTGCGCCATGAGCAGGGGATCGGGGTGGGTCAGGATGAAGTCGACCGTATAGTCATCGATTTTCACGACCTTCGTGTCGGGCGCGACGAGATTCTTGAGATCGGAACCTTGGGTGTGGAGGCGCTGTGCCGAGAACACGACATCGTCGGCGGTGAAATCCTGCCCTTCATGGAATTTGACCCCCTTGCGCAGATGGAAGCGCCAATGCAGCGGATCGAGCGTCTCCCAGCTCGTCGCCAGGCAGGGCTCGATCTTGAGGTCGGGGCCGCGACGGATAAGCCCTTCATAAACCGCGCTTCCCATCGCGAGGCTGAACGATTCCATCAACGCGTAAGGGTCGACCGCCTTGAGCTCACCCTGGAAGGCGAAGCGAAGCGTCTTCGCCTCGGCTCTTGGAACGAGCGGCGCACCCGCAAGGACGGCGCCCAGGGCAACCGCAATGGCAAGCCGCGACGCCAAGCCAAGCCGCGACACCAAGGCCGCGCATCGTGCCATCATTTCAAACAGCATTATCGGCCTCCCGGATGCTTTCAGCGTTTCTTTTTTGCGTTTCTGAACCGCGCCGCCTTCCGCTACGCGATCCATGCCGAGGCGTCGCGAGGCAAGCTTCACGCGCGGCCGTATCTCAACTCTCCTGGCCGGCCTGCACCGCCCCACCTCCGAGGCGGCGCACCGTTCGAGCCTCAATCCATATTCACCCAGGCAAAGATGTAATAATTGTCCGGGCGTTGCACGACATGCGTCTTCTTCGAGACACCCCAGGCGAGCGCCTGCTGGTGAAGCGGGATGTAAGCCACATCGTCGAACAAGGAGAGTTGCCAAGCCTGCTTGAAGATGTCGTCGCGCTTCTCCTGGTCGGGCTCTTGCAGCGCCTCCTTGGCGAGCTGGTCGACTTTTGGATTGCAATAGTCACCGACATTGTTGCCGCCGCCATTGCCCTTCTCGTCGCGGCAACCGATGATATATTGGAAAACGTTGTAGCTCTCGAGCGTCGAAGGCGTCCAACCGAGCAGGTAGAACGAAGAATCATAACCGCCTGCGGCGGTGATCCGCGCAAAGAATTTCGATTTGGGCTCGGAGAGAAGGTCGATCTTGACGCCGACGCGCGCCAACATGCCGACCACGGCCTGACAAATCGCTTCGTCGTTGACGTAGCGGTCGTTCGGGCAGTTCATCTGCACCTCGAAGCCATCCGGATATCCAGCCTCCGCGAGCAGCTTCTTCGATGCTTCCGGATCAAAGGGAATGCGCTTGAAATCCTTGGATTCGGAGTAGAGCGAAGGCGCAATCAAGAGCGCTGTCGGCGTTGCGAGCCCACGCATCACCTTGGTCTTGATCGCCTCCTCGTCGATCGCTTGGTAGAAGGCTTTGCGCACCCGCACGTCCTTGAACGGGTTCTTGCCCTTCACGTTCGAATGGCCGAGCTCGGGCCTGATCTGGTCGAAGCCGAGGAAGATGGTGCGGATCTCCGGCCCCGCGAGGACCTCCGTTCCGGGATTGGCATTGACGCGCGCCTGATCGGGAAGCGGCACCGGATCCATCCAATCGATCTCGCCCGAGAGCAGGGCGGCCACTCGCGTAGCGTTGGACGGGATCGGCGTGAAGACCACCTCGTCGAGATTGTGCTTCGGCTTGTCCCACCAATTGGGGTTCTTCTTCCAGACGGTCTTCACGCCCGGCTCATGGCTCACCAGCATGAAGGGCCCGGTGCCGTTGGCGTGCAAGGCCGCATAAGGCGGCGTCGTCGCGTTCATGGCCGTGGCTTCCGTCGCGCCATGCTCCTCGGACCATTTCTTCGAGAAAATACCCCAGGATTCCCACTCGTTCATGAGGAGCGGATTGGGGGTCTTGAGAATGAAGTCGACGGTGTAATCGTCGACCTTCACGACCTTCGCATCGAGGGGCACGCGGTTCTTGATGTCGGAGCCGGCCGAATGCACGCGGTCGGCTGAGAAGACCACGTCGTCGGCAGTGAAATCCTGCCCGTCATGGAATTTGACGCCATGGCGCAGATGAAAGCGCCAATGGAGCGGGTCGAGCGTCTCCCAGCTCGTCGCGAGACAGGGCTCGATCTTCATGTCCTGGCCGCGCCGGATCAGTCCTTCATAGACCGCCGCATTGACGCTCAGACTGAAGCTCTCATTGATCGCGTAAGGGTCGACGGCTTTCAATTCGCCCTGGAAGGCGAAGCGCAAGGTCTTTGCGTTCGCCTGTGGCACGGGTCCGCTTATGATTGCCACGGCGCCAAGGGCCGCAAGCGCGAGCTTCCCGATTTTTCTCACCAACCATCCGTGCATCGAGCTCACTCCATTCGGCGTCCCGACGAGGCCGTGACGGCCCGTCGGGAAAGGGGATGTTCAAATCCGCGGCATCTAAGCGCAGCGACAATGATTGGTCCAGCGCCGGTTTTTGAAGGCGTCGGCCGCCAGCCGGCGATTTGGCGGCCCGGCACTTTCGCCCCGCGCCGCTCTTGCGCTCGACGAGGAGTGGCGCGAAACTCCGCTCGCCTTGGTCGGGCCGCAAGCGCTGGGATATTTCGGCTGAAAAAGGCCCGATCGAGGTTTTTGCAAACTCGTGGCCTTGCGCTGACGGCCCAGCGCGTTCGGATAGGCTCACGGGGTGAACTCAAGACAAAGTGTACCAGACCCATGCCCGTCATCAATCGCGTCGCTGCTTTTTCCGATGAGGTCGCCGCCTGGAGGCGGGACATTCACGCCCATCCCGAGCTCGGTTACGAGGAGAAGCGGACCTCCGCCATCGTGGCCGAGAAGCTCAAGGCCTTCGGTTGCGACGAGATCGTGACCGGCATCGCGAAGACCGGCGTGGTCGGCGTCATCCGCGGCAGGAAGAATGGAAGCGGCAAGGTGATCGGCATGCGCGCCGACATGGATTGCCTGCCGCTGCAGGAAATCGGCGACATCGCGCATAAATCAACGGTCGCGAACCGGATGCATGCCTGCGGCCATGATGGTCACACCTCGATGCTGCTCGGCGCCGCAAAATATCTTTGCGAGACGCGCAACTTCGACGGCACTGCGGTCGTCATTTTCCAACCCGCCGAGGAAGGCGGCGCCGGCGGAGAGCTGATGGTCAAGGAGGGGTTGATCGACCGCTTCGGCATCCGCGAGGTCTACGGGATGCACAATATGCCGGGTTTGCCGACCGGGCACTTCGCGCTGCGTCCCGGCCCCATGCTGGCCGCCGCCGATCGCTTCGAGATCGAGATCGAGGGAAGGGGCGCGCATGCGGCCAAGGCCTATGAAGGGATCGATACGGTCGTCGTCGCAGCCCATATGATCACGGCGCTGCAGAGCATCGTGTCGCGCAACGTCGATCCGTTGAAGTCCGGCGTGGTCTCGGTGACTTACGTGCGCGGCGGGGATGCGTTCAACATCATTCCGCAGATCGTCACCCTGAGAGGAACGGTGCGCACCCTCGAGCCTCAAGTGCAAGATCTGATCCAGGCACGTCTTACGAGCGTCGCGCAGCAATCGGCCGCCGTCTTCGGGGCGCGTGCCAAGGTCGATTATCGCCGTGGCTATCCGGTGACGCGCAACCATGAGGTCGAGACCGGCTTCGCGGCGGAGGCCGCGAAGGATGTCATGGGCGCAGACCACGTGCAGACCGACATCGAGCCCAGCATGGGGGGTGAGGATTTCTCCTACATGCTGCTCGAACGTCCAGGCGCGATGATCCTTGTCGGCAATGGCGAGACGGCCGGGTTGCATCATCCGGCCTACGACTTCAATGACGCCGCGATCTCGGCGGGCGTCTCATATTGGGCGAGGCTCGCAGAAAAGCGCATGCCCGCGTGATCGCGGCTTTTCCAGGATGGCTCATCAATAGCCAAATTGATCGAAACGGCTCACCACAATAAGCTCGCCGAAGGGAATCGAGCGGAATTGACGGCAATTTGCCGGTTAATTTCGAGTGGCTGCTTTAACGGGCTCGCAATCGGTGCTGTGGAACCATGTCCAAGGACGGCGGTCCCTTGATGCAAGCGGCGAAGCAGCCGGACAGGTGCTCCATGAATTTGACGTCGCAGCTCCCTTCAAAAGGAAGCCATTCGCTTTCATCGTTCATTCAAGACGAACTCGGCGCGACCGCCATCGAGTACGGACTTATCGGCGCGCTGATCTCGATCGTTGCCATCGCCGCCATGACGGCGATCGGCACGAGCCTCAAGGCGACCTTCACCACCGTGACCAATGCGTTTGCCGGGGGCAATTGATCGAGCGGTTTCGCTTTCCGCCACAGCGGCATCACCTCTTGACTTCGCTTGTCCGCGCTTCAGAAAGGCGCCGGCAACGAAGAAGAGGAAGTCATGCACGCCGAGCTCGCCGCCACCATCGATGAGGCCTGGGAAAGACGCGCCGATATCAGCCCTGCCACGAAGGGCGAGGTTCGCGAAGCGGTCGAGACCGCGATCGAGCTCTTGGACGGCGGCAAGGCGCGCGTTGCGGAGGCCGGCGCGGATGGCAAATGGGCAGTCAATCAATGGTTGAAGAAAGCGGTGCTCCTGTCGTTTCGCCTCAACGACATGGAGATCATCCCGGGCGGTCCGGGCGGCGCCGTCTGGTGGGATAAGATCCCGTCCAAATTCGCCGGCTGGGGCGATAATTCATTCACTTCCGCCGGATTTCGGGCCGTGCCCGGCGCCATCGTGCGGCGCGGCGCCTTCATCGCCAAAAACGTCGTGCTGATGCCGAGCTTCGTCAATCTCGGGGCCTTCGTCGATAGCGGCACCATGGTGGATACCTGGGCGACCGTCGGCTCCTGCGCGCAGATAGGCAAGAATTGTCATCTCTCCGGTGGCGTCGGTATCGGCGGCGTCCTCGAGCCGCTGCAAGCCGCACCGACCATCATCGAGGACGATTGCTTTATCGGCGCGCGCTCGGAGGTGGTCGAAGGCGTCGTGGTGCGCAAGGGGAGCGTGCTCGGCATGGGCGTATTCATCTCCTCCTCGACGAAGGTCGTCGAGCGCGAAACCGGAAAGGTGCATGTCGGGGAGGTGCCACCCTACTCGGTGGTCGTGCCGGGAACCTTGCCCGGCAAGCCTCTCCCGGGCGGCGAGCCCGGACCCGCGCTCGCCTGCGCCGTGATCGTCAAGCGGGTCGATGAGCGCACCCGCTCCAAGACCAGCATCAACGAGCTCTTGCGCGACTGAGCTCTTCTGCGGGGACCGCGGCCGCCTCACCACTGCGTCCTTCATGAGACGGTGGCAACGAAGCAACGAAAGTCCAAATCAGCCCAAGTCAACGAGAGCCAAATTCACGAAGATCGAGAGTTGATACGTGCGTGGACAGAGATCAGAAGAGGTGGTTCATTGAATAGCATATGAAAACATAAAGGGGATCCGATGCGGTCGTTCTCTTTTTTTCGGAAGCTTTTCCTTGAACCCGTGGCCTTTGCCAGCATTCTCTTGGCCGCGACATCGGCGTGGGCGGCCGGAGACTTCGACGGAAACTGGCAAGTCGCGGTCGATTGCGCCTCCTCGCCGGATGGCGCCAAGGGCTACCGCTGGGTGTTCCCCGCGACCGTCCGCAACGGACAGTTCATCGGGCTTTACAAGGAGCCGAACAGCGTGCCATCCGGTCGACTGAGCGGGCGCATCGGTCCGGACGGGTCCGCCCTGCTCACGATGACCGGACTAACCGGCGATCCCGCCTATTCCATCAAACGCGTCCCGGGCGGATCGCCGATTCACTACAGCGTCTCGGCGCGTTTCAGCGGCAATAGTGGAAGCGGCATACGCAACGAGCAACGCAGTTGCAGCTTGGTCTTCACCAGGACGTAGGACGCGAGGCGTCAGGCTATTGCGGTTGCTTTGCCGCCCCGCGAGGCGAACGAGTGGCGTGACGACTCATCGCCCGCGGCATTCAGGATCCCTCAAACCGAGGCTGGATCTTATCCGGAGAGCTATCGCAATTGTATTGGTAGGTCGAGCTGCGGTGGGGAACTCGCAATTCAGCTAATTCAATCGACCTGACGTTAACCACCGGAGAATATCCGATGGTGAGCGGGCTTTTTTACTGTCCGGTTAACGGCTTTTCAAGGCGCCTCGAATAATATCGTGGCACGCTAAGCTCACAATACGAAGCCGAAGCGCGGATACGCAAACAAGTAACGGAGTCCACTATGAAGCCGAATCTTTCTCGTTTCGTCAAGGACGAGTCCGGCGCGACGGCCATCGAATATGGTTTGATCGCCGCGCTCATCTCGGTCGTCATCATCGCCACCATCACGGCAGTTGGCACCCAGCTGCAGAAGACTTTCACGAGCATCAGTGGCGCGCTTTCGACCGCCAACAACTGATATGACCGCCGCCGCTGTCGAAGGGGCCGGCGAAGACCGGCCCCTTTGCATTGCATCGCAAAGCTGCGGGAGTTGGTGAGATGACCTCCTTGTTGTTCCTCGGCGTGTTCCCGGCCTTGATGGCCTTCGCCGCGGCCTATGATCTCACCACCATGACGATTCCGAATAAGCTCACCGCGGCCGTGGCCGTCGCCTTCGTCGCCGTGGCAGTGCTCTGCCGTCTTCCGGCTTCGGAAGTCGCGTGGCATTTGGCAGCGGGCCTCCTCGTGCTTGCCGCCACCTTCGCCATGTTCGCCGCCGGCTGGATGGGCGGAGGCGACGCGAAGCTCGCGGCCGGCGTCGCATTGTGGCTCGGCTTCGCGGATCTCCTCGACTACCTCATGCTCGCCTCGATCCTCGGCGGCGCCCTGACCGTCGGGCTTCTCCTCGCTCGCCGCTACCCGCTCCCCATTATGCTGGCTCGGGTGCCGTGGGCGCTCAAGCTGCACGCGCCCGACACCGGGATACCTTACGGGATCGCGCTCGCCATCGCGGCCCTGGTGGTCCTGCCGCACACGGAAATCATGCTTCGCGCCTTTGCGGGCTGAGCCCATCCTTTGCGCGCCGCGCTCGAGCGCCGGTCAAGGCGCAATGCTGGGCCGTGACCGGCTCGCGAATCACTACTCTTTCGATTTCGACCGCATTCGGAAATCTGAAGGACTTTTTGCCGGGCTCAAAGGTTAGATTGGTTAACGACTGGAATAATTCCATGAATTCATCGGGCTGCGCATAAGTTTTCCGTGCATTTGATGTTCGTTAATGACGTTTCGCCACTCCCGGTTAACCATGCCTTGACCTTTAGCTGATCAAATCAGGTCTCCGAGGCGCATCGCCTCCAGTTGTGTCATCGTTTCGGGTCCCCGTCATGAAACCAGCGCGTATCGCCATCATTGGCGTTGCGGTGGTGGCCGGATTGGCCGCTGCCTATCTTGCGAGCGGAGGGCGCGAGCCCGCTCCGCCCGTTCCGGTCGCCGCCGAGCCTGAGAAGATCGCGGCCAGCGAAGTGCTCGTGGCCGCCGCCGACCTGCCGGTCGGCACGAAGCTCACCCCCGCCAATCTCAAATGGTTGCCTTGGCCTGCCGAGGGCGTCGCGCCGGGCATGATCCTGAAGAAGGACGCTCCCGACGCGGTCACGCAGAATTCCGGTTCGCTCGTTCGCGAGACCTTCGTTGCCAACGAGCCGGTGAGCAAGGACAAGCTGATCAAGGCGGATGCCGGCTATCTTTCAGCCATCCTTCCGGAAGGCAAAAGGGCGCTTGCGATCAGCATCGACCAGCGCGGCTCGAACAGCGCCGGCACGCTCATTCTCCCGAACGATCATGTGGATGTGATCCACATCTACAAGGATTGGCGGGCCACCCAATCGCAAGGCAGCGATGTCTATGCCAGCGAGACCCTGCTGCAGAACATCCGCGTTCTCGCGATCGGCCCCAACATCGAGGAAAAGAACGGCGAGCGTGTCGCGGTCGGCGAGACGGCGACACTCGAGCTCGGACCGGGGGAGGTGAACACCATCGCCCTTGCGCAGCGCTCGGGCACCCTCACTCTCTCCTTGCGCAGTGTCGCCGACGCCAATGCCCCCGAGGTGGTGGCGAACAAGGACGCGCAACTCTCAGTCATTCGCTACGGCGTGCAGACTTACGTGGGCGGCAGGAATTGAACGAAAGCCGGAACATAAGAACATGCTCGATTCCCTGACGCGCTTCGCGGCTCTGGCGAGAAGGTTCGGCTTGCCGGCCCTGGCGCTCGCCTCGGCAATTCTGACGGCGAGCGCGGCAGGGGCCGCACCGGCGAGCCTCGGGGACGATACGCCAACGACGATCCGGGTGACGGGCGCCAACCCCTCGGTGCCCGAAAGGATCAATCTCGGCATCGGGAAATCGATCATCGTCGACCTGCCGCGAGACGCCAAGGAAGTGTTCGTGGCCAATCCCAAGGTCGCGAACGCCGTGGTGCGCTCGACGCGCAAGGTCTTCCTGATCGCCATGAGCGATGGCGCAACCAGCGTCTTCATCATGGATGCCCAGGGAGCACAGATCGCCAATCTCGAAATCCTAGTCGGGCGTGACATGAACAAGTTGCGCCGGACCTTGAAGGTCGCGATGCCGAACTCGGCCATCACGGTCACGGCCGTCGACACCACGGTGATCCTCACGGGCGAGGTGAGCTCGGCCCTCGAAGCGCAGCAAGCGGCCGATATCGCGAAGGGCTTCATCGGCCACAGCGACTCCAACGGCAAGGACGTCCCGGGCGACGTCATCAACTCGCTCACCGTGCGCGCCAAGGACCAGGTGATGGTCAAGGTGACGATCGCGGAGATCCGGCGCGACATCATCAAGCAGCTCGGCATGGACATCACCGGGACGAATTGGCGCGTCTTCAAATCGCCGACCAACTTCCTGCTCGATTTCCCGGTCACGAACTCGACGAGCCAGCCGGTCTCGAACACCAACATCGACATCACCGGCTCGGCAGGCAAGGCGAAGACCCAGGCCGATATCAAGGCGCTCGAGAAGGACGGCGTGGCGCGCGTGCTCGCCGAGCCGACGCTCACGGCGATCTCGGGAGAGGCTTCGAAATTCACCGCAGGCGGCACCTTTCCGGTGCCGACGAATGAAACCTGCACCGGCGCGGGCGGCACGCCGCCTTGCACGGTCGGTGTCGATTTCAAGCCTTACGGCGTAACGCTGGGCTTCACGCCGGTCGTCCTTTCCTCCGGGCGCATCAGCCTGCGGCTCACCACGGAAGTCACCGATATCGATTTCGAGAACACCTTCACCTTCGTGAACATCACGGTTCCGGGCACGCGCACGCGCCAGGCGGAATCGACCGTCGAGCTTCCCTCGGGCGGCGCGGTGGCGCTCGCCGGCCTCATTCAGCAGGAGGTGAGAGCTCACCTCAACGGCCTGCCCGGGCTCATGAAGCTGCCGATCCTCGGTGCGCTTTTCCGCTCGCAGGATTATCAGCGCAACGAGACCGAGCTCGTGATCATCGTCACGCCTTACATCGTGAAGCCGGTTGCGCCGAGCGATATCGCCCGTCCGGACGACAATTTCGTCGATCCGACCGATCCGCAGACGCTGCTGCTCGGAAAGCTCAACAAAATCTACGGCGTCGCGGGCGCCAATGCGCCGCCCCCCAACTATCGCGGCTCCGTCGGCTTCATCCACGATTGAGGATTGCGCATGACCCCTCAGGTTCACGCCTCACGCCAAGATCGCGAGAAGCGCGTGCCGCGTGCTCTTCTCGCGGGCGTAGCCCTCTCGATCGCACTTTCCGCCTGCGGCGCTGACCGTATCGTGACCAATGCCGGGCGTGACCCTTCCGATTATCGCGACCGACACCCGATCGTGATCACGGACAAGAACCGCACGCTCGATATTTTCGTGGGCGCGAATTCAGGGCCTCTCGATCCCCGCCAGCGCGAGGATCTGCGCGCCTTCGTCCAGGAGTTCCGCCAGCGCGGCAAAGGCGTGATGATGGCCTATGTGCCGGTCGGCAGCACCGACCCGGTCGGGGACGCGCGCGGCATCGAGGCGATCCGGGCCGCTCTTTCGGGCCCGCGCGATTACGTGCCGCTTTCGGTGCAACCGTATATGGTCGAGGATCCCATGCTGGCGGCGCCGATCCGGTTGAGCTTCGCGGAGCTTGCCGCGAGAGTGCCCCATTCATGCGGCCGCTGGCCGAAGGATCTCTCGGGCGCGGGCACGCGCGAAGGCATCGAGAACGAGCAGTATTGGAATTTCGGCTGCGCCTATCAGCAGAACATCGCGGCCCAAACCGCCGATCCGATCGATCTCGTCCGTCCCCATGTCGAAGAGCGCATCGATATCGTCAAACGTTCGAACGAGATCACGAAGCTGCGGCAGGGGCAGGATCCGGCGACGGTTTACGACAGCAGCAAGAACAAGGCCACGATCAGCACTGTCGGCAGCGGCGGAGCTCCTTGATGAGCGATCTCTCTCGGGCGCAACGGGCCGAACCGGTGAACGGCGAGGGGGCGCCATCCCCCCACATCATGCCTTTGCCACGGATCTCGCTTCAGGCGTTTTGCGAGACGCCCGAATTCGCCAGCACCATCCAGGCGGCGTCCGCCGATCGGCGCATGAGCAAGGTGCACGTCAAGGTGCAGATGGGCGGCGCGCCCGCGGCCGTGGAGGCTTATGCGGAAGCCTCGACGCCGAATGTCATCGCCATCGAATCGATCGGCAACCGCGAGGCTTTGCTCGAAAGCTTGGATCGCCTGGCTGGGGTGTGCGATCCGGACACGAAGGTCGTCGTCGTCGGCCATGTGAACGATGTGCTGCTCTATCGCGAGCTGATGCGGCGCGGCGTGAGCGAATATCTCATCGCGCCGGTCGAGCATCTCGGCTTCATCCAGTCGATCTCCGAGCTGTTTCACGGCGAGAACGCCGATCCGCTCGGCCGCGTGGTCGCGGTGTATGGCGCGAAGGGCGGCTGCGGCGCCTCGACGCTCGCGCACAATCTCGGCTGGACGCTTTCGCGGTCGCTCGAGCTCGCGACCGTGATCGTGGACCTCGACCTCCATTACGGCACAGCCGGCCTCAATTTCGATCACGATCCTCTGCAGGGCGTCGTCGACGCGGTCTCGGCACCCGATCGCCTCGATCCGACCCTGATGGAGCGGATCATGTCGACGCTTGCCGACAATCTGAGCCTGCTCGCCGCGCCGGCGATGCTCGATATCCCGATCGATTTCGAAAGCATGAATTTCGATCATCTGATCGACATGCTGCGGGCAAGCGTGCCCTATATCATCCTGGATCTGCCCCACAATTGGAGCGCGCCGGTCAAGCGCTGCCTGCTCGCCGCCGACGAGATCCTTCTGGTCGCCGAGCCCGATCTTGCCAATTTGCGCAATGCCAAGAGCCTCTACGAATGGCTCAAGGCCGCCCGCCCGAACGATTCGGCGCCCCGCCTTGTTCTGAACAAGGTCGGCGTGCCCAAGCGGCCCGAGATCTCGGTGGCGGACTTCGCCGAGAAAGTCGGCGCGGAGCCGACGGTCATCCCCTATGACGCTCAGCTCTTCGGGTCGGCGGCGAACAATGGGCGCATGATTTCGGAGATCCAGGGGAGCGGCAAGCATGCCGAGATCTGCCTCTCGCTCGCACGGGCCCTCACCGGCCGCGCCGAGCCGCGTAAATCAAAATTTAACCTGCCGTTCCAATTGCCTTTCATGAAGAAGACGGCGTCTCGGAAAATGTGATGTCGCGTTGAGTTGAGTCGGTTCAGGTCACAGTGCCATGTTCGGAAAGCGTCCCACGGGTGTGAGTTCGACCCAAAAGCTGCGGGCAGTCCCCAGCGCGCCGGCCACTGAGCCGGCGACCGCGCCGCGCCCCAGCCCCGCTCCCAACCTTGCCGTCGTCAAGCGTGACGAGCCGTCGTCACCGCCGCCACCTCCGGCGCCGGTCGCGCAGCTGATCACGACCGAGCAGCCCCGTTCGGACGACTACTACCAGACGAAGAGCATGGTCTTCGGGGCGTTGATCGAGGCGATCGACGTGAGCCAGCTCGCCAAGCTCGACACCGAGAGCGCGCGCGAGGAAATCCGTGACATCGTCAGCGAGATCATACGTCTCAAGAACGTCATGATGTCGATCGCCGAGCAAGAGGACATGCTCGACGACATTTGCAACGACGTGCTCGGCTACGGCCCGCTCGAGCCCTTGCTGGCGCGCGACGACATCGCGGACGTGATGGTGAATGGAGCTCAGAAGACCTACATCGAAGTGAGCGGCAAGATTCAGCTCACCTCCGTGCGTTTCCGCGACAATTCCCAATTGATGAATGTGTGCCAGCGCATCGTCAGCCAAGTCGGACGCCGCGTCGACGAATCCTCGCCGATCTGCGACGCGCGCCTTCCCGACGGTTCGCGCGTCAACGTCATCGTTCCCCCTCTCGCGATCGATGGGCCGGCGCTCACCATCCGTAAGTTCAAGAAGGACAAGCTCACGCTCGATCAGTTGACGAAATTCGGCTCGATCTCTCAGGCTGGAGCCGAAATCCTCAAGATCATCGGACGCGTACGCTGCAACGTGCTGATTTCGGGAGGCACCGGCTCCGGCAAGACGACGCTCCTGAACTGCCTCACCCGCTACATCGATGACGATGAGCGCATCATCACCTGCGAGGACGCGGCCGAGCTGCAGCTGCAGCAGCCGCATGTGGTGCGTCTCGAGACGCGTCCGCCCAACCTCGAGGGGCAGGGACAGGTCACCATGCGTGACCTCGTGAGGAACTGCCTGCGCATGCGCCCCGAGCGCATCATCGTGGGCGAGGTGCGCGGCCCGGAAGCCTTCGATCTGCTGCAGGCCATGAACACGGGCCATGATGGCTCGATGGGAACCTTGCACGCCAATTCCCCCCGCGAGGCACTGTCGCGTATCGAATCGATGATCACCATGGGGGGCTTTTCGCTGCCTCCACGCACCATTCGCGAGATGATGGTTTCCTCGATCGACGTGATCGTCCAGGCGGCACGCTTGCGTGACGGCTCGCGCCGCATCACGCATGTCACGGAAGTAATGGGCATGGAAGGCGACGTCATCATCACCCAGGACATCGTGGTGTTCGACATGAGCACCGAGGACGCGAATGGCAAGGTGATGGGGCGACACGTCTCGACCGGCATCGGCAGGCCTCGCTTCTGGGAGCGCGCGCGCTACTTCGGCGAAGCATCGCGGCTCGCCGCGGCGCTCGATGCCCTCGAGCAGAAGGCTCAGACCGCGTGATGCGGGGCTGGGCCTTCCCCGCAGAGTAGCGAAGGGATCGCGACATGGCGCTTTCTCCCTTGCTTATCGGGCTGCTGGCCGCGATCAGCCTCGGCGGCATCGCCTTCGTGATCATGCCCTATCTTTCGGGAGAGGTGCGCGTCGAGAGGCGGCACGATCAATTCATCAACCGCAATACGCGCGAGGTCTCGGCTCCCCAGCGCAGCGCCGGGAATCGGCGTGAGCAGGTGGCGCAAACTCTCAAGGATCTCGAGGAGCGTCAGGCGGCGAAAAACAAGGTCGACCTGCCGACGCGAATCGCGCAAGCAGGCTTGCGATGGACGAGACGCCAATACTACATAACGAGCGGCGTCTTTGCTCTCGTGCTTGCGCTCGTCGCCTTGCTGGTGACCGGGAACCTCTTCGTCGTCGTGGGCGCCATGCTGGTCGGAGCGCTCGGCCTGCCGCGCTGGCTCCTCATCTATCTCACCAAGCGCCGTTCGAAGAAATTCGTCGATGAATTCGCGAATGCCGTCGATGTCGTGGTGCGCGGCGTGAGGTCCGGCCTTCCGCTCGGCGACTGCATCCGCATCGTCGCCACTGAAGCGGCCGAGCCGGTGAAATCCGA
The DNA here is from genome assembly GCA_019247795.1 of Hyphomicrobiales bacterium. Taxonomy (GTDB): domain Bacteria; phylum Pseudomonadota; class Alphaproteobacteria; order Rhizobiales; family Beijerinckiaceae; genus GAS188. Next base: position 4,068 of record JAFBAK010000148.1, on the reverse strand, counting down.
GTTTCGGCACATTATCGAATCGCAGTCGCTCGGCTTGAGCATCGCCGAGGCTTGCGAGCGTCTTTATCAGCGCGTGCCGGTGACCGAGGCGAATTTCTTCGGCATCGTGATCGCCATTCAGCAGAAGGCAGGCGGCAACCTCGGCGAGACGCTGGCGAACTTCTCGCGTGTCATTCGCGAACGCCGCAAGATGGCCGGAAAAATCCAGGCGATGAGCATGGAGGCGAAGGCGTCCGCAGGTATCATCGCCTGCCTGCCTTTCGGGGTGGCTCTCCTCGTCTATCTCAGCAGTCCCGACTACATCTCACTGCTCTGGCAGACCTTTCACGGCAAGGTTTCGCTCATGGCCGCGGGTCTGTGGATGGGTGTCGGGGTTCTCGTGATGCGTAAGATGATCCATTTCGATTTTTAGTGAGGGGCTCACCGAAGCGCATGATCAACCTTATCCTTCACAAGCTGCTCGACCCTCAAATCATTTTCACCTTGATGGTGGCGCTCGCGACAGGAGCGACGATCATCACGCTCGGCATGACATTCGTCGAAGGCGATGGTCTTTCCCGGCGCATGCGGGCCGTCTCGGTCGAACGCGAAGCCATCCGTGCTCGCGAGCGCGAGCGCCTCAACAAGGCCACGGCGCCGAAGATATCCCTCCGCCAGCAACCGACCGCCTACATGAAGGAAGTCGTCGATCGGCTCAATCTGTCGAGCTGGCTCGGCACCGAGACGGCCAAGCTTCGTCTCGCGATGGCAGGCTATCGCGGCAAGCAGGCCGAAACCGCCTTCTTGTTCTTCCGGCTCGTTTCGCCGATCAGCCTGTGCCTGATCACCATCTTCTACGCCTTCGTCATTTTCGGCGATAAATATTCGATCATGGTGCGGCTGATTGCCGTGGTCGCGGCCCTCTACCTCGGCATCAAGGCGCCGGAAATCTTCCTGAAAAACCAGACGAGCAAGCGGCAATTGTCCATGCGGCGCGCTCTTCCCGACGCCATGGATCTCTTGCTGATTTGCGTGGAATCGGGGGTCTCGATCGAGCATGCCTTCCGCAAAGTGGCAGCAGAGGTCGGCACGCAATCGGTGCCTCTCGCCGAGGAGCTGACCTTGACGACCGCGGAGCTCTCCTATCTCCAGGAAAGGCGGCAGGCTTTCGAGAATCTGGCCACACGCACCGGTGTCGACGCCATCAAGGCGATCACCACGGCGCTGGTGCAAGCCGAGCGCTACGGCACACCTGTCGGCGTGGCGCTGCGGGTGCTGGCGCAAGAGAGTCGCGACCAACGGATGAACGAGGCGGAAAAGAAGGCGGCGGCGCTGCCGCCGAAGCTCACCGTCCCGATGATCTTGTTCTTCCTGCCGGTGCTCTTCGCGGTGATCCTCACGCCCGCCCTGATCCAGATCTTCAACTGGGATTGAGGCCGAGGCGGCGAGGCTCAAATCCGCCCTCGATCGTGCTCCGAAAAATCGGGCAGGGCTTTTCCGAAAGAGACGCGCTCTTCCTATTGGGCCGTGGCCTGAACGTCGGTCGATTCTGCCGCGGGCGGGACGGGCGTGGCGCGAGCGACGGACGTCACCGAAATGTCTTTCGCGGCTGACTTGCCACGGATCGCATCCCAGGTGTTGGGCTGCGCGATCATGGAGCGGATGTCGGCGACATTCTTGGCGGCATCCGCCGCCGAGAGATCGTGACGCAGCGCCTGGGTGGCGTTGTCGAAACGGCCTTGCAAGGCAAGCACGAGCGCAAGGTTCTGCCGCACGCGCGGATCTGCTTTCGGATTCTGCGCCGCCTCGGTCAACACGCGCTCGGCTTCGGGCAGTTTTTTCGAGAGCGCGTAGGAAAGGCCGAGATTGGACAAGAGTCCCGGATCACCAGGCGCAATCTTGAGCGCCGAGAGATAGAAGGATTGCGCCCGCTCATGCAAGCCGACCCCGTCCGACGCGATGCCTTGCGCAGAGAGAATGTGCCAATCGGGCTGGTCGGGCGAGTGCGCGCGCGCCAAGACTTCGAGCGCCTGATTATAGTCGCCGGTATCGACCAGCGCCTTGCCATAGGCGGCGAGGATTTCCTGGTCCTTCGGCGATTTGACGGCGGCGGTCTGCAGGACGGCTGCCGCCTGCCCTTTCTGGTCGAGTGCCGCGAGCGCGTGCGCATAGCCGAGCGAGACCGTCTTCTCGCCGGGGTTGGCGCTGTAGCGCTTGCCCCAGCTTTCGAGTTGCGCGTGCAAGCCGTCTTGCGGAACGGCGCCCGGCTCGGAGACGGACGCGGAAATCTCGGGAGCCTGCTTGTCGCGCAAGCATCCTGCGAGCGAAAGCGCGATGGAAGCAGCGGCGACGCTCGTGAAGAATGTGCGCCGCCGTCGCTGCAGGCGGACAAGGTGTTCAAAAGAGATCATCATGCATACCTCGTCTCGATGCGCTTTGACGAACTTGCACGCCACCCGGAGATTTCCTACGACCGGAAGGAAAGCCGGGGCCCTTCCTTCTCGGCATCATTCGTAAAATGTTAACTTTAACGACGCGTTAACCGCGCCGCCTGCCGCGCCGCAGCGGTGCGGAGACTTCAATGGGGATCACAATGTCCACCCTCGTCGACGATACCGGAGCGGCATCGACGCCGATCCATGCCTTGCGGGCGACCGATTGGCCGAGCTTTCGGGAAGGGTTGTCCCCGGTGGCGCGGCGCTTCGCGGAAAACGTGCATTTCGAGCCGAAACCCGGCCGGCATTTGCTTCTGCCCGGAGAGGGAGGCACGCTCGAAGGCGCGGTCTTCATCGAGGATCCGAAAAAGAGCGAGGCGGAGCGAGCCTTCGGACGCGGCGGCCTTGCAAGCGTTCTGCCGCGCGGGACTTATCGCTTCCAGGGCGAGATGGGAGATCCCGCCCTCGTGGCGTTCGCCTGGCTCACTGATATTTATCGTTTCGAGGCCTATCGATCGAAGGAGGAACAACCGCACGCTCGGCTCGTCCTGCCGAAAAGCGTGAACGCTGCGCGCGTCCAGCGGCTCGCGGACGCCATCGCATTCGGCCGCGACCTCATCAACACGCCGGCGAACGATCTTGCACCGGATGGGCTCGAGGCGGCGGCGCGCGGTCTTGCCTCAAAGTACGGCGCGAGCTTCGAAGCGACGGTCGGCGAAGCGCTTCTCGATGCAAATCTGCCGATGATCCATGCGGTCGGCAGGGCCTCCGCAACGCCCCCTCGACTCATCGATTTTTCCTGGGGCGAGGCGTCGGCACCGAAGGTGACGCTCGTCGGCAAAGGCGTGACCTTCGACACGGGTGGGCTCAACATCAAGCCCGATGCCGCGATGCTTCTCATGAAGAAGGACATGGGCGGGGCGGCGACCGCGCTCGCAGCAGCCCGCATGGTGATGGGGGAGAACCTGCCCGTGCGCTTGCGCGTGCTCGTCCCGGCCGTGGAGAATGCCATTTCGGGCTCCTCCTTTCGCCCGGGTGACGTGTTGCGCAGCCGCAAGGGATTGAGCGTCGAAATCGGCAACACGGACGCTGAAGGCCGCCTGATCCTCGCCGATGCTCTGGCGCTCGCGGATGCGGAATCTCCCGAGCTCATGGTCGATTTCGCAACGCTCACCGGCGCTGCTCGCGTCGCGCTCGGACCCGACCTTCCCGCCTTCTATGCGACCGATGATGATTTTGCCGCACAGGTTTTGGCGCTCGGCACCCGCATCAACGATCCGGTTTGGAGGCTGCCGTTCTGGGCACCATATGACGAGATGCTCGCTTCGCGCATCGCCGATGTGAGTCACATCTCGAACACGCCCTTTGCGGGCTCGGTGACGGCGGCTCTGTTCCTCAAGCGCTTCGTCGAAAAGGCGCGCATGTACGCCCATTTCGATCTGTTCGCCTGGACGCCGACGGCCCGGCCCGGGCGCCCTCTGGGCGGGGAGGCTCAGGTTGCGAGGCTGATCTTCGAGACGATCGAGGAGCGCTTTCGCAAAGCGAAATGACGGCCGGCTCGCAAGCCCAGGGCGGCGGAACGCGCGCAAGAAGAAGACGTTTCGCGATCACGTCATGCGCAGCGTTCACGTGGTCGCGCAACCCAGGCCTGCCA
>JAFBAK010000131.1 GCA_019247795.1 Hyphomicrobiales bacterium | reverse complement strand
CAGCAAGGCGACGCGCAAGCCTTGCTCATGCGTGCCGCCGTCCGGCGTCGGGATGGTGTTGCAATAAGAGGATATGAACCCGTCGTCGGCCGCGAGCCACGCGATGGCCCATTCGACGGAGCCGTGCCGGCCTTCCTTGTCGAGCTTGCCCGAGAAGATCGCGTCGGCGACAAGCTCCTTGTTCTCGATTTCGCGCGCCAGATGATCCTTCAGGCCATTGGGAAAGCGAAACACGGCTTCGGCCGGCACTTTGCCGTCGGCCGGCAAACGCGACGCTGCGCAGCGCCATCTGATTTCGACCCCGCCGAAAAGATACGCCTTCGAACGCGCCATCTTGAACAGGCGACGGGGATCCAACTGCACGTCCTTGCCGAAAATCTGCGCGTCCGGATGGAAGCGCACGCTCGTGCCACGTCGGTTCGGCGCTGAGCCCACGGTCTCGAGCTTCGATGTCGCAATCCCGCGAGAGAAGGTTTGACGATAAAGCATCTTGCCGCGGGCGACCTCGACCTCGAGGACATCGGACAGGGCATTGACGACGCTCACGCCGACGCCATGCAAACCGCCGGAGGTTTCGTAGATTTTCGAGTCGAATTTGCCGCCCGAATGTAGCAACGTCATGATCACTTCGAGCGCGGATTTCTTTGGAAATTTCGGATGCGGATCGATCGGGATGCCGCGCCCATTGTCCGTGACGCGGACCGATCCGTCGCTCAGAAGCTCGACCTCGATGAAGGTCGCATGACCGGCCACCGCCTCGTCCATGGAATTGTCGATCACCTCGGCGAAGAGGTGATGCATGGCCTTTTCATCGGTCCCCCCGATATACATACCGGGACGCCGGCGCACCGGCTCAAGCCCCTCCAAGACCTCGATCGCCGAAGCGGTATAGCCGTGCTCGCCGGGCGTGCCGTTCCGACCTGCCGGCGATGCGTCATCGCGCGGCGATCTCCTCGCCGATTTGCCTCCCCGCAAATTCTCGCGCTCGCGGGAAGCCTTGCGCATTGCTGCGCCACCCGTTCCAAAAAGATCGCCGTCAGCCATTGTCGAAACGTTTTCGATTGTTGAAACCCATGCCGATCATCGATGCTTGGCGTCGACCGCTTTGGGCCGACCCGCGCAAGTGCCTTAGATAGTGATTCGGGCTTCGACTATAAGCCATGAACCTCGATCCAGGCGAAAAAGGCCTGAACGGACCGGGTTTTCCCTTCGTTAAACGCTGTCACCGCTGCCTTCACCGAAGCGACCGAAGAGGGCGCGATCGATCTTTGCCCCGAAAGAGAGCACGATGAGGGCAAGTACTGCCGCGACCCCACCCGTTCTCCAGGCGCCAAGGCCGCAGGCGATGCCAAGCGCAGCGCACACCCAGATGATGGCCGCGGTCGTGAGGTTGCGAATGCGGCTCTCTGGGCCTTGATGCAAGATCACGCCCGCGCCGAGGAAGCCGATGCCGCCGACGATGCCCTGAATGGCTCGGCTCGTGCCGGAAGCATCCGCGATCCCGAGCCGAGAATCGTTGGTGAGCACCGTGACGAGCGCCGAGCCGAGCGACACGAGCGCGCACAGCCGCAAGCCGGCCGGCTTGCCGTGAAGGTCGCGGTTGATGCCGACGAGCGCGCCAATGACCACGGCAGCGAAGAGCTTGAGCGCCGGTTCGAGGATTTCACCGATCGAAGCTTCCATACGCTCTTCATGGCGCCGACGCTGTGAAAGCGCAATGCTCTAACGATATCCGCCGGTCATCATGGCTTCGCCAGGCTCGTGAGAGAGCTGTCATGCTTTCGCCAAGCCGTCTCGAAGCTCGCATAATCGCGTTCGACGCTTGCGGCCGATTCTACCGCTGTCGCGAGGAGCTCGCGCTGCCAGCCTTCGCGTGACGCGAACTCGATGAGGCTCTCCACATCCGATGCGCCTTTGCGACCGGCGGCGCGCAATTGGTTCCAGGCGCTGATGCGCGCCAGCGTTTCGATCGCGTGCAGGAAGCGGCGTGGCCGCGCAAGTAGCGCATTGATATCGAGGCGATCTTCCGAAAGCTGGAGTTCGCTCAAGACAAAGGCCTCTTTCGCGAGATAAACAGGTTGAAGAAAAGCGGGGGTTTGAGCCTGGATCAGGCGCTGGACGAAGACGACGCGTTCGGCCGCATTGGCCCAAGGTAGCTGGGCCGCTTCGGCCGGGAGCGCCAGCATGGAAGGCCTCGTCGATTTGATGTCGATGAGCACGTTGCCGTCGGGATCTCCATACCCCTTGATCAAGGCGATGTAGCGCGGTCGGCCGAGATTTTCCTTGGGCGCGAGGCATCGCGCAACATCCCGTAGCTTCCAAAAGCCGCGCTCGTCGCGCTGTTTGCCGATGTCGCCCAGGAGATTTTTGACATCATGCACGAAAGCGCGACTCTCCCTTGGGAGTGGGGCACTATGCCTTCCGTCACGCAGGAGCTTGCGGCGTCCCCGGCGCGCGCTGCGGCTGAAGATATCGAGTTCGTCGCGGCGCCCGCGTCGCGCGAGTGCCGACAGGGCATCTGCGATCGGCCCTCGCGCGAGATCGCGCTCAAGCCATTGCGGCTTTCCAACTGCCAGCGCCTTCGCATAGGCCTCGAGTCCCCGTTTCGCACTTCGCTTGGGCTCGAGATCGTCCGGCTCGTGTAAATGAAGTGCGACGATGATGCTCGCAAGGAAGCGCACCATCTCCGCCGCGGCCGGCATCAGCCCTGCCTCATCGAATTCGCATTGATCGAAATAGGTGAGCCTGTTCTCGGCAAAATAGGCGCCGAAATTCTCGACATGAAAATCCCCGCAACCGAACACGAGCGGGGAGGGCGGTAGCGAAACCGCGGCCAATCGCAGGTAATATAAATGAACGGTGGACCGCATGAAAGAAAACGCATCGCGTGCCATCTCGTCGAATCGGCGCGCCAGCACATGCTTGTCGTCATGCGCGTGAAAAGCCGCAATGTGCGCGACGGCGTCGATCTCCTCGGAGCTGCGGGACGTGC
>JAFBAK010000091.1 GCA_019247795.1 Hyphomicrobiales bacterium | reverse complement strand
TCGCGTCGCATCTCCTCGATCTCGTCGGGTCGATCGCCCTTGCGGGACGGCGTCTCGGCTGGCGCTTCCCCGCCGGGCATGGCGAAGGGAGACATCATGCGCAGCGCGTTGGCGAAGGCCGCCATGTTCTTGCGCGTTTGCTCCTCGAGCAGCGCGAAAGGCGTCTGCCCCAGAGCTTGTGTGAATTGCTCGCGCAGCTTCTGTTGGTTGCTGATCAGGCTTTCAAGCGAGAAATTGAGATATTGCGGCACCAGCGCCTCGAGACTGTCCCCATAGAGGCGGATGAGCTGGCGCATGAAGGTGATGGGCAAGAGATTCTGCCCCTTGTTCTCCTGCTCGAAGATGATCTGGGCGAGCACCGAGCGCGTCAGGTCCTCACCGGTCTTGGCGTCGCTGACGACGAAGTCCTCACCCGCCTTCACCATGCGGGCGAGATCCTCGAGGGTGACGTATTCGCTCGATCCTGTGTGATAGAGGCGGCGATTGGCGTATTTCTTAATGGCGACCGGGCTCTTCGCGTCCATGGTCGCCTCCTTCTCGGACCTGTCCTTGGCCTCCGCCGGGTTGTCATTCTTGGTCATGGCCGCATTCAAGCATCACGGCTCCCGGACTGCAAATTCACGAGAATTTCGCCCTTCCGGTTTTCGAAAGCGCGCCGAAGGGCCGCATTTTCCGGCAATTCACGAGAAGCCGGTTGCGCTTCGAGGCAAAATTCATCACATAACAGGAAGGCGCCGACCCATATGTCCGCGAAGAACGGCAGGCACTCGCAGGCGCTTATGATGTTGGGTATCTCCGACGGGCGGATTTCAAGGATCGGGCTTCCAGGATCAGGCTTCGACGACGCAAGATTGCGAAGATCTCGGCTCGATGAGGGCCTTCTGAACGGGAGAGTTTCATGTCGGATACGGATATCGTCATCGTCTCGGCGGCACGCACGCCCGTCGGCAGCTTCAATGGCGCTTTCGGCACATTGCCGGCCCATGAGCTCGGCGCGATCGCGATCAAGGGCGCGCTCGAACGCGCGAAGGTGAAGCCCGACGAAGTCGACGAGGTGATCCTTGGTCAGATCCTGAGCGCCGGCGAGGGGCAAAATCCGGCGCGCCAGGCCGCCATGAAAGCCGGAGTTCCGCAAGAGAAGACCGCCTGGGGGCTCAACCAGCTCTGCGGCTCGGGCTTGCGCGCGGTGGCCATCGGCATGCAGCAGATCTCGAGCGGCGATGCCGACATCATCGTGGCGGGCGGCCAGGAATCGATGTCGATGGCGCCGCACGCCGCACATCTTCGTAGCGGAGTGAAGATGGGCGACACGAAGTTCATCGACACCATGCTCAAGGATGGGCTCATCGACGCCTTCAACGGCTACCACATGGGCAACACGGCCGAGAATGTGGCGGCGCGCTGGCAGATCACGCGAGAAGATCAGGACAAGTTTGCCACCGCCTCGCAAAACAAGGCCGAAGCCGCGCAAAAGGCCGGGCGCTTCAAGGACGAGATCGTCCCCGTGACCGTGAAGAGCCGGAAGGGCGATGTCGTCGTCGAGAATGATGAATATGTTCGCCACGGCGCAACCTATGATGCGATGACCAAACTTCGCCCCGCTTTCTCCAAGGAAGGTTCGGTCACCGCGGCCAACGCCTCGGGCATCAACGATGGAGCGGCGGCCGTCGTTCTCATGACCGCCGCGAACGCGAAGAAGCGCGGCCTCAAGCCGCTCGCCAGGATCGTTTCCTGGGCGACCGCCGGGGTCGATCCCGCCGTCATGGGAACGGGCCCGATCCCGGCCTCGCGGAAGGCGCTGGAGAAGGCCGGCTGGAAGATCGGGGACCTTGACCTGGTCGAAGCGAACGAGGCCTTCGCGGCCCAGGCGCTCGCCGTCAACAAGGACCTCGGGCTTGATGCCTCCAAGGTCAACGTCAACGGGGGCGCCATCGCGATCGGCCATCCGATCGGCGCGTCGGGCGCCCGCGTGCTGACGACCCTGCTCTACGAAATGGGCCGTCGCGACGCGAAGAAAGGCCTTGCCACCTTGTGCATCGGCGGTGGTATGGGCATCGCCATGTGCGTCGAACGCTGAGCTGCTTTACGAAGAGCGCGCGGTGCGCTCCCTGATGCAATTGTAATTCCGCGCCCGCGCCCGCCCCTTCTTGGCCGAATAGCCGCGGCCTCGATCGCGTACACATATGATCCACGACCCAGCACATCGCTCATAACCTGAGAATTATGTAGGCTCAGGCCGCTGGCAGAGGAGGAGCAAGCGGCTGTTGAGCTATCATTTGACTATCCCATAACCAAACGATTATACATGGATCAATAACCATCAGATTATCGATCCCGGATGCGCAACGCTCACGACCTGCTCTTCAAGGCCCTCGCGGATCCGACGCGCCGCGCTTTGTTCGAGCGTTTGTGCCGCGAAGGTGAGCAGACGGTGGGCGCCCTTACTTCGCGGTCGGGCGTGTCGCAGCCGGCCGTCTCGAAACATCTCATGGCACTGAAACAGGCGGGCCTCGTTCGCGACCGTCATCGCGGCCGAAAGACGCATTACAGCGCAAAGCTCGACGCGCTTGCTCCGCTGATCGACTGGGCGAGCCGAATGGCCGGATTCTGGCAAAGCCGGTTCGACGATCTCGAAGATTTGCTCAAGAGGATGGACCAATGACCAATGCCGCAGCCGAAACACGCTCTGTCGTCGTCGAACGCGAGATGCCCTATTCCCCAGAAAAGATTTGGCGCGCGCTCACCCAACCGCATTTGATTGAAGAGTGGCTCATGAAAAGCGACTTCGAACCGGTTGTGGACCACCGCTTCAGTTTCCGAGCGGACTGGGGCGCGGTCGAGTGTCAGGTCCTCGCGGTCGAGCCGAACAAGACGCTGACTTACACCTGGGCAGCCTATGGTCTCGAGAGCGTGGTCACCTGGACCCTCACTCCCACGAGCACGGGCACGCATTTGCGCATGGAGCAGTCGGGTTTCCGGCCGGATCAGCAGCAGGCCTATCAAGGCGCGAAAGTCGGATGGCAACGGTTTCTCGCGAAGCTGGAACAGATCTTGGCGCGCGGTGATTGAGTTGCATCGGCTTGGCTCGGCGCATTCGATTCCCTCACTGTAATCGCGATCGTGAAACAAGGCCGAATTCGAGGGACGCAACCGAATGGACCCATCGAAACGCATCGACGAGCTGATCGCGGGACTGACGGATTGGCGCGGCAGGACATTCGCCAAAATCCGCAAGAGCATTCTCGATGCCGACCCCGGCATCATCGAGGAATGGAAGTGGATGGGAACCCCCGTATGGTCTCGTTACGGGATCATTGCGGTCGCCAACGCCCACAAGGGGAA
>JAFBAK010000146.1 GCA_019247795.1 Hyphomicrobiales bacterium | reverse complement strand
CCAACATTTGAGCCCCCATGACCGACATCGCCACCCGTGTCTATAACCACCAGTGGCGCATCGATCCGATCGTGCGTTCCGTGCTCGACACGGACTTCTACAAGCTCTTGATGGCGCAGACGATCTTTCGGCGCCACAAGGACACGCAGGTCACCTTCGGGATCATCAATCGAAGCCAGCGCGTGCGCCTCGGGGACCTCGTCGATGAAGGAGCGCTGCGCGAGCAGCTCGACCATGTGCGCGGGCTTTCGCTCTCGCGTGGTGAATCGACCTGGCTGCGCGGCAACACCTTCTACGGCAAGCGGCAGATGTTCTCGCCCGAATTCATGGAATGGCTCGAGCGTTTCCGCTTTCCCCCCTACACCCTGGAAAAGCGTGCCGGCCAGTATGAGCTCACTTTCGAGGGGCCATGGATCGAGACCACCATGTGGGAGATCCCCGCGCTCGCCATACTCAACGAGCTTCGCTCGCGCGCCGTGCTCGACGGCATGGGGCGTTTCGAGCTTCAGGTCCTCTATGCGCGTGCCATGACGCGTGTGTGGGAAAAGATCGAGCGCTTGCGCAAGCTCGGGCGCCCGAGCATCGCCGATTTCGGCACGCGCCGCCGGCACGGCTTCCTCTGGCAGGATTGGTGCGTGCAGGCGATGATGGAGGGGCTCGGACCCGGATTCCTCGGCACCTCGAATTGCCTCATCGCGATGCGGCGCGAGGTCGAGGCCGTCGGCACGAATGCGCATGAGCTGCCGATGGTCTATGCGGCGCTCGCGAATAACGATGCCGCGCTCGCCGATGCGCCTTACGAAGTGCTGAGAGATTGGCAGGAAGACTACGACGGCAATCTGCTTGTCCTTCTGCCGGACACCTTCGGCACCACCGGCTTCTTGCGCCACGCGCCCGCATGGGTGTCCGGCTGGACGGGCATCCGCATCGATTCGAAGGAGCCGATCACCGGAGGCGAGGAAGCGATCGCCTGGTGGCGCTCGCGCGGCGAGGATCCGCGCAACAAGCTCGCGATCTTCTCCGATGCGCTCGACGTCGATGCGATCGAGCGCGTGCACCGGCATTTCTCAGGTCGCATGCGGCTCGGCTATGGCTGGGGAACGCTGCTCACCAATGATTTCCGCGGCCTCGCGGAGAACGGCGTGCTCGACCCGATCTCCATCGTCTGCAAGGTGAAATCGGTGAATGGGCGGCCGGCCGTGAAGCTCTCCGACAATGCCACCAAGGCCATGGGCCCGAAAGACGAGATCGCCCGTTATCGGCGCGTCTTCGAAGCCGCGGAAGCGCCCGCCATGCCGGTGCTGGTCTAGCCATCGCGAGCGCCCTTCCTGCGTGACCTTGGGCCGTCGGCTGAAACCGAAGTCGGCGGTTGCTCGTTAGCGACTGAGCACGCTCGCTGCGTGCTCGACCGCGCGTCTCGTTTTCTTCCGATGATATCTCGGAGCTTCTCTTGCATTCATCGGCAACCGGCTATTTCTCCCCGCAATGAGACCGCAAATAGCGGACCCTCCCGCGTCATCTCCGGCTGTCGTCTGGTTTCGTGACGATTTGCGGCTCGCGGATAATCCGGCGCTCGCGGCTGCGGTCGCAAGCGGATGTCCGCTCATCTGCCTTTATGTCCATGACGAGGAGAGCGAGGGCGTACGCCCGCTCGGCGGCGCCTCGAAATGGTGGCTTCATGGTGCGCTCGGCGAGCTCGAGCAGTCGGTTCATCGCCTGGGCGGCGAGCTCGTCATCATGCGCGGGAAGGCGTCGCCCATTCTGGAAGAGGTCGCGACCAGGACCAAGGCGAAATTCGTATCCTGGAACCGCCGCTATGACGGCGCGAGCCGAGCCATCGACGAGAAGCTCGAGGCAGCGCTCGAGGGACGCGGTGTCACGGTCGAAAGCTTCGGCGCCAACCTTCTGCACGAGCCGGGGACCCTCGCGACCTCGTCCGGCGAGCCTTTCCGGGTTTTCACCCCTTTCTGGCGTGCCGCGAGATCGGCAGGCGAGCCGAGGGCGCCGCTGCCGGCGCCCGGGCGCTTGCGTAGGTATGCCCTTCCCGAGACCCTCAAAGGGCTCACCTGCACCCTTGCGAACCTAGAACTCGAGCCGCATGCGCCGGACTGGGCGGGCGGCTTGAGGGAGGCATGGACGCGCGGCGAGGCGGCCGGCCAGGCGCAACTCACGGGATTCGTGCAAAGGAAACTCGGCGGCTACGCGCGCGACCGCGACCGTCCCGACAAGGCCTCGACGTCACGTCTCTCGCCCTATTTGCGCTTCGGCAACCTCTCGCCGCGCCAAGTCTGGCACGCGGCCACGACGGCTGTGTCGAGCGGCGATTCGCAAGCGAGCCAACGCGATCTCGACAAGTTCCTTGCCGAACTCGGCTGGCGGGAATTCAGCTACCATCTTCTGTTCCATAACCCTGAATTGGCAAACGAAAACTTCAACTCGCGGTTCAACGGGATGCCATGGCGCCGCGACGCCCGCGCGCTCCGCGCCTGGCAACGCGGACACACCGGATACCCTCTCGTCGATGCGGGCATGCGCCAGCTCTGGTCGACCGGCTGGATGCACAATCGCGTGCGCATGGTGACGGCCTCCTTCCTCATCAAGCATCTCCTCATCGATTGGCGGGAAGGAGAGCGCTGGTTCTGGGACACGCTCGTCGATGCCGACCCGGCCAACAACGCCGCGAGCTGGCAATGGGTGGCGGGCTCCGGAGC
>JAFBAK010000417.1 GCA_019247795.1 Hyphomicrobiales bacterium | reverse complement strand
TTGGCGGAGAGCAACTCTCCGGTGGATTGAGACGAATCCGTCTGCAAGGCTCCAAGTGTCGGGTAGTCGGAGCCAACGGCCTTGATCTCGACGAGCGCGGCCTCTCCAGTTCGCGTGCGCGCCATGGCGCGCAGTGTCGCGACCGCGGTCGTTTTGCCGAGCTTCTCGATCGCCGAAAGCTCTTGCGCATTTGCCTCGCGCTGCAACAAGGCGAATGACAAATCCCCGCCGATGATGAGACGGCCCTGCGACGCCAAACCTTCCTGCAAACCGCGTGCAAGCGAGCCCACACCCGCAATGGCGAAGGTCCCGAGAGCGAGGCAGGCGAGAAAGATGCCGAAGCCACGCGCCCCTGCACCGAGCTCACGCCAAGCCAGTCGCAAAATGAGGACAACCCCCGCCAAGCGCCGGCCTCTCCTTCCTCGCGCCAAGCCTGCCTGCGAAGTTGCTGCTGCGTCGGCCATCGCTGGTCAGGCCGGCGCAGAGATGACGCCGGCGCGGGCGGCGCGGTCGGCGAGCGCGGGATCGATCTTTCCGGAACGAAGATGCACGATGCGGTCGCAGCGCCGGGCAAGCGGAAGGTCATGCGTGACGAGCAAAAGGGTCGTGCCGCGCTGCCTTCTCAGATCGAAAATGAGATCGGCGACCTGAGCCCCCGTCGTTTCGTCGAGATTACCCGTCGGCTCGTCGGCGCATATGATCGCGGGATCGGGAGCCAGCGCGCGCGCCACCGCCACCCTCTGCTGCTCTCCGCCCGAGAGCTCCGCCGGATAATGGGTAACGCGATCGCCCAATCCGACGGCTCGCAATTCGGCACTCGCTCGTTCGAATGCGTCCTCTCGACCGGCAAGCTCGAGGGGAACGGCAACATTTTCCAGCGCCGTCATCGTCGGGATGAGGTGAAAGGATTGAAAGACGATCCCGATATTTCGCCCTCGGAATTCGGCGAGAGCGTCCTCGTCGAGCTTCGCCAAGTCCTGGCCCGCAATCTCGACAGTGCCGGAGTCGACGCGCTCGAGCCCCGCAATCGCCATCAGCAAAGAGGACTTGCCGGAGCCCGAGGGCCCGACGAGCCCCACCGCCTCGCCCTGCCCTACTTCGAGCGAAATGCGGCGCAGGATGTGGACGCGCGCCGCGCCGCGACCCAAGCTGAGGTCAACGCCGGTAAGTTTGATGAGGGACGAGGACATGAGGCGATCCGAGACGGGGGCACACGAAGCAACGCTCGCGCCGAACCGGCGCGCGGCGCGGAGCGATGGCCGGCAACTCCGGCGGAACAAAGGCGCTCTCTTGTCGCGTCGCGCTTTGCTCGTCGCAGCGGGTTGCTGCGTATCATTCAGCACCGGCTCACCCGCGCAGCCCCCGCTGCGGCTCGTCGCTCTGGGCGACAGCCTCGCTGCAGGTTTCGGCCTTCCGGCCGATGTGAGCTTTCCAGCCTTGCTTCAGCGCGAGCTCGTCGCCAGAGGCAAGGCGGTGACGGTCGCGAATGCGGGCGTATCAGGGGATACGGCGGAGGCGGGTCTCGCCCGACTCGATTGGTCCGTGCCGAATGACACACAAGGGGTGATCCTCGAGCTTGGCGCGAATGATGCTTTGCGCGGGCTTGATCCGAAAAGATGCGAGGCGACGCTGGATCAGATCATCACGACCCTGAAGGCGCGCGATATCGCCGTCCTTCTGTGTGGCATGAAGGCCCCGCGAAACCTCGGGACCGAATATGTCGAGGCCTTCGATGCGATCTACCCCAGGCTTTCAGCAAAATACGGCCTCATCCTTTACCCCTTTTTTCTGGATGGGGTTGCGGGCGAGCAGGCCCTGACTTTGCCGGACAAACTGCACCCGAATGCCGAGGGCGTTCGCGTCATCGTCGGCAAGATGCTGCCCGTCGTCGAAACTTTTCTCGCGAGCCTCGAAGGGCACTGAGGGTTCCGGACCATTTGCGCTGCTCTTGAAAGATCGCCAGGCGCGTCACGCCTTCCGCCGCCCCTCGAGAAAATGGGGCGCCGTCGCAGACGCTTTGCGCCTCGCTTCCACCGCTATCGCAAGTCGCTCCAGCAGTTCAACGCTCTCATCCCAGCCAAGGCAGCCATCCGTGATGCTCTGGCCGTGAACAAGGGCTTTTCCGGGCACGAGATCCTGCCGACCTCCGACAAGATGGCTCTCGGCCATGACGCCGATGATGCGCCGGTCCCCTGCTTCCATCTGGCGGCAGATGTCCGCGATGACGATCGGCTGGTTTTCGGGCTTCTTGGCGCTGTTGCCGTGGCTAGCATCGATCATCACCATCGGGCGAAGGCCGGAAGCTTCGATTTCGCGACAGGCAGCCGCGACGTTCTCGGCATCGTAGTTCGGCGCTCGGCCGCCCCGCAGGATGACGTGGCAATCCTCGTTGCCCGTCGTCGCGGCGATGGCCGAACGGCCGTCCTTCGTCACGGCGAGGAAATGGTGAAGCTTCGAGGCCGAGAGAACCGCATCGACGGCGACACGGACATTGCCGTCCGTGCCGTTCTTGAAGCCGACCGGGCAGGAAAGGCCGGAGGCCATCTCGCGGTGGATTTGGCTTTCGGTCGTTCGCGCCCCGATTGCCCCCCAGGCGACGAGGTCGGCAATATATTGCGGGGTTGTCACGTCGAGGAACTCGCAGCCTGCGGGAACGCCAAGCACGTTGATTTCCGCCAACAGGCGTCGGGCGATCCGCAAGCCTTTGTCGATCCGGAACGTGCCGTCGAGATCGGGATCGTTGATCAGACCCTTCCACCCGACTGTCGTGCGCGGCTTCTCGAAGTAGACACGCATGATGATCTCGAGCCTGTCTCGAAGGCGCTCCCGCAATGGCGCAAGCCTGCCCGCATATTCGATCGCCGCATTCGGGTCATGCACCGAGCACGGGCCGATCACGACGGCCAGGCGGTCATCGTTCCCGTGGAGGATGTCGTGCAAACCCGCGCGCGCCGCGCTGACGGTACGGGTCTCGCGCGCATTGCGCGGGAATTCCCGCATGATCTCGGCGGGGGTGCTGAGTTCCTTGATCTCGCGAATGCGAAGGTCGTCTGTGGTGCGCAACACGGTCGTGGCTCCTCGATGGGGACCACCGGCGGCACGAAAACCGCCAGTGGTGACTGGCGGTTCGGGATGGTTCTTGTCGTGCTTTTTAGATCGCGCACACCCCTTTGGCCGCCAGCAGATGCGGATAGGTAAAGTAAAAAGAGCTGGCGACAGGAATGCGCATGGAACCCGTCTACCTCGCCACGCCCGGCTTGTCACGCCGGAAAGTCGGCCCGGAATGATCACGAACCTCCTCGCCATCGCTGAAAAGCGCGAGCTTTTCTCGAACCCTGCAAACCGCTATGACGCTTCACACTTTCCTTGACGGGTCGCCCATGGAAGCTTCGTGATCGGCCCGTTACCCTTTCGCGCCCCCCTTCTCCCCACCAACAACAGGATTTCCGCCGTGCCGTCAGACATCGAGATCGCCCGCGCCGCCATGCTTGAACCGATCAGCGCGATCGCGGAGCGCGCCGGAATACCGGAAAGCGCGCTCGAGCCTTATGGCCGGCACATCGGCAAGGTGGCGCTCGATTTCGTCACCGGCCGAAGCGGCGCGAATGCTCGAAACGGCAAGCTCATCCTCGTCACGGCGATCAATCCGACCCCCGCGGGCGAAGGCAAGACCACGACGACGGTTGGGCTCGGGGATGGGCTTCGAAAAATCGGCAAGCGTGCCATGATCGCGCTGCGCGAGCCCTCGCTTGGGCCGTGCTTTGGCATGAAGGGAGGTGCGGCAGGCGGAGGTTACGCGCAAGTCGTGCCGATGGAGCAGATCAACCTGCATTTCACCGGCGACTTTCACGCCATCACCTCGGCGCATAACCTTCTCGCGGCGCTCATCGACAACCACGTCTATTGGGGGAACGAGCTCGACATCGATCCTCGTCGCGTCACTTGGCGGCGTGTCCTCGACATGAATGATCGCTCGTTGCGCCAGATCGTTTCGGGACTTGGCGGGGCCGCGAACGGCGTACCGCGCGAAGCCGGTTTCGACATCACGGTCGCCTCGGAAGTGATGGCGATCTTTTGCCTCTCCCGCAGCCTCGAGGAGTTGCAGCAGCGCTTATCGCGCATGGTCGTGGCGCAAACCCACGGCAAGAAAGCGATCACGGCGGCCGATCTTCAGGCGCCGGGCGCCATGACGGTGCTGTTGAAGGACGCGCTCGCCCCTAATCTCGTGCAGACGCTCGAGGGGACGCCGGCCTTCGTGCATGGCGGGCCTTTCGCCAACATCGCGCATGGCTGCAACTCGGTGATGGCCACGCAGGCTGCCTTGGGCCTGAGCGACTATCTCGTCACCGAGGCGGGGTTCGGGGCCGATCTCGGGGCCGAGAAATTCTTCGATATCAAATGTCGGAGCGCCGGGCTTTCGCCGGCGGCGGCCGTGATCGTGGCGACGGCGCGCGCGCTGAAGATGCATGGCGGCGCAAAGAAGACCGATCTCGGACGCGAGGATCTCCCCGCATTGCGCAAGGGCCTCGCCAATCTTGGGCGTCACGTCGCCAATGTGCGCAAGTTCGGCGTCCCGCCGATCGTCGGCATCAACCATTTCACCGGGGATACGCAAGCCGAGCACGACCTCATCGCCAAGGTCTGCAAGGAAGAGTTCGATGTCGAGGCCGTGCAATGCCGCCATTGGGCGGATGGCGGCAAAGGCACGGTCAAGCTCGCGGAACGCGTGGTGGCGCTCGCCGATAGCGGCAAGGCTTCGTTCAAGCCCCTGTATCCGACCGCCATGCCGCTCGCTGACAAGATGCGCGTCATCGCCCGGGAGATCTACGGCGCTTCCGACATCTCGCTTGACGCCCGAGCCGCCACACGCCTCGCGGAGATCGAAGCCATGGGCTTTGCACAGCTGCCGATTTGCGTCGCCAAGACGCAATATTCCTTTGCGGCCGATGCCTCGCTCCTGGGCGCACCGAGCGGGCACGTGGTCCCGGTGAGGGAAGTGCGCCTCTCGGCCGGGGCGGGCTTCGTCGTCATGATCTGCGGCGACATCATGACCATGCCCGGCCTGCCGCGCCATCCTTCGTCCGAGAAGATCGGTCTCGACGCAAAAGGCGCGATCGAAGGTCTCTTTTGAGGGGCAGGACCGAGAACGAACCGTGCCGATCCGACCAGCCCTTTTGACGCCGCAGTTTCCTGGTGGTTATCTGGCGCCGTGCCGGGTCGCGATCGAGATTCGAGGAGCCGCGAATGACGATGAGGCCGCTTCTGGCGTTCGCCGTGCTTTTTGGCTTCTGCCTGCCCGCCGCTGCGGACGACGTGGCCGCCCCTTCCCCCAAATTGCCGACCTTCGCCGCGGATCCGCAATCGCTTTCAGCGAATCCACAATCGTCGTCTCCATGGACGGGGTTTTATGCGGGCAGTGAAGTTTTCGCCTTTTCCGGCAAGGGCGTGAAGCATGGTGCGGGCGGCGGCGCTTTCATCGGCTACAATCGCGAATTCGACAACAATCTCGTCGTCGGCATCGAGGCGAGCACGGGCTATGCTCCGAGCCTTTTCCGGCACGGACCCTATAGCGGCTACGAATTCGCCGCCACGAATGTGAAGCTCGGCTACGACATGGGGCGACTCCTGCCCTACGTCACGGCCGGTTTCGCGTTTGCCAAGCCGGATGTGCGCTCCGGATATGTGGGCGCGACCGATAGCGTGAATGACCTCTTCGGCTCGCCTTCGAATGTAAAGGTGCTTGGGAGCGTGGGGGCGGGGGTCGACTACCAGATCACGAACAACCTGAGCGTCGGCGTCGCCGTGTCAGCCGGGACCAATCGCGGCCCCGTGCTGCCATCGATCGCCCCTTGAGATTGATTTTTTGATCTTTGCCCGGTGCTCGTCGTCACCGAAGCGGCACGAAATCCAGGATCTGCGTCTGGAAAAACGTGAGGGGCGCCTCCCATTTCGACAGCGGGCCGACAGAGAAGACCGACGAGCCCATCCCCTCTTGCACCTTCTCGCAAGCGTAGATGTCCTCGAGCATGACATTGTTGGATTCAAGCGCGTGCACGGGTCCGACTTGGAGCCGGTCCGCGGAAAGATTGAAGCCCTTCGCGCTCACGATGTGAGAGGGCAATTCGTCGGCACGGACGACATTCATCTTCGCTGAGCCTGCGGGCTTCGCGGAGCGTACGCGGGTGCGAACCAGGCTCATCACCGGGCTCACCGGAATCACATGAAAAGTGCTCCAGGTGTAGGCCGTCTGGGAAAGCGCGATATTCGGAAAAAGCCACTGGTACGAAAACCCATAATCGGCGGGAATCCCCTCGATCACGGGCATCGCTTCGTGGGGATCGGCATATGACCTGTCCTTTCCCACATCGGGTTTGAGCGGCCGGTAGAAGGCCTGGTGGCGCCCTGCCGGCTGCCACTTCTGCTGCATGAAATCGCCATCACCGAGGGAGACCGAGTGCAGAAGCGGCAAATGATAACCGTCGATAAAATTCTCGGTCACGATCTTCCAATTCGCCCGCACGCGATAGACGATGTCCGAGGTCTCCACGAGCGCCTCGGGGTCGTGGAGCCGCTTCTGGGCCGCTTTGAACAGGCCGAGCTTTTGCGGGATTTCCGCCATCCAATCCTCGAGCGGCATCGCGCCGGGATCGGGATGGACGAAGAGGAGGTTCTTCCAGGTTGCGACCTTCGCGTGGTGCAGGCCGTAGTGCGACTTATCCAGACAGGGGAAGAGCTCAGGCTGGTACGGAACGCTCGCGAGCTGCAGCTCACCTCGCAGGTTGTAGGTCCATTTGTGGTAGAAGCAGGAGATGAGGCCGCGCTGAATATTTCCCGAACCTTCCAGAAGCCGTGCACCGCGATGCCGGCAGACATTGTGGAAGGCACGTAGCCGTCCTGCCATGTCGCGCAGGATCACGAGCGCCGCGTTGCCGCTCTCGACTGTGATGTAGTCCCCGGGGTCGGCCACATCCTCCACCATCCCGGCGAAGGTCCAGGTCTTGGCGAAAAGCTCCTCGCGCTCGCGCTGAAACCAGCTCTGCGAAGTGTAGGCGAAGGCCGGAAGAAGCTGGCGCGGTGGTTGTTCTGGATTCCACCATTCATCGGTAGTGTACGAGCTCGACCTCACCATTTCATGGAGATCGGAACCCAGCGTCTTCGATGCGCGCATGGGAAACTCCGTTCTGCGCGGCCACGGAACCAGGCGAATAGCGGTGCAGCCCCACGTCCACGGGCCGGCGCGATCATCTCACAGCAGCAATTCAAGTCAAATATATTTGTTAGTACAAAAACAAATTCACCGCAGGTGACCAGTGGTTGGGGCGATGGAAGCAACCTGATCCGATACCTGCGGTGTTCGGATGGTTTTTTACAGACCGATGGGAAATCGCTCCAGGAACGATCCAGGAGCCCTACTCCGCCGCGATCGCCATGCCTTCAGAAGATCGGCCAATTCTGCGATGCTCCGCGACCGGCATGCGGGCGCGCACGGCCGCGGGCATTCGAGGGTCAAGTCTCGTCGAGACGATGCCTATCCCGTCCGAGGCACGAGCAACGACGAGACCCCACGGGTCGATCGCAAGCGAATGCCCGTAGTTGAAAAGCGTCTTGCCCTTGGCTTCATACGCGCCGGTCTGCGCCGCGGCGAGCACATAAGTCTGCGTTTCGATGGCGCGCGCGCGCAGCAGCACTTCCCAGTGGTCTTTGCCGGTTTGCAAGGTGAAAGCGGCGGGCAAGGCGATAATTGTCGCGCCGCGCTCGACGAGAGCCGCGAAGAGTTCGGCGAAGCGCAGGTCGTAACAGATGGTGCAGCCGATCGTCACGCCTTCGCAATCATAAGTGACGACGGCCTCGCCGGGCTTCATCGTCGCCGACTCCTTGTATTTCGTGCCATCCGGCGTCGTAATGTCGAACATGTGGATCTTGCGGTAGCGGGCGACTTCACGCCCGTCGCGATCGAATACGACCGTGGTGTTGAAGGCGCGGTTCTCGCCGGGCACGCGCTCGAAGAAACTGCCGCCATGCACCCAAATGCGGTTGTCGCGCGCGAGCGCGCGCAACATCTCATACGCGGGCCCGCCCGTCGCAGGCTCAGCGATGGCGAGCTTTTCGGCGGTCGAGCCGCCCATCCAATCGAACACTTCAGGGAGCAGCACCCAATCGGGGCGCTCCTCGGCCACCGCGCGCTCGACGAGCGCTTTCGCCTGCGAAAGATTCGCGCGCTTGTCGCTGATGGAATTCATCTGGATGAGCGAAATTTTCATGACCGGCTCCAAGCTCGCCTTTCACGCAATATAACATCAACGGCCGAGATCGCGAGGCCTCTCTCGCACTTCCGATAGGCGACCACAGGGCGCAAGTACCTGCCCGTCCTTTGCCGGCCCGCGCGCCGCTTCAATCGAGCCATATCATGCGTTAGCATTCGCCTTGATTCGCAGAGCCGTCGGCCAACCGGATCCGGCCAAGAGGGTCCGGCCAAGGGGATGGAGGACGCACGATGCTCAAGGAATTTCGCGATTTTGCGATGAAAGGCAATGTCGTCGACCTCGCGGTCGCCGTCATCATTGGGGCGGCGTTTGGGAAGATCGTCGATTCTCTTGTGGGCGACATCATCATGCCGATCATCGGGGCGATCACGGGTGGCCTCGACTTCTCCAACTACTACCTTCCCCTTTCGAGCAAAGTGCAATCGGGCCTTGCCTATGTCGATGCGAAGAAAATGGGCGCGGTGCTCGGCTGGGGGCAGTTCCTCACCTATGTGGTCAATTTCTTTATCGTTGCCTTCGTGCTTTTCCTCGTCATCCAATCGATGAATCGGATGAAAACGAGAGTGGGCGCCGCTCCTCCGGCCCCCAAGGCGCCCGCGGCCGACGTCGTGCTCCTCACCGAGATCCGCGATCTGTTGAAAGAGCGGCGCCTTCCCTAGCGCGCCGCAGCGCCCATCCCGAAACTTACTTCTCGCCGCTAATCCTTGTGACGAGGCCGTCCGGCTCAAAATTTCCGTCACCTCGTCCTGGACTTTCGGTGAGAGGTTGCGTTTTGGCAGAAGTGCCTTTCCCTTTCCCAGATCATGTTATAGGTCGGCAATTCCAGAACGCGAAATGGCCTTTCGGGCCGCGTGAGGTATTGCATGACCGTCGCTGCCAGGATCCTCCCGACGGGAATACCCCCTCTTCGGCGGGAGGCTCTCGAAGCACCTGATAGCGGCATCGTGGAGGTGTTCGAGCACGGCTTCGGTCGCGCAGGCCTTATCCCGCTTTGGGCGGGAGAAGGCGATCTTCCAACGCCCCGCTTCATCACCGATGTCGCTGCCCGCTCGCTCGCCGCAGGTGAGACCTTCTACACATTGCAAAGGGGAATCCCGGAGCTCCGAGAGGCAATCTCCGCCTATATGAGCCGGATCTACGGCAAGACGCTCGGACCCGAGCGCTTCTTCGTCACGATCGGGGGAATGCAGGCCATCCAGATCGCCATGCGCATCGCGTGCGGGAACGAGGACGAGGTCATCGTCCCGACGCCCGCCTGGCCGAATTTCCTCGGCGCCTTGACGGTCAGCGGAGCGAAGCCGGTCCTCCTTCCGATGCAGCTCGAGCGCGGGCGCTGGCATCTCGACCTCGATCGTATAGCGTCAGCGATCACGCCGAGAACACGGGTCATCGTGGTGAATTCACCTGCCAATCCGACGGGATGGACCGCCACGGGAAGCGAGCTCGAGGCCATTCTCGAGCTTGCCCAAAGGCATGATCTTTGGATCGTCGCCGATGAGATCTACGGACGATTCGTCTATGGCGGAGAGGCTCGCGCCCCCTCTTTTCATGATTTTGCCGGAGGTGAGGAACGCGTTCTTTACGCGCAAACCTTCTCGAAGAACTGGGCCATGACGGGATGGCGCGTCGGCTGGCTGGAGGCGCCGGCCGCGCTCGGCGCCACGGTCGAAAACCTCGTCCAGTATTCGACTTCGGGTGTCGCCACTTTCGTGCAACGTGCCGCCGTCACCGCCCTCGAGGAAGGTGAGCCCTTCATCGCCGAGCAAATCGAGCGCGCAAGACGCGGGCGGGAGATCGTGCTCGAAAGCGCGCGTCGGACGAACCGCATCGAGCTCGCACCGCCGGAGGGTGGGTTCTATGCCTTCTTTCGCGTGGCGGGCGTCGCGGATGTCCGCCACGCGGCGCTCGATCTCGTCGATGAGGCGAATGTCGGTGTCGCGCCGGGCACCGCTTTCGGCCCAGGCGGCGAAGGCTATTTCCGCCTCTGCTACGCCCG
>JAFBAK010000356.1 GCA_019247795.1 Hyphomicrobiales bacterium | reverse complement strand
GTCGATCGGCGAGGAGCGCTCGGCCGAGGCGACGGCATCGCGAAGCTCGGCTGGCCTCGTGACATCCGCGGCGATTACGCAATGCGCGTCACCCGCCGCCACGGTGGCATTGAGGCCAGAGACGTCCCGCCCCAGGACGCTCACCTTGAAGCCCATCGCCACCAACCTGCCCGCGACGGCGCGGCCAATGCCCTTGCCGCCTCCTGTCACCAGCGCATGTCGCTTTCTCGCGCCGTCCATTCCTCGCTCCGATATTTGAAATCTAAAATATCGGGAGCCGAAGCCGGCAACAAGTCCCGTTCGGCACGAAGTCGAGGTTTTCGCCTATTTTCCGAGGCGCGCGCATGATGAGCAAGGCACGCAACCGAATGCGCGCCGAGTGGCCGAGCCCTTTCCGTCATCCTATTGACCGAAGATGGGGCGAGGCTTACCACCACGGCGCCGGAGCGCGTAGCTCAGCCGGTAGAGCAACTGACTTTTAATCAGTAGGTCCCGGGTTCGAGCCCCGGCGCGCTCACCATAAACATCAATCACTTACGCGGATCATTGGGTTTAAAATTGGATCGGCAATGTAGACGTGTAGAAGCGTTGTAGAAGTCTCACGGAGTATTCGACCTTTGCGAGCGCGCCGCGCGCCCTCGTGGCCCATTGCCATACCCGCTCGCTCAAGGTTGCGGACCCCTCGCCTGGCGATAGAACTCGGCAACCCAGGCAGCATCTCTCTCCTCGGAACGCTGGCGGGCCTCTCGCCGGGCAACAGCTTCCGCCGCCTTTCGCTCCTCGTTGAGTCTTCCCAGTAGGACGGGGAGCTCCTCACGCTGCCATCGTTCCGCTGCCAGGCGTTCTTGAAATAAGTGAATCTTCTCGATCACTGCCTGTGCTTCACGAACATGCCGCGGTATCGCCGCAAGCTGCTCCGCCTCGAGCCTGGCTAAGCGCTCCGCCTCCTCCGTAGCCAGCTTGCGCTTCATCCCCGCGGTAACCCAGGCAGCACCGGGCTTGCGACCAGATGGCGCCTTCACGCCTTTCGCCTTGAGCTGGGCGAGCCAGCGACGTCGCCCCTCGACGCAAGCCACCTTGCCCTCGTGGGTCTTTGGTCCCGTCGACAAGCCACCGTGGTACCGGCAGCGGGTCTTGCCCGGCATGGGCCGGAGCCGACAGAACGGGTGCCGATGCTTGATCGTGCCGTTGGGCATATTACGCCACGGCCGTTTAATGCGCGCGCCGCAGCGGCGGAACAGGCGATCGAGATCAGAGGCGTGATAGCGTCGGCTCATGCCGACGAGGATAGCACATGATCGGTGGATTGACTCGACTCGGGTCGGGGAGCCTTGAACAAACTCGGGAGGGCACCCCAGGGACGGGGACCGGCGGCGCACTTTCAAGGAGCTCACAAAAATTTCGCGACCAATTTTCAAAAATGCAGTAGTTGAGCTCGGCTTTGTTCAGTGATCAAGCACGCCCCGCATTTTGCTCCTCGACGGCAGCGGGACCATATCTCTCGACGTGCTGTCCTGGCTTGCCTAGCGGAGCGTCGAACAGGCGACGAATCGCCATGTATCCGCTGGCGTCCGCTTTCGGGGGGCAAAGCGGAAATTGTGCGGACCGGGCACTATGTCGCCTGTTGACCCAAGCGGTCACCGACCCGTTACGGCGACGCTACCTGGCCCCGCTGGCTCTTTCCGTGGGGAGAATCATTGCACAAATTTTTCTTCCATTTAATCTCACGCGCCACATCATAGAACGACTTGGCGTCGAATGACGAGGCGTGGGGACATGTTCTTTTGGGCTTCTGGCGTAACTGTGAACCATCGGCCCGGGATCGTCGCGGTAGAAGCGAAATCTGCGATTGGCGGAAATATCAGTGAGACAGCGATCTCGCTGGCAACTCTACCAGCGACATGGGCGCAACGGAGATTTGCCTTCGCTATCGCTGGTACACTAGTAGTAGCGTGTGCAGCTGTCGCTCCGTTTGCGCGGATCCCGCTACCTCGACTGGACGGGTTCATCCCGTCTGTTGTTGCAGTTGTGTTTGTTACTGACCTTATCACCGCTGTTCTGTTGTTTGCGTATATTTCGGTTGACTATTCGCGTAGACTCTTCGTGCTCGCCACTGGCTACCTTTTTACCGCGCTAATTGTGCTCCCACATGTGCTCACATTCCCGGGCGCGTTTTCACCGAGCGGACTTCTTGGGGCAGGTCCGCAAAGCGCGCCGTGGTTTTACATGTTTTGGCATTGTGGCTTTCCCATGGCCTTATTGCTTTACGCGTTATTGAAGGATGACAAGGGTGCGAAACGCACCGTGAAAGCACCAATAATGTCCGCGATTACTGGGAGCGCGGCTTTCGCCCTTATCTTAGTGTGCGGCCTTACATGGCTCGCCACAGGCGGGGCAGAATTGTTACCAACCCTCTTTGTCGACATTGTCCACCCGGTTCCAATAATTTACTATCTGGACATATTCGACATAGTGACGTGCGTAGTTGCGCTTGCTGCGCTATTTTTTCGGCGGCCCACGCTCCTTGATCAATGGCTTATGCTTGTAATTGTCGCCTGGATTCTCGAGGCAGTGCTGATTGGGTTGCTCAATCCAGGTCGCTTCACTGTCGGCTATTATGCCGGTCGCACTCTTTCGCTGGTCACCTCTACGGCCGTTCTGGCGGTTCTGCTCGCACAAACGACGATGCTGTATTCGCGGCTTGCTCATGCAAACGTAATGCTCCAGCGTGAACGTGACAATAAGCTGATGACCCTGAACGCAGTGGTCGCATCTATTTCACATGAACTCAGGCAGCCCCTTACCGCGATTGCAGCGAACGCGGCTACGGGACGCCTGCTTCTTCGACGGGAGACGACCGATACTAACGAGGCGCGATCCGTGATGGACGATCTTGTTGACGATAGCGATCGTGTGCGCCAAGTGCTCGACAACTTTAACGACTTATTTGGGAAAGAAGATCAGCGATATCAGCCAATCAATATGAATGAGATTACGGCTGGAGTGCTACATGCTCTGCGTCGACAATTGAGGGATCGTGATATAGCAACGAGCGTTGAATTTGCGTCGCAAATGCCGATTGTCTTGGGGCATAAGGGCCAGTTGCAAGAGGTGCTCCTAAACTTAATTCAAAACTCGATTGAAGCAATGGATTTTGTCGAACCCGATGCGCGTAGGCTGAAACTGAGGACCGTGACGGGCAGCGGACGCGAACTGATCGTTCAAGTAGAAGACTCAGGGCCAGGCATTGATCCAAAAAAGATCAACACGATATTTAATGCGTTCGTTACAACGAAACCTGGTGGGACAGGATTGGGGCTGGCCCTTTGCCGGAGGATTATTGAGCGCCACGGGGGACAGCTTACTGCGTCATCGGACGGAAAAACTGGGACGCTGCTCCAGGTGGCTCTGCCGATATAACCCATCGGATAAGTCGTCTCTCGCGAAAACTGATCATCCTGGGTAATGACCGCTCATGGCCCAAACGGGTCTTGATGAGATGGGCAGAGCAGGTCCGCTCTGCCCGGGTACTTCAGACATTGACTTGTTCCGCTATTGCTTCGTCGCCGTCAATCCCCAAGTAGCGCACCGTGCTTTCGATGTTCGTGTGGCCGAGCAGTAGCTGCACCGCTCGCAGGTTGCCCGTGCGCCTGTAAATCAGCGTTGCCTTTGTCCTCCGAAGTGAGTGCGTCCCGAATACGTGCGGATCCAACCCGATGCTGCCAATCCACTCTGCTACCAATCGGGCATACTGCTCGTTGTCATGCTGCACCCGGGCCGGCGCCCCGGGAAAAGGAAGTCGCCGATCTTCCTTGGCGCAGCCCTCAGACAATCATCGACGGCCTGCCGTGTACCTTCACCGAGTTCGAACCTCACCGACCGGCCCGTCTTCCGCTGTCGTAAAGATGCTCGATCGACAGCATACCCGCTTGGTGCGATGTCCTCCAGCTTCAGCGTGACAACGTCGCAACCAGCAGCTTACTGTCGATCGCCACGTTAAACATCGCCAGGTCGCGAAGCCGTCCGTCGACCTGAAGCTTGGCCCGGGTGGACCAAACATGCTTGGGCCGTAGCGGACTGGGCAGGTCCTTGTCCGGGCAGCGCATGGCGGCCACTTGGTTCAGGCGCTCGGCGCTCCCCTTCGATAACTCGCTAAGCCGCTTGGCCGCCCTCGACCGGCACATTGTAGGCCATTACAGGTGGGTGAGGTGCCAGGGCTGAGCACTTCCGCCGGGCCGTAGCTGCCCGCGCAATCCAATCAACAAGCGCGCACCACACCCGCCGCTCACTACGAGATGGGCCACGAGGACGAGGGGCCAACGGGTGGCATGACGCGCGCGAGCACGCTGACCCCATAGCTCGCCGGGCATGCGCACCGTTGACGTCTGCAAACGTGCGCCCTGCACCGCTTACATTGATCGGCGTCCAGCTTCCTTCGTTTGGAACGCGTTCACGTCATTGACGAAAGTGATCAGGTCAGCGTTAGTCTGCGCGGTGTCGACAGTAGTGCCGTTAACACGAGCGGCGTTGGAACGATTTGGCTCAGCAAAAAAACGCTGATCCTCGTTGACAAAGCATGACGCGCTTGAGGCTTACGAACCTCACGTTGCTGCGCACCCTCACAATTGTTTCCGAGCAGGGTAAAGGATTTCGCCCTCAGGCGCGTGACCAGCTCGTGGAAACGGGAGCTGGTCGCAGCGGATTCAAGCGGGCCCGAGTCGGACCCTAGTGTAAGGCGATCTGCTCGCGAAGCCCCCACGGTCTCGTGCGGACAACATCTCTTCCGGCTTGGATGACCTCCTCGACCTGTTCTGTTGGCAAAGATAAGCGTGTCGGAACCATGGATAATTGACGCGCGCGCGCAGCACCGAGGACATCAAAGGAAAGATGCAGCACCGCCACTTCGATATCTCCGCAACGCCAACCGGGTCGCACATCTAAAATTTTGGCGGCATCCACGCGATTCATATGACAGCGCGCGGCGACCGCAGCCTGTCTCCATCGTTTCAGCAATTGCCCAAACAGGTCAAAATTAGCTTGCGCCGACGAACTCATGCCTGTGTCTATCGATGCCACGGCCAAGTCTATTCCGCTTGAGCCGGCAGCAGTATTCGTCCAGCTTTGGGTTTGTTGTTGCCCGGCATCCACCACAAGGACCACAAGACGACGGATACGGGCGAGATCAACGAGCTTTTGCGGCCCACCCAAGCTTTCGAGAAATAACGATAGAGACGACAAGCCTAGATTATCCGTAATGCCTCCATCGGCGAGTTTCAGAAAATTGACATCGGGATCATCCCTGTATTTGGTCCAGGCCCAACCGGTCGCTTGGATTTTTGCGGCCGCACTCGGATCGGTTGCTGCAACGCTTGCCCATGACGGCAGGGGATTCGTGCAATTTTGTTTGTACACTTGCATCACGATCGGGACAAAGGCTATCGGCACTGCCGAAGATGCGGCAACCGCGTCTGCAACGAGCACCGATGATGGATCACTGCAGATTGCGTTGAACGTCTGAAGGGTGAACGTAAAAGGCACTCGGTTATAGATATCACTGGCATTTAGAACAATGCGCGGCGTTCGCTCCAGGAGATCATTGATGGTTGCGTTACCAAACAAGTTCTTCTGTAACCATCTCGGAAGTCTAGTTTGATCATTGATGCCACCCGAAAGCGCGGCTTGAATAACGCCGGGGCCGAAACTCGTCCTCAAGTCACTTTCCGCATTTGCGTAAAGAAATTTGCGCTCGAAATCTTCAAAGATTCGATCATGAAAAAGACCGTAATAGGCTGCCGTAACTGACCCGCCGGAAACGCCTGATATAAACCTTACGTTGTCGAGAAGCGGCCTCCCACGATTCCAAGCATACTGGGTCCGCAAGCCGTCCAAAACGCCGTATGCGAACGCCGCCGCCCGGGTTCCTCCGCCGGAAAACGACAGTCCAATCACAACTCCGTCATCGGAAGACGGTATCGCGTAAGGGAACTGTGTCTCACTTATGGGCTTCTCCAAGGGACCGTTAACCGGGGTCCAATCCGTGGTCGCGCAGGCCGTCGCGAGCAGAAAGCATGCGATAGCTACGAGCGACTTGGCCATGCTTGCGCGCCGATTGATGCAATACGAGGGGCACATGTCAGCTCCTAAGCCGGTTTACGCAATTGATGACCATGTCCCGCCGGTGACCCTCAAATGTTGCCGGGCTCCCCGCGGCGGTTGGCGCGTAAGCTGCCTGATTCATGCGGCGGACGCGGCGCTCGGGAAGTGGATACCCGCTTCGGGGAACCTGGAGATTATCCGCCTGATCGCTTGTCGCTGAACAAGGGTGGGATTTCCTGGCTTTGTCGTAACCTTGAAGCGAAGCAGAAGAGCATTGTCGAGGATGTCGGCGATCCCCTGAAGCTTCAGAGGCTCGATGATGAGCTGAGCCATTTCCGGATCGTTCATCATCTCAAGGCCGATCGCTTTGGTTGTCTTTCGCACTCGTTCGAGATCAACATCGCGTGCGACACGCAGGTTGAACTTCAGCGTGATCCAATCTCGGCTGAAATTGGTGATGCTGCCGAGCTGTCCGAACGGAACGATGTGGACCTGTCCGTTCTGGTGACGAAGCTTGACGGAGCGTAGCGTGAAGCCCTCGACCGTTCCCTTGACCCTTCCCGCATCCACATATTCGCCGATTCGGAAGGCATCGTCTGCGAGGTAGAAAACTCCCGAGACGATGTCTCTTACGAGTGTCTGGCTACCGAAGGAGACCGCAAGCCCTAGCACGGATGCCCCTGCGATGAGGTGGGTAGTATTGACGCCGAGCCGAGACAGAATGGTAAGGCCTGCCAGCACCGAGATGGTCACCCCGAGTGTGCCGCGCGCGAGTGGCAGCAGCGTATGCAGCCTCGACGCCGTGGCGACGGGCTTACCGCGTTTCTCTCCACCGCTCGCGTCGGGAGGGATCGCGGTAGCAAGTTGGCGAGCGACTAGGAAGCATGCGATCTGCCAAATGAGGTAGGAGATGGCAACCGTGAGCGATATGTCCCTGATCACTCCCCTCATCCAGGCATGCTGAGCGCCTGAAAACAGCGAAGGCGCGACGTCAAAGAGCCAGATCTCAGTAATGGCGACTACGATCAAAAGCCAAGATAGGAAACGAATGCATCGGACGACGAGGGCGGACACGAGGATTCTCGAGCCTTCCGCCTCGACATTTTTCTCACCCGCCGCCGGCGCACGATTCAGGAAATCGAAAAGCGATTCAAGAAAAATGAGAGCGAGAACCAGACCCAATGAGGCGACGATTGCTACTCCAGCGTCCGCATTGCCCGACAGCATGCCATAGACAAACGCAATCGACATCATGAGGATGACAAACACACCTATCGCCCACCAGTTTCTCGCCAGCTGTAGCTTGAGCATCGCAAGCGTGCCGGCGCTACTGCCGACAAGACTTGCGAGCCATCGCGCAGCTGCGCGTCGCATGGTCCATATTGCTGCCAGGGCAATGGCGCCCATCACGAGATCGTTGAGAAAACTCTGAACTGCGACGGTATTCATCGACGCATCGGCGGCCTTCAACGTGCCGATCACTGACCGCGCGAGCGCATAGCCCAAAGTAACTGCACAAAATACATAGTAGAGCGTGCTCGCATCGCGATCGTCTATTCGCGTGATGCGCAGCGAGGGTATGCCGGGCCTGAACCAGATGCGGGGAACGAGCATCACTACTCGCCAGACCAGTACATTCGTGAAGAAAATATGAGCCGCTTTTTGTTGCGTCGGACCAAACCCCATCGCCCGAGACGAAAGCAAATACAGAATAAGCCAGAGCGGCAGAATTGCCACCACTTCGAGTAATGTCCACGCGGCGAGCCTCCCCGCGATCGGTCTGCTCTCCGCCGATTTGGCTTCGCCTCTTTGGGGCCATTGTGCGATGATGCTCCGTAGCGAAGCCTCGGCCCCTATTGCGAGAATTGCGCTGAGGACGACCGTGAGGAGGAACGACCCAAAATTGGCTCCTCGCGCTTCATCACTAAGCCTCGCGACCACCAAAGCCAAATTCTTTGGGAAATCGGGTACTGATTTCAGCACCTCGCCACCTTGGGCCGACAACTGATCCAAGCCGCTAAAGGCGCCGGCGTCGTCACTTGATGCAACGACAGCTGCCTCGAGCGACGTCCGCGCCGCGGCGGCGCTTCCAAACTCCTCTTGCAGTGATCCGAACATGAACAGCAGGCCTGCCAACATGATTGACAGGCCTTTCGACAACGGCTCTCTTGATCGCGGCAAGTGGCGGAGCCTTGGTACGGTTGAGGCCTCCCTACGAGCGACGTCCATTGGCCCTTCTTGTACCTCCAGACCGAGCTCGGGCTTGTTACGTTGCGAAATCAAAAGCGAATATTGAGACCCATCACTGGGCCTTGCTGCACGACATTGTAAAGGAAATTGCCATGCGAATAGTCGACCTTCATCGCTCTATATCCGGCGAATGCTGAATAACGCTCGTTGAAGGAGTAGCCGACACCACCGAACAAATCCCAAAAGAAATCGGAGCGTGTGCTCGTTCCGCCGATGAAGCCGATGGTCGAGAAATACCAATTGTCGGCAAAGTTGAAGCGGAATCTCGCGCCAATCGCCGGATCTGCCCAGCCCTCGCTTTTGCCATAGGAAGCGGACGGCACGCGAAGGAAGTCGAGTTTCAACATGTTGTCGACATAAAATCCTCTAACGCCAGCGAAACCGTCGATGAAGAATCGCGGATCGTCGATGATGCGATAGCCTCCGGCCGCGAGCCCGGTGAGAGTCGTGCTGTCGAGCCTGACCCCTGTCCCTCGGAAGGTACCCGCGATGTCTATACCGAACTCCTTGCTTGGCGCAATCTTCGCAATGATAAGATCAGAAAAGAAAATGAACCGCCCGCTCCTCACCTCCGAAACGCCCATCAAGGCGCCGTTGAAGTTCTTGAGGACCTGATCGAACGTGATGTCGATGTGGACCGCAGGCAGCGGTGGAAGAGTGCGGGCACGACCGCTGAGCCCGGAAGCCCAGCCGTAAAGCGTGGCCGTGAAGACCAGACCCTGCACGGGGGTGGGCGGCGACGGTTCAAGGCTTTCAGACTGCGGTCCCGGGAGATCCGCCGCGTGCGAACTCGTCGAAACCGCAAGCGCCAGACTCGCGAGTGCGAGGCTGTAAAGATGTAATCCAGGCTTGGATCGCTGACGTTTTGGCACAGGTAAAGAACTCGTTCGGCGGATGATCATGGGCGCTTTCCGCACTTGCTCAGGACATCGCTTCCTCATCTGACTACTCGTGAGTTGTTCTTGCAATAGTAGTTTGGATCTCCGTAATTCAGAGTGCAGTAGGTTCTCTCTTGCAACGCGTTTTAAAAAGCCTTCTGTCCTGACGAGGGTTCAACGCAGCGGGGGCGCGTAGAGAATGCCGCCTTGCGACCAGAGCTGGTTGAGACCACGCGGTATCGCAAGGCGGGATCTCGAACCAATATTTCG
>JAFBAK010000149.1 GCA_019247795.1 Hyphomicrobiales bacterium | reverse complement strand
AGGGTCCGCTGAATCTCGGCCGCAAACGCTTTGTCGGCGGAATCGAAACGCGGCGGGCCGAGCCGCATCATGTTCGCAAACATCGCCTCCTCGAGCGGCGCGTTGCCGACGAGATTGGCGTCACCGCTGAGCTGCGTCGCGGTGACGCTGGTCTCTGTCATCAAGGCGGCGCCTTGGGCGACCTTCTTCACACGATCGACCAGGGCCCACATCGCGCCGAGCGTTCCGGCGCGCACGAGATACCGCACCACTGCTTTCGCCTGCACCACATTGGGCGCGATGCCGCCGGAATCGATCAGGGCATAGTGGACACGGGCGGTCGCGGGCATGTGCTCGCGCATGTAGTTCACGCCGACATTCATCAACTCGACCGCATCGAGCGCGCTTCGCCCGAGATGCGGCGCACCGGCGGCATGCGCCGAACGACCGAGGAAGGAGAAATCCATCTCGACGCAGGCGAGCGAGAAAGGCCGATTGACGCCGGTGAAGGCGGAAGGGTGCCAGCAGATCGCGACGTCGACATCATCGAAGGCGCCCTCACGCACCATGAAGCCTTTGCCCGAGCCACCCTCTTCCGCCGGACAGCCATAATAGCGCACGCGTCCCTCGAAGCCCGATGCGGCCAGCCAATCCTTCACGGCGGTTGCTGCGAGAAGCGAGGCGGACCCGAGCATGTTGTGCCCGCAACCATGCCCGTTGCTGCTTTGCGGCAGGGGCCGACGCTCGGCGATGCCGGCCTCCTGACTGAGGCCGGGCAACGCATCATATTCGCCGAGGATCGCGACAACAGGACCGCCCTTTCCTGCCTCGCCCACCATCGCCGTCGGCAAGCCGGCGATCCCCGTCCTCACCTTGAAGCCTTCCTGCTCGAGCCTCGCGACATGGGAGGCGGCGGAGCGGTGCTCCTGGTAGTTGAGCTCGGGCGTCGCCCAAACCTCGTTGCTCAGCTCCACAAACCGCGGCTCCTTCGCCTCGACGAGGCGCCAGACAGGCTCGATGTTCTGCATCGCGTCGACCCTTGGTTCAGCTGATCGTTCGGAGAACCGACACCTGTTTTTGGAGGCTATGCGTGTCGATTCAAAATCCGTCGTTCCCTCGCATAGCGAAGAAGCGCGAGGAAGCGATAAATGCCGTGCACGAATTTACCGTAAGGCAAGGTGATGAAGAGCGCGAACACCACCGCAAGGTGAAGTGCGAGAGCAAGTCCCATAAGGCTCGTGGCGCGCAGCGCGAGCAGGGCGAGACCCGTCGCACCGCTGAGAAGCAGCATGGCGATGAAGGCGACGTCCATGCCGAAGCGCTCATCATCCGCGATCACGGGTTCTCGTCGCCAGCGAGCCACGAGAAGGCCGGCAGGGCCAAAAGTGAGGCCGAGACCGCCGAGCATGCCCAGGATCACCGGGAGGTCGTAAACGGGGTAGGGTGCCTCGCGCTCAAGGACATAATGGTAGAGCGTGGCGACCGAAGTCGCTGCGAAACAGGCGAGAAAACCGTAGAAGGTGAGGTGATGGTAGAAGCGGCGCCGATCGGTCGGGCGTTCCTCCTCGTTCATGCAACCGACCCCGCCGCCCTCGAGATACCGCAACCCAAGGGCATCTCGGATTGCCTGGCGGAGCGACGGGGGGTTGCCGAGCGCGCGTTCTTTCTCGCCGATATCGCACCAGAAGCGACGCGCGCTGAAGGCAAGCGCGAGAAGCGCATAAAGGAAAGCGCCGCCGAAAAGGACCACCATGACGCTGTGCGGCATCACTTCATAGAAGCCGCCCGGGCCGGCATGGATGCCGAACAAAGCCGCAGGATCGACGAGAAGGGCGAAGCCCATAAGGAAAGCGGCGACAGAGAGCGCGAGGCAAAGGACGACGGCTAGTCCATTGCGCGCGAAAACGGCGCGGAACGCCCGCGGCCACGCATAGCTCGCATAGGACCTTGCGCGTACTCGCGCCAAGACGAGCGGCACGTTGACGTTGAACTCATGCGGCGGCGAAAACTGGCAATCGTAAAAACATGCGCCGCATCCATGACAAAGATTGGCGAGGTAATCGAGGTCGCCGTCGGCGAAGGCGCGCCGCATCTCCATGGCGGGGAAGACGGCGCACAATCCCTCGCAGTATCGGCAGGAATTGCAGATCGTCATCAGGCGATCGGCCTCGGCATGGTCCTCGCTCGCATGCGGCGCGATTGCACCAGGCTCAGTTGCGCGCATATGCGGCCGCCTCCTGTCCTGCGATGCGTCCGAAGACGCTACCGATGGTCATTCCGATCCCGGCTGCGTAGCCGCGCCCGAGCACGTTGCCGGCCATGATCTCGCCCGCGGCGAACATGTTGGCCGAAGGCCTTTTGTCGCGCATGATGAGGCGCGCCTCCTTGTTCACGCGTGTTCCGAGATACGTGAAGGTGATGCCGGGCCGCACCGGATAGGCATAGAAGGGAGCGAGCTCGATGCGCCGAGCCCAATGAGATTTGGGAGGCGTGAGGCCCTCGGTGCGGCAATCATCGAGAATAGTGTGGTCGAAAACGCCGGGCCGCACTGCCTCGTTGAATTCGCGCACCGTCCGCTCGAGGGCGACAGGATCAAGCTCGAGCCCCGTCGCGAGCTCGCTCAGGCTTTGCGCCTCGATCGGCGGGTAGAGCGAGGGCATGAACAGATGACGCGAGGCGGCATCGAAGATGATAAAGGCGATCTGGTCCCGCTGGCCGGCGACGAGGCGTCCCCAGATGGCGTAGCGCTTCGGCCAGATGTCCTCGCCCTCATCGTAGAAGCGGCGCGCATCTTTGTTCACCACGATGCCGAAGATCACACAGTCAAGCCGGGTGATGATGCCGCCGTCGAATTTCGGTGCGCGCGCGTCGATCGCGACCGCATGACACTGCGTCGGATCGCCCACCTCCTGCACGCCGTTCGCCAGCAGAAGCCTGAGTAGCGAACCACGATTATAGGGCGTGCCGCGGACAAGAAAATTCTCTGCCGGCTCCCCCCAATATTGCTTCATCCATTCGAGATTAGCCTCGAAGCCGCCGGCGGCAGCGACAAGGGTCCTGGCGCGAATTTCCGCATGTTCTCCGCCGCTTGCCACGGTGGCGGAGAGGAAAGTGCCATCCTCGATCGAGAGACCGACGACCTCGCTGTCATAAGCGATCTCGACACCGAGCTTCTCAGCGGTCTCGTAGAGCGCGTTCAGCATTGCGCGCCCGCCACCAAGGAAGAACGAGTTCGTGCGGCCGAGCGAGAGCGTGCCTCCGAGGGAGGGCTGCCAGCGGACGCCTTGCTCCACCAGCCAATCGAGGATCTGCTTGGATTCGCGGATCATATGGCGCGCCAGCGCCTCGTCGGTCTGGCCCTCGGTGACGCGCATGAGATCGTCGAAGAACTCGGCTTCCGTGTAGGGGCCCGTGAGGATCGCGGTCGCGGCATCATGGGCGCAGCGCATGTTGCGCGTGTGGCGCGTGTTGCCGCCGCGATAGAATTTCGGTGCAGCTTCGAGGACGAGAACGCGCGCGCCGGCTCGACGCGCGCCGATCGCCGCGCACAGAGCGGCGTTTCCGCCGCCGACGATGAGCACGTCAAGATTGTCGTTGTTGTCGACCAAATCATCCCCGATAACGCTTGTGCCCCCCAACGCCGGAGGAAAGATGATGGCGGCGACGGAAGCGATGACGACGCATCGAAAGCCGACGAGCATCGGGTTTCGAAGCGAAAAGGTCGCGCCCCTGAGACGATGCGGCGAATCAAGGAGCTTCTCAGCCCCAGGCTATCGCATTTTTCAGCGCCGGCGTCCTTCACTTTGCCGTGCTCTTGCCGCAGCGCGTTTGCGCCGATACCTCGATCGATGACTATTCGTCCCCGCGCCTCGAAGGAGCGAGATTTCCTTCGCTTTTGGGGCAGCGTCAGCGATCTCTCACGGCCTCGTGGGTTGACGCGCGGTCGAGGCGGATGTTTCAGTCGATCGCAATGCTGCATGCTCCGACATTAACCACACGCTCACGGCGGATTTGGAATCTGCCGAACATCCTCACTTATGGGCGCGTGCTCGCGGTTCCCGCCGTAACTGCCCTGCTCTTCTGGCACACCGAGAATTGGATGCGATGGCTCGCGCTCGCAATCTTTGCGGCAGCCGCCGTAACCGACTATTTCGATGGGTATCTCGCGCGGGCCTGGCAGCAGCAATCGACGCTTGGCCGCATGCTCGACCCGATCGCGGACAAGCTGCTCGTCGCGGCGACCCTCCTCATGCTCGTGCATGCCGGAACGATCCAATCCTGGTCGATCTGGGCCGCCATCGTCATCCTCTGCCGGGAGATCCTCGTCTCGGGCCTGCGCGAATTTCTGGCGGAGCTTCGCGTCAGCGTGCCCGTGACCGCTTTGGCCAAGTGGAAGACGACCGTGCAGCTCGTCGCCATCGGCTTCCTGATAGCGGGCCCCGCGGGCGAAGCCGTGTTGCCGGGCACCATCACGTTCGGCCTTACGCTGTTGTGGATCGCGGCCGCGCTCACGATCTATACCGGATGGGACTATATGCGGGCCGGCATGAGGCATGTGATCGACGACGAGACCGGCGTGGACAGCGCGGGAAGGTCGCCGTGAAGCTTTCCTATTTCGCCTGGGTGCGCGAGAGGATCGGCAAGCCCGAGGAAGAGATCGAGCTTCCCGCACATATTTCCACGATCGCGGACCTTGTCGCCTGGTTGAAAGGACGAGGCGAGGAATATGCGCACGCCTTCGAACATGCCGAGGTGGTGCGTGCGGCGATCGACCGGCGCCACGTTCGGCCGGATGCCTCGATCGCCGGCGCGCGCGAAATCGCGTTCTTCCCGCCGATGACGGGGGGATGACGCTCTCCCCCTCAGAGATCGAGCGCTACGCCCGCCACCTCGTGCTGCGCGAGATCGGCGGCCCCGGACAAGCGAAGCTCAAGGCCGCCCGTGTGCTGGTCGTCGGCGCAGGCGGCCTCGGCTCACCGCTCTTGCAATATCTCGCGGCGGCCGGGCTCGGCACGATCGGCCTTGTCGACGACGACGTGGTCTCCCTCTCCAATCTGCAGCGCCAGGTGATCCACGGGACCGAGGATATCGGGAGGGCGAAGACGAAAACCGCCGCGGCCGCGCTCGAGAAGCTCAACCCCCATGTGCGTTTCAAGGCTCATGCGACGAGGTTAACGGCCGAGAATGCGCGCGAGCTCGTTCAAGGTTACGATGTTGTAGCCGACGGCTCCGACAATTTCGACACGCGGTACACCGTGTCCGACGCCTGCTTTCATGAGGGAAAACCCTTGGTCACGGCGGCGCTTGGCATATTTGACGGATCGCTGACCACCATCCGCGCTCATGAACGCCGCTCCGACGGTGCGTGGAACCCGACCTATCGATGCCTTTTCCCCGCTCCTCCTCCGCCGGGCAC
Organism: Hyphomicrobiales bacterium; assembly: GCA_019247795.1. Taxonomy (GTDB): domain Bacteria; phylum Pseudomonadota; class Alphaproteobacteria; order Rhizobiales; family Beijerinckiaceae; genus GAS188. Next base: position 2,931 of record JAFBAK010000149.1, on the reverse strand, counting down.
CGTCCCGGCTTGTGCGGAAGCAGGCATACTGGGCGCGCTTGCGGGGGTCGTCGGCTCACTCATGGCGATCGAAGTGATCCGGGAAATCGTGGGGTTCGGTGAAGGTCTTGTGGGGCGGCTCTTGATGGTGGATGCGCACTCGATGCGCTTCGAAACCCTTCTCTATGAATGGGATGCGCACAATCCGCTGACGGGGAAAGAGTGAGAAGGATTCAAGCCTTCCTATTGTCGACAATCGTTCTTCATTCAAACAAAACCCCCTCCTCGCAATTGCGCGGAGGGGTTTTGTGAGACGAAGGGAGCCGAAAAGAATCAGTTGTTCCGATTACCCATGATCGAGAGCAGGAATTGGAACAGGTTGATGAAATTGAGGTAGAGCGTCAGAGCGCCCATCAACGAATATTTGGCCATCAGCGTGCTGTCGTAAGCAACCTGGTCGTAGCTGTCCTTGAGACGCTGCGTATCCCAAGCCGTAAGTCCCGCGAAGATCACCACGCCAATGATATTGAGCGCGAATTGGAAGGCACTCGACTGCACGAAGATGTTGATGAGCATGGCGACGATCAACCCGATCAGGCCCATCGCCATGAACGCGCCGACACCCGCAAGGCTTCTGCGGGTCGTGTAGCCGTAGAGGCTAAGGCCACCGAAAGCCGCCGCGGTGACGAAGAACACCTGCACGATTGAGCCGACCTTGAAGATCAGGAACCAGGCCGAGAGCGAAAGCCCCATGACGGCTGCAAACGCCCAAAACGTGCCGAGCAAGGATTGGTAGCTCATCCTGTCGAAGCGGAAGCTCATGAACATCACGAAGCCAAGCGGCGCCAGCATGATGATCCAGCGAAGCGGGCTTCCATAAAGAGCCATGCGCACTGCCGGATTCGACGCCGCGAGCAGGTAGGCGCCATACGCGACGAAAGCCGAGATCGCGAGGCCAAGCGTCATATGGTTGTAGATGCCGAGCATATAGGCACGCAGGCCGGCGTCGTACTGGGCGGTACCGACGCGCGAAACGCCAGCACTCATGGGAGAGCGCGCGTTGCCATCGAAGAACGACATGAGAAACCTCTTTGTTATCACGCCTGGCGAAGCTCACGCGCAGGCCCCCATAATATGGCCGCAGAGCGCCAAATTCGCAAGGGAGGCCAGCGCCGCAAGCACTCTGCCGCCGATAAATGCCCTTGGCGCAGCACTGCTACTCCGCAATCAGGCGGAGCTTGAATGAAATGAGGGCGACCCAAGCCTCAGACGTCGAGATTCGCCACGTCGAGCGCGTTTTCCTGGATGAACTCGCGCCGCGGCTCAACCGCATCGCCCATCAGCTTGACGAAAATGTCTGCGGCCTCATCCGCTTCCTTGGTGCGGACCTGGAGAAGCGAGCGCGCATTGCGGTCGAGCGTCGTTTCCCAAAGCTGCTCCGGATTCATCTCACCAAGGCCCTTATAGCGCTGGATCTGCACGCCTTTTCGCCCGAAATCGGTGATGGCATCGAAGAGCGCGGTCGGGCCGGCGATGAGCGTCTCCTCCCCCTTGCGGATCAGGAGAGCCGGACGCTCATAGGTTTCTTTCAGCCCTGCTGAGTGTTCGTGCAGGCGCCGAGCCTCGCTCGAGCCGAGAAGCGCCGCATCGAGGACTGCGGCCTGTTTCACGCCGCGAAAAGTGCGCTCGAAAACGAAGGCTCCGCCGTCGATGCGCCCCGTCCAGCCACGCTCGATCTCGTCGGCGATGGCGTCGAGGCGCCGCGCGACTTCCGCGGCAATCGCCGTGCCGCGCTCGTCGCCAAGGGGCAGCTCGGGATCGAGCGCGCCCGCGATCGCTGCCTGCTCGACAGCGGGGCGGTAATAGCGCGAATGGAGCGCTGCGAGCGTCTGGCGCACGAGACGCGCCTCATCGAGCGTGCGGCGCAGGTCCGCGCCGAGACGTTCCTCGCCGCTCGCAAGCCGCAGCACGACGCTCTCGCTGCCGCCTTCGATGAGGTAATCCTCGAAGGCGCGTTCATCCTTGAGATAAATCTCGGATTTGCCGCGGAGCGCCTTGTAAAGCGGCGGCTGGGCGATGAAGAGGTGGCCGCGATCGATGACCTCCGGCATGTGGCGGAAGAAGAAAGTGAGAAGCAAGGTGCGGATATGGCTTCCGTCCACGTCCGCATCGGTCATGATGATGATCTTGTGATAGCGAAGTTTGTCCGCGTTGAAGTCGTCCCGGCCCGTGTCGCGGCCGATGCCGGTGCCAAGCGCCGTGATCAAAGTGCCGATCTCTTGCGAAGACAACATCTTGTCGAGGCGCGCGCGTTCGACATTGAGGATCTTGCCGCGCAACGGCAGCACTGCCTGATATTCGCGGGCCCGCCCCTGCTTCGCGGATCCGCCGGCTGAATCGCCCTCGACCAGGAAGAGCTCGGATTTGGCAGGATCGCGCTCCTGGCAATCGGCGAGCTTGCCGGGCAGGGATGCGATGTCGAGGAGATCCTTCGGCCGGGCCAGTTCGCGCGCCTTGCGAGCGGCCTCGCGCGCCGCGGCTGCTTCGACCACCTTGCTGACGATCTTGCGGGCCTCGGCCGGATTTTCCTCGAACCACACCCGAAGCGCCTCGCCGATGACGTTTTCGACCACCGGACGAACCTCGGAAGAAACGAGTTTGTCCTTCGTCTGCGACGAAAATTTCGGGTCCGGCACCTTGACCGAAAGCACCGCCGTGAGCCCCTCGCGGCAATCGTCGCCGATCAGCGTCACTTTCTCCTTCTTGGCGATGCTCGAGCTCTCGGCATAGCCGGTGACCTGACGCGTCAGCGCGGCGCGAAAACCCGCGAGATGCGTGCCGCCATCCCGCTGCGGGATGTTGTTGGTGAAGCAAAGCACGTTTTCATGGTAGGAATTGTTCCATTGCAGGGCCGCTTCGACGACGATGCCGTCTTTCTGAGCCCGAATGACG
>JAFBAK010000130.1 GCA_019247795.1 Hyphomicrobiales bacterium | reverse complement strand
CGGTTGCAGAAAATGATGGCGTTCTTGAGTTCCGGCGCCTCGAGCAGCTGGCGCAAGGTCTCGCGCTTCTCGTAATCGCGATCGCTCGTTGACACCAGCGTCTGTGTGATCGTCGAAGCCGTGGTCGCGGGCCGGGCGACCTCGACGCGCACGGGATTGTGCAGAAACTGTCCGGTGAGCCGTTGGATTTCGGGCGGCATCGTCGCCGTGAAGAACAAGGTCTGCCGCGTAAAGGGAACGAGCTTGCAGATTCGCTCGATGTCGGGGATGAACCCCATGTCGAGCATCCGGTCCGCTTCGTCGATGACGAGAAGCTCGACGCCGGAGAGCAGAAGCTTGCCGCGCTCCACATGGTCCAGCAAACGGCCGGGCGTCGCGATCAGCACATCGGCACCACGCGAGATCTTCAGATCCTGATCGCCGAAGGAAACGCCGCCGATGAGAAGTGCCACCGAAAGCTTATGATTGACGCCGTATTTGACGAAAGCTTCCTCGACCTGCGCTGCAAGCTCGCGCGTCGGCTCGACGATGAGTGTGCGGGGCATGCGAGCTCGGGCGCGTCCCGTCTCCAGCATCGTCAACATCGGCAAGGTGAAGGCTGCTGTCTTGCCGGTGCCGGTTTGGGCGATTCCGAGGACGTCGCGCCGTTCGAGAATATGTGGGACGGCCTGGGCTTGGATCGGGGTGGGAGTGGTGTAGCCGGCCTGCTTGACGGCGCCGCGCACGGCGTCGGATAGTCCAAGATCGTCAAATGTCATGTGTAAGCGCCGGACTTTCCGGCGCGGTGCGATCGCTCAGATGTGAACCTACGAGCCCGGTGCGGCGCGATCGCCTTATCACGCACGAACTCCGTCTTACCGTCGCTGACATGTTGCTGCAGATGCGAAATGTCAAGGATCATCTTGACGCAGCGCTGAAAATCGAGCTTGGCGGGCACTCCCTGGCTGCCAGGAAAAGCGCGGGGCCGGATGGACCGGAGGAAAAATGAACGCGGTTTGGTATTTCGATCTCGTTTCGCCTTTTGCTTACCTTGCCCTTGGCGAGGTCGAAGCCCTTGCAAGCGATGTCTCGGTCACTTTCAAGCCGGTTCTTTTCGGAGCGATATTGTCCCATTGGGGGCAGCTCGGGCCAGCCGAAATCCCTCCGAAACGCGTCCAGACCTATCGCTTATGTGTTTTCACCGCACGCGAGCGAGGGATTCCCTTCCGCTTCCCGCCTTCCCACCCCTTCAATCCTCTGACGTTGTTGCGCATTTTGACCGCCCTCGAGGGCCGGCACGATGCGGTTCGGACAGTTTTCGACCTGATTTGGCGAGAAGGGCGCGATTTCGGGGCCGAGAAGACACTCGACCTCGCGCGCCAACGTCTCGGGATCGGAAACTTCGAGTCTATCATCGAAGCTCGGGACGCGAAGGCAAAATTGCGCGCCGAAACCGAGGCCGCGATCGCGTCGGGCGTGTTCGGCGTTCCAACTTTGTCGCTCGGCAACGAGCTGTTCTGGGGCCTCGATGCCATGCCGATGGCGCGAGCTTATCTGGCCAATCCCCGTCTCTTCGAGGATAAGGAGATGCAGCGCGTCGATCATTTGCCGACCGGGGCGGTGCGGCCTCGTCCGGCTGAGGCTTCGGCAGGCACGTGAGCCGTAAGGCATTGCCTTCAAGCTTGAGCTTGCAAGGCCAGGTCGGCTCAATCGATATGTCGCTGCAAGAGAGGGAGCGCCATGCAGCTCAAGGGCATTCATCACCTCACCGCGATCACGGCGGATGCGTCGGGCAATCACGCCTTCTATACGCGCGTGCTCGGGATGCGGCTCGTGAAAAAGACCGTCAATCAGGACGACGTGAGCGCCTATCACCTCTTCTATGCCGATGGGGAGGCGACACCGGGCTCCGATCTCACCTTCTTCGACTGGCCCGTCGAGCGCGAGCGGAGGGGCACGCATTCCATCATTCGCACCGCGCTCAGGGTGGCGGGCGAGCCGACCTTGCAATGGTGGAGCGAAAGATTGCGCGAGCATCGCGTGTCGCAGCAGCCGATTGCCGAGATCGATGGCCGCTTGACGCTCGAGTTCGAGGACGCCGAGGGCCAGCGGCTCGCTCTCATCGACGATCGCGGCTTCGGTGTCGCGCA
>JAFBAK010000246.1 GCA_019247795.1 Hyphomicrobiales bacterium | reverse complement strand
CTATATTCCCGCTTTCACCTGGACCGGCTTCTATGCCGGCTTGAACGCGGGCGTCGGTTGGGCCAACAACAACAGCAACCTGCCGGCCGGCGCGATCCCGGTTTCCGGCTTCGCCACGTCGAACAGCAATCAGGCTGGCTTCGTCGGCGGCGCGCAGGCGGGTTATAATTACCAGTTCGGCGCCGGCCAGGGCGTCGTGGTGGGCGCCGAGGCGGATATCCAATTTGCGGATCTGCGGACCCGGAACAATCAGCCCTTCACTTTTGCGAGCACCCCTGGAACGACCTTCTTCCAAGGGTCGAGCAACAGCGGAAACTATATCGGCACCGTGCGTGGGCGCCTCGGCTATGGCTTCGACCGCGTCCTCGTCTACGGCACGGGCGGTCTCGCCTATGGCGACGTCGGTGGCACGCGCAACAGCGCGGCTTTCGCCGTCACCACCGCCGGGGCGGTGAACCCGTTCACCAACACGGTCGCAGCGACCACGACCACGACACAGCTTGCCAGCACCGGGTCGAGGACGCGCACGGGTTGGACGCTTGGCGGCGGCGTCGAATATGCGGTGTGGCAGAACTGGACCGTGAAGGCCGAATATCTCTACTACAATCTCGGCCACAACAACGCGACTTTCCTGACGCCGCTCAGCATCGCCAGCACCAACAAGGACAACACCGGAAACATCGTTCGCGCCGGCGTGAACTACAAGTTCTGGTAAGTTTCCGAAGAATGAGACTGATCAACCGGCGGGTCCCAAGCCCGCCGGTTTTTCTTTAGCTCGGCGCGACCTGTATGGAGCGAGGCCGGGCGACTCGCTCTAACAACGAAGCCCTTACTGTGGAGGGGTACCATTAGCCTCCAACACCTCGCCTGAAAAATACAGAGAGCCCGCGAGGAGAATGCGCGGGGGCATGTCCCAGACACGAGACGAGATCCTTTCGAGCGCCGCTTCGATGCTTTGGGCTGCTTCGGCCTTCAGCCCCGCCTCGCGTGCGAACTCCACGACCTCCTGCGGCGGCCGTCCGGCCGTGCTCGCAGCCATGGGAACCGCGAGAAGTTCGGAGACGAGCCCGTGAAATGGTCGCAGGAAGCCTGCGGTATCCTTGGTCGACAACATGGCGGCAATCATCACCAAAGGTCGCGGCGAATGCTGCTCGAGATCTCCCATGGCGGCGGCCAGGACGCGGCCCCCATCGGGATTGTGTCCGCCGTCGAGCCAGAGCTCCGAACCCTGCGGCGCAAGCGATAGAAGCTTGCCGCGCGTCAGGCGCTGAAGGCGCGCCGGCCACTCGGCGGAGAGAAGACCGCGTTCGAAATCACCAGCGGAAATCGGCGCGAGCTTGGCGCTGCGCAGCGTCGCAATCGCGGTCGCCGCGTTGATGTGCTGATGACGCCCGGGAAGGCGAGGAAGGGGCAGGTCGAGCAGCCCGGCTTCGTCCTCGAAGACGAGCCGACCGTTCTCTTCGCGGATGTGAAAGTCCTCGCGGCCAAGGACGAGCTTCGAGGCGCTTCTTTGCGCCTCGCGGCGAAGCACCATCTCGGCTTCCGGATAATCTTGCGGCGCCACGATCGCCGGCGCGCCCCGCTTGAAAATGCCGGCCTTCTCGCGAGCGATCTCCTCGAGCGTGGAGCCGAGCCATTCCTGGTGGTCGAGACCGATCGAGGTGATGACGGTCGCGATCGGTGTGCGCACGACGTTCGTGGCGTCGCCCCGCCCACCGACACCGACCTCGAGCAAAGTGGCATCGGCGGGATGGCGCGCGAAGAGCAGAAAGGTCGCGGCCATCGTGATCTCGAAGAAGCTGATCTCGCCGCCCGCGTTCACGCGTTCGCAGCGCTCGAGCGCCTCGACCAGCTCTTCCTCGCCGACGAGCTCGCCCGGGGCGCCCTTTCGGCCAAGCCGAATACGTTCATGAAATCGCACGAGGTGGGGCGAGGTGTGCACATGCACGGACAAACCCGCAGCCTCGAGCGTCGCGCGCATGAAGGCGACCGTCGAACCCTTGCCGTTCGTTCCTCCGACATGGATGACGGGCGGCAGGCGCAGATGTGGATCGCCGAGTGCCGCGAGGAGACGCTCGAGCCGGCCCAAAGAGAGGTCAAGCTTGCGCGCATGCAGATCGAGGAGGCCCTGCAGCACGACATCGGATGATCGCTTCATGAAATTCTGGCCGTTTCCGCCTCGCCTTCGCGCATCTCAACTGGAATAGCGCGCTGACGCAGCTTCGCAAGTCGGCCGTGGCATGCGCCGCAAGCTGATCGCCAGTGCGGGAATGGCGGCGATAATCCCCGGCTATTCGGCCGCTCCAAGCAGCACCTGCTCCTCGATGGCAGGCGAAGCCGCGATCTTCGGCGCATGCATCAGCAGCCGGCAAAGGCGCGCAAGAGTGGCGCGCATCTCGGATCGCGGCACAACCATGTCCACCATGCCGTGCTGCCTGAGATACTCGGCTTTTTGGAAGCCTTCGGGCAGCTTCTCCCGAATGGTCTGCTCGATGACGCGCGGTCCGGCAAAGCCGATCAAGGCGCCAGGTTCGGCGATATGGACGTCGCCCAGCATCGCATAGGATGCGGTGACACCGCCCGTCGTCGGGTCCGTCAGCACCACGAGGTAAGGAAGCCTCGCCTCGCGCAGCTTGCGGATCGCCACCGTGGTGCGCGGCATTTGCATGAGTGACAAGATGCCTTCATGCATGCGCGCGCCCCCCGCGCTCGCAAAGAGGATCAGCGGGGTACGGCGGGAGATGGCCGCGTCGACCGCCGCGATGATGGCTTCGCCCGCCGCCATGCCGAGCGACCCGCCCATGAAGTGGAAATCCTGGACGGCGACCGTGACCGGCATGTCCTCGAGCGCGCCGCGAACCACCTTGATCGCATCCTGAAGCCCGGTTTTCGCCTTGGCTTCCTTCAGCCGATCGGAATAGCGCTTCTCGTCACGGAAGCGCAGCGGATCGAGCGGCACGTCGGGTAAGGAAATGTCTTCTTGCGAACCGGGATCGAGGGTGATGGACAAACGCTGGGCAGCCGTGATCCGCATATGGTGGTTCGAACCGGGTATCACCCAGAGATTGGCCTCGACGTCTTTGTGAAAGACCAGCTGCCCGGTTTCCGGGCATTTGATCCAAAGGTTCTCGGACGTCTCCCGCCGCAAAAGACTGCGGATTTTGGGTCGCACCACCGTGGTGATCCAGTTCATTGGCCTGTCCGTCGAGCTTTCCCGCCGCTTGGCGAAGACGATATTCAGATGGCGCTATAGCACGATCCCGAAAAGCCCCTCCAGCCTCGCCAATCCGCGCCGGCGGGGACGGAGCCAAAGGACGGATGCCGGATCAAGCCGCCTTGCGCACGCTTGCAACGCCTTTCGCGAGATTGCGCACGAGGCTCGTCACCGCGCCGACTGTCCCGGGCGTGGCGTTGCCCTGCGCATCGAGCGAGGTGCGCACCGCCTCGACCAGTGAGGAGCCGATCACGACCGCGTCGGCGGCTTTCGCGACCTCGGCTGCATGCTCCGGCGTCTTCACGCCGAAGCCGACCGCGACGGGCAGCCGGGTGTGCCGCTTGATGCGCGATACCGCCGCCGCGACAGCGCCGAAATCGGGTGTCGCCGCGCCCGTGATGCCCGTGATCGAGACATAGTAGACGAAGCCCGCAGTGTTGCCGAGCACCTTCGGCAAGCGCTTGTCGTCGGTGGTCGGCGTCGCCAGCCGGATGAAGGCGAGTCCGGCCTTCAGCGCCGGCAGGCAAAGCTCGTCATCTTCTTCCGGCGGCAGGTCGACCACGATGAGGCCATCGACTCCCGCCGCCTTTGCTTCGTCGAGGAACCGGCCGACGCCGTGAATGAAGATCGGGTTGTAATATCCCATGAGAATGATTGGCGTCGCGCGATCCTGCTTTCGAAACTCCCGCACCAGTGCGAGCGTCCTGTCGAGCGTCTCGCCCTTTTTGAGGGCCCGCAAACCCGAGGCTTGAATGGCCGGACCATCGGCCATCGGATCGGTAAAGGGCATGCCGAGCTCGATGACGTCGGCACCTGCTTCCGGCAGCGCCTTGACGAGGGCAAGGGATGTCGCGTGGTCGGGATCGCCCGCCGTCACGAAGGTCACGAGTGCGGCGCGCTGCGCGGCACGACATTCATCGAAGCGGGCGCAGAGGCGTCGAGTCATGACGTTCGCTTCTCGAGAATCTCGGCGACCTGCGGCACGTCCTTGTCGCCTCGGCCCGAAAGGCTCACGACCATGAGATGGTCGCGCGGCAGCTTGGGCGCGATATCGATGACGCGCGCCAAGGCATGCGCCGCCTCGAGCGCCGGGATGATGCCTTCGAGCTTCGAAAGCAATTGGAAAGCCGCGAGCGCCTCCTCATCGGTCGCCGAAAGATAAGTGACGCGCCCGGCATCATGCAGCCAGGCGTGCTCGGGCCCGATCCCCGGGTAGTCGAGGCCCGCGGAGATCGAATGCGCCTCGTTGATCTGGCCATCTCCATTCATGAGGAGGTAGGTGCGGTTGCCATGCAGCACGCCGGGGCGCCCTCCGGTGAGGGAAGCCGCATGCAGCCCCGTCGAGATGCCGTGGCCGGCCGCCTCGACGCCGTAGATCACGACCTCCGGCTCATCGAGGAAGGGATGGAAAAGGCCCATGGCGTTGGAGCCGCCGCCGATGCAAGCGATCAGCGAATCCGGCAACCTTCCCTCTGCTTCGCGCATTTGCGCGCGCACCTCATCGCCGATCACGCATTGAAAATCGCGCACCATCATCGGATATGGATGCGGTCCGGCGACGGTGCCGATGCAATAGAAGGTATCGGCGACATTCGTCACCCAATCGCGCAAAGCTTCGTTGAGCGCATCCTTCAAGGTGCGCGAGCCTGATTGCACCGGCACGACCTCGGCGCCCAGCATGTGCATGCGGATCACGTTGGGCTTTTGCCGCTCGACATCGACCGCACCCATATAGACGACGCATTCGAGCCCGAAGCGCGCGCACAAGGTTGCGGTTGCGACCCCGTGCTGGCCGGCCCCGGTCTCGGCAATGATGCGCGTCTTCCCCATGCGCCGGGCGAGCAGGATCTGCCCGAGCACATTGTTCACCTTGTGCGAGCCTGTATGGTTCAGCTCCTCACGTTTGAGGTAGATCTTCGCGCCGCCGAGATGCGCCGTGAGGCGTTCCGCGAAGTAGAGCGGGCTTGGACGGCCGACATAATGTGCGAGGAAGCGGTCCATCTCGGCGCGAAAGTCCGGATCGGCCTTGGCGTCCGCATAGGCGCGCTCGAGATCGAGCACCAGCGGCATCAAGGTTTCCGCCACGAATCGTCCTCCAAACGGGCCGAAGCGGCCGCGCTCGTCTGGTCCCGAGCGGAAAGAGTTCGGCTTCGTCACGACGGACAAGACGGCTCTCCTCGATTTCCTCGCCCGGCCGCCGCGCGCGCGGCCCGCACGAAGGCGGCGATCATCGCTTCGTCCTTTAAGCCTGGCGCACGCTCGACGCCAGAAGAGACATCGACGCCCGCAGGCCGTGCGATCCTGATCGCCTCAGCGACATTTCCGGCATCGAGCCCGCCGGAAAGCATGAGCGGCGCCGAAGATGCAAATCCGTCGAGCAAGCGCCAATCGAAGGGGCGTCCATTGCCGCCCGGCAATTCAGCATCGACAGGCGCCTTGGCATCGATGAGAAACCGATCCGCCATCGGGTAGGCTTGCACGGCGAAAAGGTCGTCCCGACGAGCGACACCGATCGCCTTCATCATCGGCAATTTGAACTTGGCCCGCAGATGCGCGACCCACTCCGGCGCCTCCTGGCCATGCAGCTGGATGAGATCGGGCCGTAAATTCTCGACGATTTGGGAGATCGTCTCCTCTCGCGCATCCACCGTGAGCGCAACGATCGCGGCTCTCCCCCGTGCCAGCTCCGCAAGCTTTGCGGCTTCGTCGAGGCAAACATGTCGCGGGCTCTTGCGAACGAAGACAAAGCCGATCATGTCGGCTCCGGCCGCGATCGCTGCCTCGACCGAGCTTTGCGTCGAAAGTCCACAGATCTTCACAAGCAGCGACATGAGGGGCTCAAACGCGAGATAATGTTGACGGTCGGTCGGCTTCTTGGGACGTCTACCACATTCGTGTTCGCCGGATCGAGCCTCGGCCCGAAGCAGTCAGATGATCGAGGCTTCGTTTTTCGACGAAATGATTATTGCGCCGCCTATGGACTCCATATTCAAGAAGCGTATTTTCGTCGCAATTGGCCGGAAAGGGCCGCGATTCGAAACGCTTCGCAGGGGAAAAACCAGCCATGAGCGTCACCGCCATGACTCCCGGTTCGGACACGCAGGTCCGCCCGATGACACAAGCCGAGAAGAAGGTGATCTTTGCTTCCTCGCTCGGGACCGTTTTCGAGTGGTACGACTTCTATCTGTACGGCACGCTCGCCGCCTTCATCGGCGCACAGTTCTTCAGCCCTTTGAGCGCCACCGGCAAGACGCTCGCGGCACTTCTTGCCTTCGCGGCCGGCTTCCTCGTCCGCCCGCTCGGCGCGCTCGTTTTCGGCCCGCTCGGCGATCTCGTGGGCCGCAAATACACCTTCCTGATCACCATCGTGATCATGGGCTTGTCGACCTTCCTCGTCGGCGTCCTGCCCGGATACGACACGATCGGAGTTCTCGCCCCCATCACTCTCGTCGGATTGCGCATGCTGCAGGGCCTCGCGCTCGGCGGCGAGTATGGCGGTGCCGCGACCTACGTTGCCGAGCACGCGCCCCATGGCCAGCGCGGAAGATACACCTCCTGGATCCAAACGACCGCTACGCTCGGCCTTGCGCTCTCGATCGCGGTCATCCTCGTCACACGTCAATCGATGGGCGATCCCGCCTTTGCCTCAGTGGGATGGCGCATACCTTTCCTCGTCTCGGCGGTGCTCGTGGGCGTCTCGGTTTGGATTCGCCTCCAATTGCAAGAGTCCCCTGCCTTCAAGAAAATGAAGGAGGAGGGCACGCACTCGACCGCTCCTCTTTCGGAAGCGTTCGGCAGGTGGAGCAATGCCAAGATTGCGCTCTTCGCTTTGCTCGGCGCCACGATGGGTGAAGCCGTCGTCTGGTATTGCAACCAGTTCTACACCCTGTTCTTCCTCAGCAACACGCTCAAAGTGGGACTTTTCGACGCGAATGTGATGGCCGGCATCGCCTTGGTGGTCGGCGCCGTCTTCTTCATCGTCTTCGGCAGGCTTTCGGACAGGGTTGGCCGCAAGCCGATCATCCTTCTTGGATGTTTTCTCGCTGCCGTGACCTATTTTCCAATCTTCAAGGCCATCACCCATTTCGCCAACCCGGCGCTCGAAGCGGCGATCGCCAGCGCGCCGGTCACGGTCACCGCCGATCCGGCCGAATGTTCCTTCCAATTCAATCCGGTCGGCACCGCCACCTTCCGCACCTCCTGCGATCTTGCAAAGACGGTGCTCGCTTCGAATTCGGTCGCCTACAAGAACGAGGTCGCGCCGGCTGGCTCGACTGCCAAGATCAACATCGGAGACAAGGAACTTGCCTCCTTCAATGGGGTCGGCATGACGGCCGACGAATTCGCGGCGAAAAACAAGGCGTTCGTGGATGAGGTCGTCAAAAGTGTCCGCGCGGTCGGCTACCCGGCGAGCGCCAATCCCAACGAGATCAACCGTCCGATGGTCGTGCTGCTCCTGATCGTGCTCATGGTTTATGTCGGGATGGTCTACGGGCCGATCGCCGCGCAGCTCGTCGAGCTCTTCCCGACACGTATCCGCTACACGGGCATGTCGCTTCCCTACCATATCGGCAATGGCTGGTTCGGCGGCTTCCTGCCTTTCCTCGCGGCCGCCATGGTGGCGCAATCGGGGGACATCTATTTCGGCCTCTGGTATCCGGTGGTGATCGCGCTCATCTGCTGCATCGCCGGCATGATATTCCTGCCCGAAACGAAGGATCGCGACATCTACAGCTACAAGGGCGAATAGCGGAGCGTTCCATTTTCAAAAGGCGGGAATGGTTTGGCCGGGCTCTGCCCGGCCATTTTTCTTGGCCTTGCGACCGGCGAGGCGGCGCTCTCGAATTGGAATGGGCAAAGCTTCCTTAACCGGCTCACTCTTGGGGCTGCGTGAAGCATTAACTTTCGGGGTGTCGGGTGAACAAAGCCGCGACGAATCGTCATTTTCGATTCGCGCTTGATTCGAGAAGAGATGACAAGCCCGAAAATGCCGATCAGCTCCGCGCATGTCGCGAATGGTTAGTGACGCGTGAAAACGCGCTCGTTGCAAATTTCCCCTCGCGCTAACGATGAGCACCGGACGAGAACGCAGGCCAAACGAATCAGCGATTTCCCGAGAGAACAAAAAAGACCCTTGCCGGATTTCACGTCCGGACCTCGCCTCGCCGAGTATGTTCCGGGAGCGGGAAGGAGCAATTTTGCGGCGCCGGAAGACACCCGGATATACGCCTGGGCACGCATGCGCGGCCAGAAAGGAGAAGGCGTCTGGCATCTCCTTTAATCCTGGACGCGAAAGGCTGTGCCGTTACTGAACACACTGCGGCGGACCAAGGCCCCCGGTGTTTTCTCACGGCAGGTTGTGCGGCCAGCGAAGCGGGCGACACTGTCGTGCGCAGACCCAATAGTTCTCGCCAGCCGCTTCAGCGTCCCGAGAGCGCGATTGCCTTGGCTTCGGCCACCGACTCTCCACCCGCATCCGTGAGAGTGATGCGCGCGGGGATCAGGAAATTCGACCCCGGCGCCGCTACCAGCGCGACGGCAATCCGATAGTCGCGCATTTTCGTCGTGAAGTCGTCGCCCTCGAGACTGTGGCCCGCGATCGGCACATAGCTTGCCGAGCATACGAGCGCCTCACCGTTCAACGCGGTTTTCTCGGTGCCTCGGTAGGTCATGACAAGATCGAAACGACGCCGGCCATCATAGATTCGAAGCTTCCTCTCGCAGTTTGCGCGGTCGAGCCCATCCTTTCCCGAGACGGGAAGGAACATTGCGCTCAACGGGTCGAGCACGCCTTTCTGATCGGCGTCCGAAAGCGGAGCGTAAGCGGGAAGCGCGCGCGGATCATAAGCAACTGCGCTGCCGTCCTTGAACAATCCGCCCGATTTCTTCTTTGCGATATGCACGCTTTGGAGCCGATCACCCGCGAACGTGAAATTGCGCGTTTCGGAAAGCGACCGAATGGAATAATCGAGCGTCGCCGATGCTGGTGAAAGTCCGCGCGTCGATATGAGCCCCGAGGTGCGCGCCGCGGCGGGCCCCACCGCGAATGAGTGCGCCGACGAGCTTGGTCGAAACGACAGGGAAAGCTGATACCCCGCGCCCGTCGCGCTGTATTGCACCGTGGCCCGGCCCACGTCGAGCGAAAGCAGCCCGTCATATTCGACGTCGTAGGTCACGACGATCGACGGCGAGTTCGCGCGCGCTCCGGCCTGACCGATACCGAGCGAGAGCGCGACTGCAAGAACGATCCCGCGCGGCAGACGTGGCGAACGGGCGCGGGCCCATTTCATTTTTCGGCTCCCGCTTGCGCGCCGACCGCTTTCGCTTGCGCATTCCCGCCGCGAACCCGCGCGCTCACCGCATCGATGTCCAGCATGCCGAACAAGGTGCGCACCGAGATCTTCACCGGCACCAGCAATTGCGTCCCGCTGAGGGGGGCGAGCGATACCTCCATGTCGCGGTTCTCGGCCATGTAGCTCGTTGCTTTCAGCGAGGTGCGATGGCCGGCGATCGGCGTGTAGCGCGCCGAACAGACGAGCGCCGGCCCGGAATAGCCGGGGAAGGCAGCGCTGCTCATCCGGGCATAACTCAAGGTCACATCGAAGCGGGCGACGCCATCGAAGACGGCGAGCTTGCGATTGCAACCTGAAGGATCGAGCGGCTTGTCTGGACGCGGCATCGGCATCACGAGTGCGCTGATCGGGTCGAGCACGTCGACCTTGTTGGCCTCGGTCACCGGCACCCGATCATCGAAGACATCGACGGGCGGCTTCACCTCGAGCGCCGCTACCGCCCCGCCTTGCAGGGCCATGCGCACGGTGCGGGAGGCATGGCCATTGGTGGTGGTGATGGCATAGGAAATCGGCGTCGGTCGCGCGCCGACGATGGAACCCATGGACACCGCCGCTCCCCTGGCACCGGTGAGGAGGCCGGCAACGCCCGAAAGTCGCATCGCCAGACTTGCACGGTAGTTCGTGGGCGTGCTCGCAAGGGAGAGCGAGGCGTCGCCCACCGACAACCCGGCAAGCGTGATCGCATAGGCCGTGCTGAGCCCGGCCGCCCCCGCCTCGACCGGAATCGCGGCGAGCATGGTTGCTGCCGCGACGAGAGCGAGGACATGTCCTCGCGTGGCGAATCTTGACGTGCCTTTCATCTCTCACCTATACACCTCGCCCGAAGACGTCATTCACAATTTGCGGTGAGGCATCGATCGATCGCAGCGATTCGTTGCGGCGACCCTCCATCGAGCGGCGATGCCCGTCGATTTTGTCCGAAGAAAGGAACCGCCATGTCTCGCCGTTGCGAGCTGACCGGAAAGGCCGTTTTGGGCGGCCATCTCGTAAGCCATTCTAACCGCAAGACGAAGCGCGTCTTCCGGCCGAATCTCTGCTCGGTGACCTTGCAGTCGGATGCGCTCGAGCGTTCCGTGCGGCTTCGCGTCAGCGCCAATGCGCTGCGTTCGGTCGAGCATCGCGGCGGGCTCGACGCGTTCCTGGCCAAGGCTTCCGAAGCCGAGCTGTCGCCCAATGCAAGGGCGCTGAAGCGCGAGATCGCGAAGAAGGCGGCACAAAGCTGAAGGCCAAAGCTGAGGCCAAGCTTTGAGGCTAAGTCTCGACGCGCCGAACGGGCCGTTTGCATTCCACGGGGACGCCGGCGCTATTCAGCCGCTATTCAGCCCCAATGCGCAACTATGCCGGTCAAGTCCTTCGGGTCGACGAAATCGACGGCTTCGAAGCGAGAGGCGGCGCATGGCGTGAGCCCTGCGATCTTGGTTGATCGGCGCGTTGCGCCCATAGGTCGAAATTGAGGGAAATCATGAGAAAGCTGGCAACCACTTTCGTCGCGGCAGGAGCGCTTGGCATCGCGTCCCTCGCATCGACCGCGCCGGCACAGGCGCAATGGCACTGCTGGAATTGCGGCGGTGCCGTCGCTGCCGGTGTTGTCGGCGGCACCTTGCTCGGATTGGGCGTCGGTTCGGCGCTCGCGGCTCCCCCCTATCAAGGCCCCGGCACACTGGCTCCGTATCAGCCTTATCCGCCGCCGGCCTACTACGCCGGTCCGCCGCCGGTGGCTTATGCGTGCCATTACGTTCGCGTGCGTGACTACGACGCTTATGGCAATCCGATCATCGTGCGCCAGCGCGTCTGCGATTGATCGAAGAAACCTCTCGATCGCGGTAAGGGCGGCCTTGTGCCGCCCTTTATTGTTTGCGGCAAAAGCCTCATCTCTTCGTGCACACCCCCTTTGAGCTTGTACTCTCCTCATGCCAAAGCCCTCGAAGCCGCATGCGAATTTTTCCAGCTCGACGGGTCCGGTCCTGTGGGACATCGACGAGCGCGGCGTCGCCAGGCTTGTTCTCAACCGTCCAGAGGTCAACAACGCTTATGATGGCGGTCTCGTCGAGGGCCTGTTGCGCGCGACCGAGGCGCTCCGGGACATTGCCGATCTGCGGCTTATCGTCATCAAGGGTAATGGCCGACATTTTCAGGCAGGCGCCGACCTGAAATGGATCGAGACCATCGCGAAATCGTCGCCTGACGAGAATATCGCCGCTTCGCGCGCGACGGCTGAAGCGGTGCGGCGGCTCAACCATTCGCCGGTGCCGACGCTCGCCCTCGTTCAAGGCGGCTGCTTCGGCGGCGGCACCGGAATCATTGCGGCATGCGACGTGGTGATCGCCGCGGACAACGCGATGTTCTCCATCTCGGAAGTGAGATGGGGCCTCACGGCCGCGATCATCCTCCCGCAACTCATACACGGCATCGGTCTGAGACAATTGCGGCGTTATGCGCTCACGGGCGAGCGTTTCGGAGCGGAGGAGGCGCGGCGGATCGGCCTCGTTCATGAAGTCGTCCCGGTTTCGGACCTCGAAGGGGCGGGCACGCGAATGATCGAGCATTTCCTCGCGAATGGCCCTATGGCCATCGGCGAGACGAAGATGCTGGCGCTCGAGCTTGCCGGAGCCAAGGTCGACGACAAGAGCTTCGAGCGCCTCGTCGAGAGCCACGCGGCAAAGCGGCAATCGAAGGAGGCCGCCGAAGGGCTTGCCTCTTTCGCCGAGAAACGCTCGGCGGTTTGGGGCGATAGGGCGCGAAAATCGAAAGGATGATCAAGCTTCAACAGCGAAGAATGATCGTGGGCTACTCGACTCGGTCCAGGAAATGTGACTCAAGACGCGGCCACTGATTCGGGCGCTATCCGTTCCGCCGTTGTTCCTCACTTGCGGGATGGCCCCCCTCATGCTGAGATCATCGTCATGAGGAAGTTGCGCGAAGGCGCGGCCTTGGAAGCGGCCTTGGAAGATGTGGCCGCGCTGCGCGGGGTCTGGTCCGGCCGAAAGCACTGGACGCGCCGCTATATCCATGCGCGCAGGAGGGCAAGATCCCGAAAGGCGTCAAGCTTCTGACAGATTCTTCCATAGACACAATGAGATAAACAGGAAAGACGCGCCGCGTCCGGCTCACGGTGGGCCTTTCGTTCGGGGACGCGTCGATGACCATGATGTTCAAGCGGATCATGCGCACCGATCGGGCGAAAGGCGTCACCGCCGTCCTCGGTCCAACCAATACGGGCAAGACCCATTTAGCCATCGAGCGCATGCTGGCGCATGGCGCGGGCGTGATCGGCCTGCCGCTCAGGCTGCTCGCGCGCGAGGTCTTCAACCGGGTCGTGGAAAAGGCCGGGCCGGACGCGGTCGCGCTCATCACCGGCGAGGAGAAGATCAAGCCCGACAATCCCCGCTACTGGGTTGCCACCGTCGAAGCCATGCCGCGCGACATCGAGGCGCCTTTTGTCGCCATCGATGAGATCCAGCTCGCTGCCGATCTCGATCGCGGCCATGTATTCACGGACCGGCTCCTGAACGCGCGCGGCACGCACGAGACGCTGATCATCGGCTCTTCCGTGGCGCGCCCACTCGTCGAGAAGCTGTTGGCGGGCGTGAATGTCGTCACTCGTCCGCGGCTTTCGAAGCTCGGCTTCGCCGGCGAGAAGAAGATCACGCGGCTGCCGCCGCGTTCGGCGATCGTCGCCTTCTCGGTGGAGGAGGTCTACGCAATCGCCGAGCTCGTGCGCCGGCAGAAAGGGGGCGCCGCGGTAGTGCTCGGCGCCCTTTCGCCGCGCACCCGCAACGCCCAGGTCGAGCTCTTCCAGGAGGGCGATGTCGACTACATCGTCGCGACCGATGCGATCGGCATGGGCCTCAACCTCGACGTGGATCATGTGGCGTTCGCGGCCGATCGCAAATTCGACGGTCACCGCCATCGCCGCCTGACCCCCGCCGAGATGGGCCAGGTGGCCGGGCGTGCCGGCCGTTATCTCCGCGACGGCACCTTCGGCTCGACGGGGCGCTGTCCGACCTTCGAGCCCGACCTCGTCGATGCCCTCGAAAATCACCGCTTCGATGCGCTCGAATATTTTCAATGGCGCAATGGGGAGCTCGACTTCTCCTCCCTTGACGCGCTGCAAGCGAGCCTTGCCGCGATGCCGACGGAACCGGGCCTCGCGCGGGCGCCGGCCGCCGACGACGTGCTCGCCCTGGAGATCGCCGCGCGCGACAAGGGTGTGCAGGAACGTGCCGTCTCGTCCGCCGAGATCGAGCGGCTCTGGCAGGTTTGCCAATTGCCGGATTACCGCAAGGTCGCCGCGCATGCGCATACGGAGATGGTGGTCACCTTGTTTGGTTTTCTTACCGGGGGCGGCCGGGTTCCGGACGATTGGCTGCGACGCCAGGTGGCCGCGGTCGATCGGACGGACGGCGACATCGACACCCTCTCGGCGCGCATCGCGCAAACGCGCACCTGGACATTCGCGGCCAATCGTCCCGATTGGCTCAATGACCCGGAGCATTGGCAGGGCGAGACGCGTCGGGTAGAGGACAGTCTGTCGGACGCCTTGCACGAGAAGCTTGCGCAGCGCTTCGTCGATCGACGGACAAGCGTGCTGATGCGCCGCCTGAAAGAGAACGCGATGCTGGAAGCCGAAATCACCGCGTCGGGCGATGTGCTCGTCGAGGGCCATGATGCGGGGCGACTGCAAGGTTTCCGCTTCACCTTGTCGCCGGAAGCGAGCGGACCCGACGCCAAGGCGTTGCGCGCCGCGGCCTTGAAGGCGCTGTCTCCCGAATTCGAGACGCGCGCCGCGCGCTTCTCGGAGGCCAAGGACGAAGCGATTGTGCTCGCCAGCGACGGCGCGGTGCGCTGGCGCGGCGAGGTGGTCGGCAAGCTGGTCGCGGGCGACAGTGTGCTGAAGCCGCGCGTCACCGCGCTCGCCGACGAGCACATCTCTTCCCCGGCGCGCGAGAAGATCGACAAGCGTCTCGGATTATGGATCGCGGCGCGCGTGGAAAGGCTCTTGGGACCGCTCTTCGCATTGGAGAACCCGCCCGACCTCACCGGTGTCGCGCGCGGCATCGCCTATCAGGCGAGCGAAGCTTTGGGCGTGCTCGATCGCTCTCGCGTCGCTCAGGACATGAAGACGCTCGATCAGGAAAGCCGCGCCAAGCTGCGCGCGCTCGGCCTTCGCTTCGGCGCTTACCACATTTATCTCCCCGCTTTGCTCAAGCCCGCCCCGCGCGCGCTCGCGACGCAGCTCTACGCGCTCAAACATGGCGGCCCCGAACTCGTCGGCCTCGACACGATCCTGCAATTTGCGTCTTCCGGCCGCACTTCCTTTCCGGCCGATGCGGAAGCCCCGAAAGCGCTTTACCGGGTCGCGGGCTTCAGGCTTTGCGGGAAGCGAGCGGTGCGGGTCGACATCCTCGAAAGGCTCGCCGACCTCATTCGCCCTGCCGTGCAGTATCGTCCAGGTCTCACGCAAGGCGCGCCACCCCCCGGCAGTGCCGATGGCGATGGCTTTGTGGTGACCGGCCAGATGACATCGCTCGCAGGTTGCGCAGGCGAGGATTTTTCGGCGATCCTGACCTCGCTCGGTTATGTCGCGACCAAACGGCTGGGCCCCGCCATCACGGTGCCGCTCGCGGCTCCGCCGAAGCCGGTGACCAAGCCCGAACCTCAAGCCGCAACCGCGGAAGCGAGCGCTGCCGCGGCCTCTTCCGAGACCACCTCGTCGGCAGCCGCCGCATCGAGCGATGATGAACCCTTTCTTCCGGGCATCGTCACCGATACCGGGGGTCCCGCGGCCGAAATGCCCGCAGCCGGGAAAGAGGCTGTGGCGGCAAGCGAGAATCCGTCCGCTGAAGGGGTGTCTTCGGGCGGCATCGTTCCGGCACAGCCGCTGGCAGAGCCCTCGGTTGCGCAGCCGACCGTGACCGGAGAGCCGGCGAGCGCGCCACCTGCCGCCCCTGCATCCGCCAACCCCGCCAGCGAGACACCCACCTCGGATGAAGCCGCGACGGCTCCTCCAATGTCTGGCGAGACGCCCGAACCCAAGGAGGGAGCCGCGACGGCGGTCGAAACAACCCAGGCCGAAGCCGCCGGGACCGAACCCGAAGCGATCGAGGTGTGGCGCCAGCAGCGATCCGCCCATCCGCGGCCTCGCCACCAGGCGCAAGCCCAGGCTGCAGGCGAGAGGCACGCAAGACGCCGGCATGATCGTGCCAGAACCGCACAGCCTGGCGGGGATACGCCCTCTGCGTCCGACGAGCCCGCAGCTTCGGACGGGACGCAAGCTCAGGGGCGGCCTCAGCGTGATTCGCATCGCGCCCACGCCGGAGCTCGGCCGCCGCGACGCGACAAACGCCCGGGTTCTCGACCGGAGCATGGCGGCGAGGGCCAAAAGCGGGAGGGAACAGGACGTCCGCATGCGGGTGCACAGCGCCCCGACAAGCGGCCACAGAAGGCGATCGATCCCGACAACCCCTTTGCCAAGCTGCTGGCGCTGAAGGCTCAAATGGAGGAAGAAGGCCAGCGATGAGCGTGGCTATGCGCTGAATGGGCGGGCTCGACAGCCAACGGCTCGACAAATGGCTCGTCGTGGCGAGGTTTGCGCGCACACGATCGCTTGCGCAAGCCCTGGTCGAGCAAGGCCATGTCCGGCTTGACGGCAAGCGCATCACCGACGGTGCCCGCAAGCTTCGGGCAGGCGATGTGCTCACGCTCGCGCTTCCCCATGCGACGACGGTGGTCCGCGTCAAGGCGGCCGCGGAGAAACGCGGATCCTTCGCGGTGGCGCGCGAGCTTTACGAGGTCCTCGGCCACGCTTGAGGCCTGAAATCCCCGCGACGGGGCAATTCCCGGACCATCACCCCATATGTTAGGATTGAGCTTGCTGGCGTGCTCGCGACGGCCAAGAGGCTGAAAGCTCGCGATGCAGCTGCGAGATCCGGCCGCCGACGCGCGCGTTTCGAGGACAGGTCGATGTATACGCAAGGCTTGAACACGCATGAGACGCAGGGAACCTCTCCGGTCGACACCGAGCGGGAGGCGCGTTTCCAGGCGCGCATCGATGCAGATGAAAAGATCGAACCCAATGATTGGATGCCGGCGGCGTATCGGCGCACGCTCGTACGCCAGATCTCGCAGCATGCCCATTCCGAGATCGTCGGCATGCTGCCGGAAGGCAATTGGATCACGCGAGCGCCGACGTTGAGGCGCAAGGCCGCGCTTTTGGCCAAGGTGCAGGACGAAGGTGGGCATGGGCTTTACCTCTATGCGGCCGCCGAGACGCTCGATGTAACGCGCGAGGAACTCGTCGAGCAGCTCCTGACCGGCAAGGCGAAATATTCTTCGATCTTCAACTACCCGACGCTTACCTGGGCCGATATCGGAGCGATCGGCTGGCTGGTCGATGGCGCGGCCATCATGAATCAGATTCCGCTCTGTCGTTGCAGCTTCGGGCCCTATGCGCGCGCCATGATCCGCATCTGCAAGGAGGAGAGCTTCCATCAGCGCCAAGGCTACGAGATCATCTCGACGCTCGCGCGCGGAACACCGGAACAGAAGGCAATGGCCCAAGATGCGCTCGATCGCTGGTGGTGGCCTTCGCTGATGATGTTCGGCCCTTCCGACAAGGAAAGCCAGCATTCGGACACCTCAATGCGCTGGAAGATCAAGCGCTTTTCGAACGACGATCTGCGTCAGAAATTCATCGATGCGACCGTGCCGCAAGGCCACGCGCTCGGCCTCGTCTTCCCCGACGCGCAGTTGAAGTGGAATGAAGAGACCAAGAACTTCGACTTCGGCCCGATCGATTGGGAAGAGTTCCGTCAGGTGGTTTCCGGCAACGGACCTTGCTCGAGAGATCGGATGCGGACGCGCCGCAAGGCGCATGCGGAAGGCGCGTGGGTGCGCGAGGCGGCGCTGGCACATGCGGCGAAGCGTCGCTCGCGAGATGCAGCCGCCAAGCTTGCCGCCGAGTGACCGGGGATCTTGAATGACTGAAGCGAATTGGCCCCTCTTCGAGGTCTTCATCCGCTCACGCGGCGGAATGAGCCATCGCCATGTCGGTTCGCTGCACGCGGTCGATGCCGAAATGGCGCTTCAGAATGCGCGTGACGTCTACACGCGCCGCGGCGAAGGCTTGTCGATCTGGGTCGTGCCGTCAGGCGCCATCAAGGCCTCCGACCCCGGGGACAAGGACATGCTCTTCGAGCCGGCGAATTCGAAGATCTACCGGCATCCGACTTTCTATGAGGTGCCGGAGGACGTCGGGAATATGTGAGACGCCTAGCGGGGCTTGAACAGCGGGTGCATCACCCGGTCGCCCGCCTTGATGCCGAGCTCGTCGCAGACGCCGCCATTGAGTTCGAGGACGGCGAGCACCGGCTCGCCCGCCGCGATCACGCGCCTCGAGAGGGGTTCCGTGTTGGTCTCGATGCGCGCCACCGTGCCGTCCGCGCGGATGAAAAGCATGTCGAGCGGAATGAAGGTGTTCTCCATCCACATCGTCGCCGGGTCGGGAGAGCCGAAATCGAAAAGCATGCCCCGGTTCTTCGGCATGTAGCGGCGGAACATCAGCCCCTTCTCGCGCTCCGGGTTGGTGCGGGCGAGCTCCACCTCGAAGA
>JAFBAK010000235.1 GCA_019247795.1 Hyphomicrobiales bacterium | reverse complement strand
GCTGTTCCCAAACGACTGACCTCGGCATAAGGAATTGAGGTCACATCCAGCTGCCAAATGTAGGTTTCCATGACCAATGCTCGATGCGCATGCGGTGCTCTCACGCTTGAACTACGAGGGTCTCCGAAACTGGTGGTCGCCTGCCATTGTCTCGATTGCCAGCGAAGAACCGGCGCGCCATTCGGTGTAGGTGCCTTTTTTTTGGTCGAATCTGTCGACATTTCTGGCGCCGCGAAAGAGTTCGTCCGTCATGGGGCAAGCGGCGAGAAGGTCCACATGTATTTCTGTCCTACCTGCGGCTCGACAGTCTATTGGAAGGCTGACGTTGTGCCGTCGCTGATCGGCGTAGCCGTCGGCTCGCTGAATGACCCTGATTTTCCGGCCCCCAACATATCGGTCTTTGAGCAGTCGAAACACGGTTGGGTTCAGATCGACGGCGCCGTCGAACATTTCCAGCAAAGCGCACTTCAGAAAAAATCGAAGTGAAATACCTCCACGTTCCGGCCGACGGTGACTTGGCAAGAAGCATTTTTACTCAAGAAGCATCGCTTGCGGATGAATTCTGCGGAACCGGTAGTGCAGCTCACCGATTTGCCCAATGAGTGTGCTTTTGGCGAGCCGTTGTGAGGAGGAAAGTAATGCAGAGGAAAATCGCGGGGGTGGTCGGGGTAGTTTCGGCGTTTGCCGCAATGGACTGCGCTCAAGCAGCGTCCCCGAAAACATCGGATGCTAGTGAATTTCTGAAGCCAAACTCATTCGCAGAGTTGCTGGAACCGGTTCCCAACGCGCTGGCGCTTCTCAGGACCGTGGATGAAGTTCAAGCTGCGAAAGAGAACACGCAGGTGGCGCAATATTACTACCCTTACTACCATCACCACCATCATCATCACCACCATCACCACCACCACCACCATTGGGGATATGGGCCTCCCGTCTACGGTGGGCCTCCTGTCTATGTTGCGCCCGGCTACGGAGGCATGAGCGCGCACGACAGACGTATGCAGATCATTTGGTGCACACAGCATCCTGGTCGCTGCTGAGCGAGCTCGTATCTCGACCCGTTCGGTAATTGGATTCGGCGCAACCGCTCACGAATGCGGGCAGGGAGAGCCTGAGCGGTTGCTCGGACATCGTCGGATTGAAATAAAGTCGCCTCGCAAAGTTTTCTCGACGCCTGGCCCTTTCAAGGCGCCAGCTGAAGCGCCGTGATAATCGACTCGATTGCCGGAACAAGTTCTTTACTTTTCCGGTGGCACAAGCCTTGCCGTGTTCCCGCTCTCGATACGCGCGGCTCTGAATGATCAAGCGGCCCGTCGGGCAACCCTGGCGGGCTTTGCCGCGACAGCGACGATCCCGGTCTCGATCCTGCTCGGATCGGTGCTGCTGTTCCTTGTAGAACCGATGATCGCCAAGATGATCCTGCCCTGGTTCGGCGGGACGGCGGGTGTCTGGACCATCTGTCTGCTCTTCTTCCAGGTCACGCTCTGTATCGGCTACATCTACGCCCATGCATCGGCGCGGCTGCTCACGCCGGCGGCGCAGCGCCTCCTGCATGTGGGCCTGCTGGCGGCGAGCTTCCTGCTCCTCCCCCTCATTCCCTCGCCGGGATGGAAGCCGATGGGCGAAGAGGCGCCGGCCCTTCGCGTCCTGATGCTCCTCGCCGTGACAATCGGGCTGCCGTTCATTCTGTTGTCGGCGACCGGCCCTCTGATGCAGACATGGCTGTCCTGGCATGACGACGAAGCCAGAGGCCTCGCCGCCAATCCCTATCGTCTGTTCGCCCTCTCGAATTTCGGCTCGTTCCTGGCGCTGCTCGCCTATCCGATCGTCGTGGAACCGCTCTTCGGTACGGGGCTTCAGGCGCGTCTCTGGTCAGCCGCCTACGTCGTCTTTGCGTTCGCCTGCACCGGGACGGCTTGGGTGACGTCATTGCCCGTGTCGACCAATCGCGCTCCGGATGCCGCGCGTGCCGAAGGTCGGGTCCCTCCGGTCGAAAGAATCCTGTGGTTCGTGCTCTCGGCCGCGCCCTCGATGCTGCTTCTCGCCGTCACGGGCCACATTACGCAGAATGTGGCGGCGATCCCGCTTTTGTGGGTGGGGCCGCTGGCGATCTACCTGCTGACCTTGATCCTGTGTTTCGAAAGCAGCCGCTGGTACAAACCTGCGCTCTTCTGCATCGCCCTCGCCGAATTCCTTCCCGCCATGATGTACGTCGGAGTGGGGAGCCACGCCAACAGCGATCCACGTCTGCTGGTCGGCTTCTACTCAGCCGGCTTGTTCACCGCCTGCATGTTGTGCCACGGGGAGCTGGCGCGGTTACGGCCACGAACTTCACATCTCACGAGCTTCTACCTCACCGTTGCGGCCGGCGGCGCCGCCGGCGCGCTGCTGACGGCCGCTGTCGCTCCCGCGGTGCTCGATGCCCTCTACGATCTGCCGATCGCGCTGGGACTGACCGGGATCGTCGCCATCCTCGCGGTCCACCGCGCCCGACCACCCCGAGGTCGCGTGCAATCGCTCACTTATCTCGGGGCCATCCTTCTGTGGGTCCTGACGGTCGGCTTGGGGGCGCAGTGGGAATATATGGATTCCAGCAGCGCGCTCGCACGTGTCCGCAATTTCTACGGGGCGCTCAAGGTCGTGGAGATAGCCCCGGCGGACGGGCGAAGCGCAGTCAGGCGCCTCATGCACGGCACGATCATACATGGCGAGCAATTCCAAGATCCTCTACGGCGCTGCATTCCGACGACCTACTACTCGCCGCAATCCGGTGTGGGTCTCGCGCTCGCGTCGCTCGAAGCGGCAGGGGCCATCCGGATCGGCGTGATCGGCCTCGGCGCCGGGACGCTCGCCGCCTATGCGCGGCCGCAGGACTCGATTCGCTTCTACGAGATCAATCCCTTGGTTCCGGCAATCGCGTCCCAGTATTTCGGTTACCTCGATGCCTGCGGCGCCCCGTGGAGCCTGCGGCTCGGCGATGGCCGCCTCGGCCTCGAAACCGAACCGGATCGGCAATACGACCTTTTGGTGATCGATGCCTTTTCGGGCGATGCCATCCCGGTCCATCTCCTCACAGTCGAGGCGTTTCGATTATATCAGCGCCATCTTGCGCGAGGTGGCGTGATCGCCGTCCACGTGTCGAACCAATTTCTCGATCTTGCTCCGGTCGTCGCGCGCGCTGCAGACGCCATTGAGACGCCGGCGCGGCTCGTCACCAACACGGCCGATGCGGAATCCGGCCGCAATACTGCCCAATGGGTGCTTGTCAGCCGCCGCCCAGGCCTGTTCTCCAGCGGGCCCTTGGCGGATGCAACGCCGATCGACACGCCCGACACGATCCGCGCCTGGACAGACGACTACAGCAACCTCTGGCGGAGCCTGAAGTAAGAGCTTGATGGGGGGCTTGGAGATCAAAATTCCTGCGAGCTCGCCGAGCTCGGCAGATGGTGTGTGGAGACAGATAACCGCACGCTTGGCATCTGATCATTGCGGATGTGGGTACGCGGACCCTTTTTCCTGTGGGACCGTTTTTGCGTAGCGCCCGCAATTTCGCATGCAGCCCACCACAGTCGGATTCGCGGAACCGCTATTCAGCAGCTTGTGTCCGGTCCGGATCCTCTTCTGGCCTCTCTTGTTTTTTCCGTTCTTCAAGCTTCGAGAGTTCTGCCTCTTCCGTGGCTATCAGCCTCATCAGAAGCGCTCGCACATCGGGAGATCTCTCCGTCTTGAGGCGCAGTCGAAATATGTGCAGGTTTTCGCGTGCGATGAAGCGATCCATCGGAACCCTCCCCATGCTCACCGCCCTCAGGCAAGTTTTTCACTCTCAACTCGATCACTTTGTGGCGACGGCTTGAATTATGGATCCGACGTTGATCTTTTTACGGCGCCATGCCGATTGCGATCATGCCCTGAGATCGTATTTGACCCGAAGCCTGCTCGCAATCATTTGCACGCGGTTTCCATATTCGAAGGCGCGCTCGGGCGAGGCCTCCATGACGAATGCATCCCACCCGAGCTCTCCGAATGCCTTGTCGGGGTGAACCTCCAGATGCTGAATGTTTATGTCCTTAGCTTGCGCCCTGATCAGGGCCTCAAGCTGCCGTTCGGTTTTGAGTTCCTTCACCATCGATGTCCCCGGGACCATGACAACTTCTCCCCTTCACGGAACAGGGATGGCCGCAGGACGGTTCCCAGAGAAGCTTGTTCCCGGGAAACGTGGCCACTGTTCGGTTCCGCGTGATCTTCATCGACAACGTGCAGGTCAGTCGTGGGCCAGGTCAGTCGTGGGCCAGGTCAGTGGTGGGTCAGGGCAGTCGTGGGTCGAGCGTTCAATTTCCTGCTTGATGCGATCACGATCGGCGACATGCAGGGCCAAGCTTTCTCTGAAGACTGAGAGCAGACCCTCCGCCAGATGGGTCCTGTGCCCGCCCTCTTCCAACTCCGCAAGTATCTGGCATTGACGGTTCACGTGCTCCGTGCCCGCGGTCACAGCCGCCTCCGCATGAATGAGCTGTGCTTCAAGTGCCGTTGCTCGCCTGCTCACCATGACATGGATCACCTCAGCCTGCCAGAGAAGCTAAGCCGCCCAATAGTGACTCGGTTCCGAAATGGCCGGTCGGAACCGCATCACTGGAAGGCGCATTTAGCCTTCATGCCGGTCCGCAACGGTTTCAACGTGCTGTGAAGTCGCCTAAGACTGACGAGGCAAGTCCGATCCAATTTTAGAACGATGCACTGGAGCACCCGCGTGTGCTCGAGCACATATTTTTCGTGACCTCCTCCCTCATTGCGGCTTCAAGAGAGGCCATCCTCCAGAGCCGGGCCGCTATCGAGAGGCTCGACAAGGTCAGATCGGAAAGAGGCCCAGATATATCGACCCGGTTAACGAGCGGGATCGGTTCACTTCACCCGGCATGGCCGTGGAGAACTCGAGGCGCCGCGCCGCACAGCGGCGCAAGGGCTCAGGCAACGTCGGTTGATGTATTCTCGCCGAACCAGTGTGCCCCCAGGTTTATACAATCGATGCGTGAGGCGATATTTTCATAGTCCTCGGCGATGCGCAGCATCATCGCTTTGGCGTCCTGATCACGCATATCCTCGGCAAGGCTGCGCGCTTCTTCTCCTCGCATCCGCCAATGCCGGGGATCGTCGAGAAAGCTCACATTCGATGTTTTGCTGAGACCCGAGCCACCGCAAGTCTCGCACCTCATTCGCCTCGATCTTTTGCGGTCAAATCCCGTGCCGGCACAATCAGAGCACAGGATTACCCTCTCTCTCGAATTTTCGACCATTCTGGTCCCCTCCCTCCCGACCGGCACACCAACAATGCACTTCCGCAGGCCACTCGTCACCTCACCGGATGAGCGGGAGCAGCGAGCGGCTTTCACTCGAGAGCGCAACGGGGGCAACGGGCCGACGCGAAGCGCTCGCGCATTTGCTTCTCGGCCATTCCCACCAGCGCCTTGACGTGCGGCCGGCAGTTCCCAACTAACATAGGCTAATATTGCGCGACGGGGGGACGTCATGCAAATACACCTGACAGACGCGGAGCGGTGGCGGCAGCGGGCCGAAGAGATGCGCCGCTTGGGCGAGGACACGCGTGACCAAAAGGTCAGGCAAATCCTTTTGCGGCTCGCCACGGATTACGAGGCGATGGCGGAAAGCGCCGACCGGCAACATGCCAACGGTCGACGCGCCTGATCGCGGCGGTGCGCTGGGCGGCGACGCTCGCGGCCAATTCGCTCTCTCTTATGGGCGATGCGCATTCACTCGCGGACGCCGAACTGAGGCAAGCGCGCTCTTCGCTGCGGGAGTGCTCCGATCCTCCGGAGCGCTCGTGGTCGCGCGTATTCGCTCGCGCAATGACACTCTCGCTCAATCTGACGCCGTCCAAGATGCCGCGACGGCCTGCGCTTGACGCGAACATGTCCACGCCCACTTAACCCAGGTTAAGACATGTTTTGCATCGTGAGCTGAAAGCGTCATGGCGGGACGATCACATTTGACGGACGTCGAGCGATGGCGGCGGCGAGCCGAAGAAATGCGTCGGTTAGGCGAGGACATGCGCGATCCCACCACAAAGCGAATATTGATGAGGCTTGCGGTGGACTACGATGCCATGGCGGAACGCGCCGATCGGCGACGCATCAAGATCGATCCGCCAAATCGTATGAATTGAACTCATCGCCGTTCCCTGAGTGAAACCGGGGTGGCCGCGGATCGTAGACACGGTTCCAAGCCGGGCCCTCGACGCAGATGATGCCGAAGGCCAGCAGCAAGCTGACGACCCCGCCTTCTTTCAAGGCCGAAGCACGATCTTCGCGGCCGCGACCGCGTTGGCGTCGATGTCGGCGAAGGCCCGTGCGCCTTCTGCGAGAGGGCGTTCTTCGAGCCAAGAGAGATCGCCGAGCCGGCCTGCCGCGAGCGCAGAGACCGTTTCGCGAAAATCGGTCGGCGTGTAGCAATAGGTGCCGGTGAAGATCACCTCCTGCAAGGTGAGCTTGCGGATATCTAGGCCTTCATGGCCCGGCAGGAGCCCGGCATGGACGATGACGCCACCTGGCGCGATCATTCGCGACGCGGCGGCGCGCGTCTCGTCCGCGCCGACTGCGTCGATCACGAGGTCGGCGCCATTCTCTGCTGGTTCATGACCTCCGCCTGGCGCGTAACAGGTGAAAGGACCGGAGCGCGCGGCGGTGGCGCGTCGCTGCGCATTGGGCTCGCCGATCTGGATCGTGCCCGCGCCTTGCATCGCAAGCACGAGCGCGGCCGAAAGCCCGATGGCCCCGGCGCCGAGCACGACACAGCGCGCAGCGGATAGAGGTCGGGCGAGAAGTCGCGCGCCGTGATTGACGGCGTGGTAGGAGACTGCGAGCGGTTCGGCCAAGGCGGCGTGCACGCTGCTTACATGGCCGGGAATGGCAACGAGATTGGAGACGGGCACGCCTACGAATTGCGCAAACGCGCCCGGCCATGCGGGCATGGAGACGAGCTGACGCGTCGGAGAAAGATGAGGCGCGCCGCGAAGCACGAATGGACATTCGGGGTCGACGACCAAAGGATTGATCGCGACGCGCTCACCGGCACGCGCGCCGCTCGCCACGACGCCGGCTGCCTCGTGACCGAGGATCAACGGCGCAGGCCGGCGCGTATCCCGACCGTGATAGGCATGCATGTCCGATCCGCAGATGCCGACTGCTTCGACCTTGACGAGGACCACATCGTTCGATGGCGCGGGCTCGGGCTCGTCGCGAAAAACGACCGCGAAAGGGGCAGTGTAAACCAGCGCTTTCATGAGCTTCTCCCGTCGCGCCGCGCATGCTCACTTCGCCGTGAATCCACCATCGACAGCGAGCGTCTGGCCGGTGATGTAGGCGCAAGCGTCCGAGGCGAGGAACACGGCCGCGCCATGAAGATCGGCGAGGTCGCCGTTGCGTCCGATCGCGGTTTGGGCCGCATTGCGCCGGGTCCGCTCGGCATCGGCGAAAACGGCGGCGGTGAGCGGTGTCGGGAAGAACCCTGGAGCAATGGCGTTGCAGCAGATGCCTTGCGCCGACCACGCCTCGGCAATGACGCGAGTGAGCTGGAGTACGCCTGCCTTGGCCACGCCATAAGGTGCGGAATGCGGAAAAGCGCGCCATGACTGCAGCGAAGCGATGTTGATGATGCGGCCCCAGTTCCGGCGCGCCATGGCGGGCGCAAGAGACTGCGACAGGAGGAAGGGTGCACGCAAATGCACCGCCATATGCCGGTCGAAGGCATCGGTCGTGACTTCCGAAAAGGGTTGGCGCAGATTGATCCCGGCCGCGTTGACGAGGATGTCGACCATCACCTCGCGCGCCTCGAGCGTCTCCACAAGGGCCGCGGTGCCATAGGTCTGCGCGAGATCGGCCGCGATCGATTGTGTCACGATTCCTTGCGCCTCGAGCGCGCCCGTCGCCTCGGCCAGCTCGAGTTCGCGGCGCGCGGTCAAGACGAGAGACGCTCCCGCGAGACCCAGCGCATGGGCGAGCGCCAATCCGATTCCGGAATTTCCGCCAGTGACGAGTGCGGTACGGCCGGTGAGGTCGAAGAGGGATTGCAGCCTGAACACGCTTCAGCTTTCCACCGGCGTGCCGAGATCGAAATTATGCCTTGGGAAATATTTGCGCATGCGGTCATCGGAGGTCCGCGCATGCGCCTCCATTCCTTCGAGACGAGAGATACGCGCAGAGCGCGGCGCAAGCGTCTTGCAGGCTTCCTTGTTCATCCGCTGCCAAGTGAGCGGTCGCAGGAATTTATGAACCGAAAGACCCGCCGAATAGCGCGCGGCGAATTTCGTCGGCAGTATGTGGTTCGGGCCGGAAACCTTGTCTCCGAATGCCACGGTCGTCTCTTCACCCAGGAAGAGCGACCCGTAATTGCCGAGATTGTCGAGCCACCAATCGAGATCGGCCGCCTGGACCTCGAGATGCTCGCTGGCGTGACGATCGGATACGCCGACAACCTCTTCACGCGTGTCACAGAGTACGACCTCGCCATAGTCGCGCCACGCCGCGTGCGAGGCGTCTCGCGCAGTTTTCGGCAGCGCTTCGATCAAGGCCGGGATAAGCCGCATGACGTTCTCGGCAAGCGTTCTGGAGGTGGTGAAGAGGGAGGCCGGGCTCTCATGTCCATGCTCCATCTGCCCGACGAGATCGGACGCGACGATCGCAGGATCGGCGGTTTCGTCCGCGATCACCGCGATCTCTGACGGGCCGGCGAAGACATCGATCCCGATCTTGCCGAAGAGCATGCGCTTCGCCTCGGCGACGAATTTATTACCGGGACCGACAATAATGTCAGCGGGCTTGCCAGTGAACAGGCCGTGCGCCATCGCTGCGATCGCCTGCACGCCGCCGAGCGTCAAGATGACATCGGCGCCGGCCACCTTCATGGCGTAGAGCACGAGAGGATGGATCCCTTCGCCCATGAAGGGAGTCGAGCACGCGACGATTGTCTTCACACCAGCCGCTTTCGCGGTTGCGATGGACATGTAGGCCGAGGCAATATGGGCGTAGCGTCCGGTCGGCACGTAGCAGCCCGCGACATTCACCGGCACGAGCCTTTGCCCCGTCACCAGGCCCGGGAGGCTTTCGATCGAGAAATCCGCGATCGATCGGCGCTGCGCCTGAGCGAAAGCGCGCACTTGTGCGGTGGCGAATACGATATCGTTTTTGACGCTTTCGGGAATATCGCGCGTGCGCTGCTCGATCTCTGCGGGCGTGACCAGGATCTCGCCCGACCAATTGTCGAGGGATTGCGCATAATCGCGAACGGCGCGCTCGCCACCCGCCGAGATGGCCTCGAGCATTTCGGCTGCGACCTTTCTCGCCGTCCCGGTTTCGCTTTCCGCGGTCTTCGCGGCGCGCTTAAGCAGGGTCACGGGCATCGTCTCAACCTTTGTCGATTTCGCGAGGAACCGTATCGCCGCTCAGGCGACGACCGAATGGCCAAGGCTCAATGCTTGTCGAATTCCGTTGCGAAGGCCTTGAGTTTCGGATCGGCTTCCACGCGCTTCAGATACTCGTCCGAGACGAAGCTCTTCGGGTCGGGCGACTGCGGCAAAGTTCCGACGTCCGCCATGAAAGCGCCGATCACCGTGAGCCAGCCGTCGACGATCGATTGACCCTTGGCGCGATCGAAGAGCTTCAACTGCTCGTCGAGTCCGAACACGGGACGTAGCGCGAACTCCTGATCCATGGCGGCAGGGGTGACTTCGAGGCCGCCGCTCTTGTAAAAGTCGAGCGCGAGGGTGCGCGCCTCGGCCGGATTGGCCTTCGCCCATGACCAGCCGCGCAAGAACACGGCGAGGAACTTCGCGACGTTTTCCGGCTGCTCTTTGGCGTAGTCCTGCCGGACCACGAGTACGCCTGGCACGATCGCGCCGGCATCAGCGCCGGAGCAGAGATATTTGGCGTTCGCCTTGTCCTGAAGCGTGTAAGTATTGGGCGCCCAGACGCCGGCGATGTCGCCGTTGTTCGAGGTGATGGCGCTGACGATTTGAGCTTGGCCGAGATTGACGAATTGCATGTCGGTCTGATCGAGGCCGAATTTCTTCAGGCAGCTCCGGGCGGCGAAATCCGCGGTCGAGTTCGTGGTCACCAAAAGACGCTGGCCTTTGAGCAAGGCCGGATTGGCTTTGATGGCATCGAATTTATCGCCACGCACCATCATGGCGTTGGCCTTCGACTCGTCATTGGTGAGGCCGATCGTCAGCAGGCCGAAGCGTGCCGCGCCGAGAACGGCGGGTACCGAGCCCATGCCGCCGACATCCCAGGATTTCGCCTGCGCCGCTGCGACTTGCGGCGCGCCCGCTGGAAAAGTCTGAAAGGTCGGCGAAAGTCCGACTTCTTTCCACCACCCCTTCACGGTGGCGTAGTGAAAGGGCAGCGCCCAATAGAGCGAAGGCTGGTAGCTGACATTGATCGGTGTCAGAGCTTGCGCCGAGGCCTGCGTCGATAGCCCCAATGCGGCGGCAAGCGCGATTGCGAATTTCATCCTCATTGTCCGTGCTCCCATGCTTCAACGCATATTCGTTTCTTCGAATTCGATGCGGCTTCCGCCTGTCATGGCGAACGCCTCAACCGTTTTTCTCCTCGCGGAGCGATCTCCAGATTCCTGTCCGCAGGTGGACGAAGCTGTCGAGATCCATCACGTCCTCGATGCGCTCGAAGCGATTCCATTTTTCTGCGTCGCGCACGCTTTTCACGTCGACGAGCTCCTTGATCCGCCCGGGGCGGCGCGTCATCACCGCGATGCGGTCGGCAAGATAGACCGCCTCCTCGACCGCGTGCGTGATGAAGAGCACGGTTCGCGGCTGAACGCGAGCCAGGCGCACGAGCTCTTCTTGCATCACGACCCGGGTTTGCGCATCGAGCGCGCCGAAGGGTTCGTCCATCAGCAGCACTTCGGGGTCGAGCACATAGGCGCGGGCAATCGCCACGCGCTGTTGCATGCCGCCCGATAGCTGATGCGGAAACGCATCCGCATATGTCTCGAGGTTCATGAGCTTGAGCACATCGGCGATGCGCTTCTCGCGCTCCTCGAAGCCAATGGCCTTGTTGCGCAATCCAAGGTCGATGTTCCCGCGCACGGTCTTCCACGGAAACAAAGCGAATTGCTGGAAAACGACGGCGCGATCCGGCCCCGGCTTCATCACCGGCTTGCCCGCCACCGATACGCTGCCTTCGCTCGCCGCGTCGAAGCCCGCCACCAGACGAAGACACGTCGTTTTGCCGCAGCCGGAGGGACCGACGATGGCGAGAAATTCGCGATCTTCGATTTCAAGATTGATATTGGAAAGGGCGTGCATCCTCTTGTCGCCGCGCCCGAAATATTTTTGCACTTTGTCGAAGCGAATGGCGGCCACAGTCTCAATCCGCTCCCAATCGATGGCGCAGCAGGCCTTCGCCTTGCCGCAGCGCGACGTCGATGAGAAGGCCGGTGATGCCGATCGCGATCATGCCGGCCATCACGGTCGGGGTCTGCACGCTGGCTTGAGCCTGCACCATCATGAAGCCGACGCCCGCGGAGGCGACGATGAGCTCGGCGCCGACGAGGGATTGCCAACCCAAGCCTGCCGCGACGCGAACCCCCGCCATCACCGAGGGCAGGGAAGCTGGGAGAAGAATTTCCATCAACATTCGGCGATGGCCGGTTCCCAGCATGCGTGCCGCCTCGATGAGACGCGGTTCGACAAAGCGCGCGCCGCGATAGGCATTGATGAGGCAGGGCGGAAAAGCGCCAGCGAAGATGATCATGATCGGGCCGCCGATTCCGGTGCCGAACCAAAGCGCTGCAAACGGCACCCACGCGATCGGCGCGATGAAACGCAAGCCTTCGAAGATCGGCGTCACAACGTCGTCGAGCGTCCGAAACCAACCCATGGCGAGGCCGAGCGGAATGCCGATCACGGCGGCAAGCAGCAAGCCATAGAGATAGCGCATGAGGCTTGAGGAGAGATGTTGCTGCAGCGTGAACCCGGCGAACGGCTCGCGGAAGAGGTCGATGAAGCGCCCGATCACGGCGATGGGGGTCGGCAGAAACTGGTCAGGCACGAGGCCAAAACCGGAAATCGCTGCCCAAAGCCCGATCAAGCTCATGAGGCCGAGCGCGCCGAGCCCTATCGTCTCGGAATGGGAGAGCCGTCGGTCCATCAGCGCGCCGGCTTCGCCTCGAAATGTCTCCAGGCAAGCGCGCGGGCTTCCCCGAACGCCAGGAAGCGCGTCGTCATCCAGCCGCACAGCGCAACGGCGATCATCCCGACGAGGATCATGCCCGGGTAGATGTCCTGCTGGGCGAGGTTGAGAACGCGGCCGAGGCCAAACAGAGCCCCGACAAGCTCCGCCGCGACGAGCGTCGTCCAGGAAGCCTGGAGTGAGAGCCGCAAGCCCGTGAAGATCATCGGCGAGGCCGCAGGCGCCACCACTTCCATGACGAAGCGCCAGGGCGGTGTTCCGAGCATGCGCGCCGCCTCGATGACGGGGTGCTCGATGCTGCGCACACCCGAAAAGGTGTTGATCACCGCCGGCACGAAGGCCGCAAACCAGATCACCATGATCTTGGCGGCGTCTCCAAGTCCGAGCCAAAGGATGGCCAGGGGGATCCAAGCGAGCGGCGGAATGGGTCGGATGAGGAGGAACACCGGATTGATCAGCGCCTCGGCCTTTCGGCTCGACCCCATCAGTAAGCCAAGCGGCACGCCTGTTGCCACGGCAACCGCAAATCCCATCGCCACAAGGCGGATGGAATGCAGCGCATGGGCCGGCAACGTCCCACCCGCGTAGCCGCGCCAGGCAATCTGCTGAAACGCCGTATAGGTCTCGATCGGCGAGGGGAAGCGACCGCTCGAGACGAGGCCGGTCACGCTCGTCGCCCCATACCAGAGCAATCCGAGCGCACTCAGCGTCGCAAACCCGATCAGAAATCGTCGCGGGCCCATGCGTTCTCCAACTCGCGCTTGAAGGGCAGCGCTTCGTTGAAGCATTGGCACCATGTTCGGCAATCGACAAGGCCGCCGAGAAAACCTTGATCGACAGCTTTCGATACGGTTTGCGGAGTTTTCTCGGGAACTTGAACCTTGGGCTTGGGCTTGAGAAAGCGAGGCCCTTTTCCGAGCATTTGCATGCACCGCAGGGGACGTTCGCAGCTCGGGCGAGCGCGGGCCGCACGGCGTGAGCGACCGAGGAGTGTCGATCCGATGTCGAAATTGACGATCAGAAGCCATGATCTCGTGGTCGTTCTTGATGGACGCAAAGCTCTCTTCTTCGAAAACGTTGGTAACGCGATCCGCCTCGATCTCGCCGCCCTCGAGGTGCGTGAACACCAGGATCCGCCGAACCGCGAATTGCAAAGCGACCGCCCGGGAAGGGTTCACCAATCAGCGGCGAGTTTTCGCAGCGCGATCGAAGTCACGGATTTTCACGAGGAGGCCGAACGCGCCTTCGTGGAGGAAATCGCGCAAAGGCTCGATGCCCTCGCCGTGCAAAACCGAGCTTCTCGTTTCATCGTGATTGCACCGCCGCGGGCGCTCGGCGCTCTGCGAAAGGGCTACACGCCAAATATCCGTGCGGGTTTGCAGGCGGAAATCGGTCAGGATTGGGTAAATTTACCGGTGGACGAGATCGAAAAACGGCTCGATGCCTTGACCTGAGGACGGTGACGCGAAGCTCTTCGTAAAGCTTCTCAGGTGTCGAACGGACCGCGCGCAGGTGATTTCCCCCGCACGATCACCGACGGTGATCCGCCTTTGGCGCAACTCATATGCGCGAGCTCATCGACATCCTGGATGGCGTAAACCGAGTCCGGACGATCTCTCAGCCTTCGTGCTGTGGCTATCAGCGCCTCGTAAGCCCTTCGCGCGGGAGGTACCGCGCTGCCGGCAAGCGTGTTCAGATTGCAAAGGGTCACCCGGCATTCGGCGTCACGGAAGGCCGCATAGAGGGCCAGCAGATTGACGCTCGCTTTAGCCTGATCGTTGGCGATCACGCTCGTCTTCCTGACGATGCCGAAAAACTCCGGCTGGACGGGCATGACGGCGGCTGTGAGCGTCTTTTGAGGCGCGAGAATGAGGTCGCCTTGCGTTGTCTCGCCGAGAAAAGGATCATCGAAATCGGCCGCTTTCGGGCTTGCGGCGAAAGCAAATGGCGTCTTCGCACAAGACAACAACGCAATGGCCGCCATAAAGCGGCGCCTGGACAAGGAATCTGACAATCGGTCCCCTCCGCGTCGTGTGGGACCATAAGCAAGAAACGGGCCAATTAGAAGTGCAACTTACGCATTAGGCGAGCGTTATCCACTGGAAAGGATTTGCGCTTCGACCGAATGGCCGATGCGGCAAGTCCAAGCGTGTCCCGGAACCGGCTTACCCGGTTCGCGTTCATGGGGGCGTAAACGCACTTCGTAAGAAGGAGAGACCAAATGAGAAACCTATCCTTGTGCGCGGCAGCCGCGATCATCGGCATTTCCACCTGCACGGCAGCTCTCGCCCAAAACGCGGGGGGCGCGGCGGGCGGCGCCGTCGGAGGCGCCGCGACGGGGGCCGTCGTGGGCGGTCCCGTGGGTGCCGCTGTCGGCGGGGCTGTGGGCGCAATCGTCGGGTCGTCCCTGCCGCCGCAACCCGCCGTGACCTATGACCGCCCGGTGGTCGTGGGAGAGGAGCTTCCTGACACGGTCACCGTCTATCCAGTGCCGCAATACGATGCCTACGACTACACCGTGATCGGCAAGCGGAAGGTCATCATCGATCGGCACAACCGCAGGATCGTCCGCATCATCGAGTGATTGCGAAAATATCGAAGCGAAGGCAGAGGCTGCCGCGGCAGCCTCTGCCTTTTCATTTGCGCGCAGGCGCCTTTTTTAAACGCCTCGGCGTGGCCCGATGGTCCCCTTTTCGACGGTCGCCAGATCAAGCGCCGCCTCGAGCGCCGTGATGCGACGGCAGAGACGGTCGTGCTCGAGCCTGGCGAACACGCTCGCAGCTTCCGGAGCCAGTCTTGCCAGCATGGCGCGTTCGTCCCGGTTAAGGTCGTCGCCCGCCGCATGCGCTCCGTAGAAGGCGATCGCCTGACAGCGGAAACGATCACCGATCGGAACGGCAAGCACAGGCCGCTCGATGCCCTCGGGAAGATGGCTTCGCCGCGCCTCCTCGCGCTCGACGTTGAATGGATGGCGGTCTTGCAAGGGCGCAAGCATTCTGTCTTGCGGATCCAACTCCCGGGCCGCGTCGTCGTCCCAGCCGAGGTTTTCCGACGTGCGCAGAAATTTTCCCCCCTCATGCCGAAATATGCTCGCTGAAGCGAGGCCAAGAGCCGTGTAGACACCCTTGACGAGGTGGCTTTCGACTTCTGCGACGCTTCGCGAATTGAGGATGGCCCCGCTCAGACGCTTCTCCGCCTCGACGACGGCACGGTTGAAATGCCGGTCCGCCAGATGCACGGCGCCTTCGTGAATGCGCGAAATGATGAAAAGCACCGCGGCCGCGAGCCCGACCCACGCGAAGCTCGGCAGCGTCACGCTCTCGCTGATGCTTTCCCGCAAGTGGTCGATCTGTTCGTGCAGAAACAGTGTCGGCACACTGAGCAGCAGGCCGAGAATGGTCACTCGCCGCAATGGGATGGCGACCGTGACCACGCGCGAACGGCGAATAGCCTCGCTCACGAAAAGGCAAAGCACGCCGTTCACGAGAAGGAGAAGACCCCAAACCTCCTCTGGCGGAGGTTCCCCTGCGTTCAGCATGTCGAAAAGCGACGTGAACAGGCTCGTCTCCAGGCCGATCTCGGCGATGGTGAGCGCGGGCAATCCGATGACGCATCCCCAGATCACCCACCGCAAGCGCTGGTAATCTTGTGGCGGCAGTTCCTTGCGCCTCATGAGCAGGATCAGGAGCGCGGCGACGGAGATGACGAAGCCGCTCGATATGCCGAGCCGCGTCACCGTTTCCGTGGAATAGCCGAACACATTCGCAAAGCTCAGCATCAGGACGATCGCAAGAGCGACGGCGAGCACGGGCAGCGCCTTCTGGACGGGCGTCCACCTTGGCGCGCTCTCATTCCTCGGCACGCGCAGTGCAAAGGCGAGGAACCCGACATAACCCGCGCCTTGGGCCAGCGCCCCGGCGACATCCTGAGTCAGCAAGGCGACGGGCGAACGCTGCAGGAGCGCGTAGTACTCGTAGGATTGGCCGGGGTTGAACCAGATCACGTACAGGAAAAAGCCCCAGGTCATCCAGCCGGGGCGCGTCCAGACGAGCCAGGCGGCCGCCAGGATCACAAGAATGGAGGCAATCTGATCGAGGAGGAGTACGGTCAGAACCCAGAGATTGAAGGGCCGCTGCTTCGCCACGAGCTCGATATCGCGCGCCGGCTTCTCGCTCGTTGCAGCAAGCGAGAATTCACCGCGGCGTCCCGGGATCACGAGACGCAGGCCCCCCAGGGCCGCGAGCGCGCTGGCGCACCGGTTCGTCTGGACTGGAATGCAGCGCATCTTCGTGAGATCGAGGCGGTCGCCGGGCCTCATTCCGGCCACGAAGGCTGGGGAGGCGTTCTCGTCGTCGAAGGGGCCGTGCACGTCGGTGACGACGCCGGCATTGTCCGCATAGAAACCGAACGAGCCGAGGGGTCGGAAGAGGCGGTGCAGGTCAGGGATGACCATCGCCAAAGCCCAGAGGGTGAAGAGAGCGAGCAGGATGCGGCTTGTGAGCTCGCGCGTTTGCATATGCCCCTAAGCTCCTGGCTTTTCCCAGTCCCCGCTCAACTGTGCCTCAAATCCGATAGGCTGAGCCGCGTGATCTCACCGATGCCGTTGATCACGCGGTCCGCCTCACCGTATCCGGCGAGGGCGGTCGGGTCGAAAGCGTAATGCCCCTGCTTGACGAAGACGGTGGTGACCCTCTCGCCCCAGGCCTTCTTCACCGCATCGAGGATGCGCAGCTTGTCGTCGACGAGGACGTAGTGACGTGCCGGGTACCAATGTTCGACATCGTCGAGCTCTTGTTCCTTGTGGATGTAGACCAGTACATTGCCGGCGAATTCGCGCCAGAGGCCGGAACGCTCGATCTTGCGGGGTTGAAAGACGGCATCGCCGTCCGACAACACGATGCTCGACGCAAGGCGCCTCGCATGTCGCACGGCTGCGAGCGCCTCAGGATAGAGGCGCTCGGCGAAAGGATAGTCGACAAGCCAGCTGGCGAGGCGGAGGATTCGCGGATCGTGAAGCTCTTCGCGTCGATAGCGCTCGAGCGCGCCGAGGTAATCGGCATAGCCGAGTTCGCCCCAGAGCTCCTGAAAGATCGCCCAATAGCGGTCGCGGGCCCGCTCGCCATAAGAGCCTTCGAGATGCTCGCGGATGTCGCGTTGGATCCTGTCGTTGTCGAGCAAAGTATTGTCGACATCGAACAGAAAAGCCATGTCGACGGGGTCGGGCATCACGCCGTGAGCACGCGTCTGCGGGGCGGCACGCGGGTTAGGCCTGGTTCAGCGTCGCAGCAGCTTTTGCAGTTTCCGCCCTGCGGGCGACCTCAATTCGTGCTCGTCGAGCGTGCCTTCGCCGTCATGATCGGCGCGTTTGAAGAGGTCCGCGACGAGCGCGAGATATTCATCCTTGCTGAGCGTGCCGTCATGGTCCGTGTCAGCCATCTTGAACTCGTGGGAATTGAGCCGGCCATGGAGCTCACGCATGGTGAGCGTGCCGTCCCTGTCGCGATCGAGCTGATCGAAAAGTGCGGAAGCTGCGGCATTCGCCTCGTTCGTGTCGATCGTGCCATCCTTGTCCGTGTCGAGGATATGCATGGCTCGCGACGCCGCGATGGCAGGGTCGCAAAGCGGAGCGGAGAGGAAGAGGAGGCCGGAAAGAGCAAAACAGGAAGCACGGAACATGGTTTCGATCCTCGCTGCTGATCCATTTACATGGCTCAGCTTCAGGCTGGAAGTAAAGCCTCGACGCAATCCTCGCACCTCCTAAGCGGCACGGTCGCCCTCCGGGAGGCTTTCCGAGTTGACAAGGAGGCAAGTCGCAAGCAAGTCGCGGCGCAAGGCGGAGGTTGAAGCATGCAGGCGAAAAAAAGGGCGAAATCGCCCCTGACGCAGCTCGGCTCGACGATGCGGGTGCTGCGTCCATATCCCAATGTCTTTGCCTTTTATGATGGTCGTATCGAAGGCCAGAGAGCGTATTCCGAGGACAGGAATTGGCTCGATGACGGCGCCTATGTGCTCGGCATCGCGACTTACGCGATCGTCGAAGGCAAGGAGGCGCTCGTCTATGACACGCATATCTCGCTTCCCCATGCGCGCCTCATCCGCGAAGCGCTGATTGCCGCGGGTGTCGAAAAATTCCGTGTCGTCATGAGCCATTGGCACACGGATCACGTCGCGGGGAACGAGGTCTTCGCGGATTGCGAGATCATCGCGAATTCATTGACCGAAAAGGCGCTGCGCGAGCACCGCACCGAGTACGAGGATGGCGGCCGTGATCCGGCGATCAAGCCACTCGTCATGCCGACACGCCTTTTCGAGAAGGACCTCATGCTGAAGATCGGTGACACGGTCGTCGAGTTGCGGCAGGCCGATATTCACAGCCATGACGGCACGGTGATGCTGCTGCCCCAATCCAAGCTACTCTTCGCGGGCGACACGCTCGAGGACGCGATCACCTATGTGGCGGAGCCGGAACGGCTCGAGGCGCATCTTGCGGACCTCGAGCGCATGTCGGGTTGGGTTTTTGATCGCATTCTTCCCAATCACGGGGCAGCGGAGGTCATCGAAGCCGGCGGGTATGACCGTCGTCTCGTCGACGCGACGCGCCGTTATGTGGAGAAGCTCATGCGTTGCAGGGCCCAGCCCGGCCTGGCCCAACAGGATCTCAAGACTTTCACTGGCGAGGATCTCGCTTCGGGTGCGATCCGCTATTTCTCGCCTTACGAGGCGGTGCATCGCCGTAACGTGGAGGCCGTGGCGGGCCGT
Source organism: Hyphomicrobiales bacterium (assembly GCA_019247795.1). GTDB lineage: Bacteria > Pseudomonadota > Alphaproteobacteria > Rhizobiales > Beijerinckiaceae > GAS188. The sequence continues at coordinate 5,037 of JAFBAK010000235.1, read as the reverse complement.
TCACACGCCTGATGGGGCGATCGCCGCTTCGCGGCGGGAGGGGGACGATCAGCGCTGATCGATACACGAACTGGCAGGCGATCAGGGCCACCCCTCGGCGTCAACGGGCCGAAGGCCGTGCTGCCAACAGGCTGCGCTAATTGCGGCTCGCGAGAAGGCCGCGGCCCACGATGTGAGCCTGGATCTCGGCGGCCCCTTCGAAGATGTTGAGGATGCGCGCATCGCAAAACACGCGGCTGATCGGAGATTCCAGCGCATAGCCGCTGCCGCCGTGAATCTGCAGGCCATTGTCGGCGCTGCTCCATGCCACGCGCGCGGCGAGAAGCTTCGCCATGCCGGCCTCGATATCGCAACGGCGTCCCTTGTCCTTCTCGCGCGCCGCCGCATAGGTGAGCTCGCGCGCCATGACGATCTCCGTGAGCGTCAGCGCGAGTTTGTCGCCGACGCGCGGGAAATCGAGAATGGGCCGGCCGAACTGCCGGCGCTCCTGAGCGTAGCGCAGCCCGAGATCGTAAGCGTTCCAAGCGACGCCGACGGCCCGCGCCGCCGTCTGAATGCGGGCGCTCTCGAACGTGCGCATGAGCTGCTTGAAGCCCTGTCCCTCTTCGTCACCGAGCAGCGCGTCTGCAGGGACGACGAAGTCCGAGAACGCGATCTCGTATTCCTTCATGCCGCGATAGCCGAGCACCTCGATTTCGCCACCGCTCATCCCAAAGGCGGGGAAAGGCTCTTCCGGCGTGCCTCTCGGCTTTTCTGCGAGAAAGAGACTCAAGCCCGCATATCCGCTCTTCGACGGATCCGTGCGCGCCAGCACCGTCATCAAATCGCTGCGCGACGCATGAGTGATCCATGTCTTCGCGCCGTTGAGGCGAAAGCTTCCATCCGCCGCGCGCTCGGCACGAAGCCGCAAGCTTCCGAGATCCGAGCCCGTATCCGGCTCGGTGAAAACGGCGGTCGGCAGCACCTGACCGGAAGCGATCCCCGGAAGCCAGCGTCGCTTCTGTTCGGGAGTGCCTGCGGTCGCGATCAGCTCGGCCGCGATCTCGGAGCGCGTGCCGAGCGAGCCTGCGGCGATCCAGGCACGGCTCAGCTCCTCGGAAGTGACGCACATGGCGAGTTTCCCCAGGCCGAGCCCGCCATAGCGTGGCGCGATGCATACGCCGAAAACGCCAAGCTCGGCCATTTGCGCGATCGCCTCATCGGGGATGAGCTTGTCGGCGCGGTGCCAGGCATGGGCATGTGGCGCGATCTTTTGTGCTCCGAATTTGCGGAACTGCTCGCGCACGATGTCGAGCGTCTCCTCGCCCAAGCTCTCATCGATCGTGCCGCCCTCGGAGATGTGCGAGACGAGCGCGCGGCGGTTCTCCACGGTGTTCCCGCGTTTCAGGAATTCGGCGACGGCGCTGCGCCCGCAAAGCTCGACGCCTTCCGCCTGAACGCCGAGCTCGCCCGGCCTTGCGAACTCGTTCTGGCTCATCGGGACGCCGCCTGCGAGCTGAGCGAGGTATTCACCGAAGCCGATCGCGAGAACGAGGCGTTCGCCCTCACCGAGCCGTCCCGCCGCGTCGAGACGATGAGCGAAAGCGGTCACATGCGCGAGGGCCTCGACCGTGGTCGTCAGCCAGGCAAGCCCATGGACGTGCCGCTGATGCTCATCTGCAAGCGCCGGATCGAGCCCGCCTTCACGCATCACCTTGTGTTCTACCGCGCGGCGGGACGCAGCCACAAAGTCGCGAGCGGCGGAAACGGCATCGTCGCAACGTTCGAGCAGCGAAGCTGCCGGCAAGGTCGCGAGCGTCATGGCGTCGTTTCCAAGAGGGTTTCTCAAGGTGGAGTGGCGGCGGCGACGAGGCCTCGGTCATGAAGATCGCCGATCTCGCGGCTCGTCATCCGAAGCACCTCGGCGAGAATCTCATCCGTGTGCTCGCCGAGGCGCGGCGCAGATCGAGGCGATAGCCTCTCTCCGGAGGAAATCGTGGCCGCGGCTCCGGGCGTCAGATATTCATGTCCGCTCGGATGAAGGAGTGGCTGAAGCAGCGGATTATTCGCGGAAAGCCGAGGGTCCTCGGCAAGCGCTTGCGTCAACCTGCGATAATCGTCCCAGCACACGCCGTGCTTGTCGAAACGCGCCGCGATCTCGGCGCGCGGCAGGACAGCGAGGACCCGCTCCACAAGCGGCGTGAGCCGGTCCTTATGGCGAAAGCGGGCGCCCTCATCATCGAGGAACGAAACGCCGAGCTCCCTTTCGAGCGAGGCGATCTCTTCTTGTAGCCCGAGCGCCGCGACGAGCCCCGTCCATTGCCGCTTGGTGATCGCGACGAGCATGATCCTGCTTCCGTCCCTGGTGACGAAATCGCGCCCGAAGGCACCGAAAAGCTCGTTGCCCGTCCTTTGGCGATCCGCGCCGTCGACCGTCACCTCCGCGATCTGGCCGAGATGGCCCAGCATCGCAATGGCGACATCCCCGAGCGGGACGCGGATCTCGCAGCCCTTTCCGGTCCTCGCCCGTTCGCGGTCGGCGGCGAGAAGCGCGAACGCGCCATAGGCTCCCGTGATCAGATCCCATGCCGGAAGCACGTGGTTCACCGGCCCCTCCTCGCCGACGGGACCTGTCATGAACGGAATGCCGACCGCGGAATTCACCGTATAGTCGACAGCCGGGCGTTCATCTGCCCAGCCCATCACCCGCAAGGTGATGAGGTCCTGCCGCAGCGCGCTCAAGCGTTCATGCGAGAGGAAGCCCGCCGCCGGATAATTGGTGAGGAAAAGCCCCGCATTCTCCCCGGGTGAAGCCGCAAGACGCGTCGCGAGCTCGCGCCCTTCCGGTCGCGAAAGATCGAGCGCGATCGATTTCTTCCCCTTGTTCAGCCCCTCCCAATAGAAGCTCGCGCCTTGCGGAGAAAGCGGCCAGCGCCGCGAATCCGGCCCGCCTCGAATGTCGTCGAAACGAATGACCTCGGCCCCCATCTGGGCAAGATGGAGCCCGCAGGAGGGCCCTGCGATGAAGGATGCACCCTCGATCACCCGCATCCCCTTCAGCAGCTCATACATCTCACATTCTCTTGAACGCCGGCTCGGATTTCGCGGGCGACGCAGTCGCGCCGCGAGACGGGTGCGGCTTGGGTCAAGTCGCAGGGGGCGCAAGCGTTCTATCACCTCGTTTTGTCACATGCACAAGCCTCCTCGGGCGCCTGCTTTGAGAAGGTCAATCACCCCCTTGACGCCGGGTCAGCTTTGTCTTTCACGGAACGCGCGGCCGCGAACGGCCGCCGAGAGGGATCGGGCGGAGGTGGATGCGGAGAGGTCAGCCTCAGAAAACGCGCTGGCGTGATCCGCCGTCCGGAATTCCACTTGATGCGATGAGGTCAGTGGTCCGGCCCCCGCAAATGGCTCCCATTTGTCGAGGAAGGCCTGACCCCAACTGTGATGAGCATGGGGATCGATTCCGACGGCGGGGACCATCCGCGGGAATTGATCCAGGAGGAGATGAGAGAGATGAGCTACGTCCTGCCGCCCCCGCCGCAAGCTTCCGTCGCGGTCTTTGGGAGCAAAGATCGCTTTCCGGTGCGGCGCATTTTTTGCGTCGGACGCAATTATGCGGCCCATGCCCGCGAGATGGGCAAGGATCCGGATCGCGAGCCCCCCTTTTTCTTCATGAAGCCCGCAGACGCCGTCGTCGACTCAGGGTCGACCCTTCCTTATCCCCCACAGACGAAAGAGCTCCACTACGAGATGGAGATGGTCGTGGCGCTCGCGAAGGGCGGCCGGAACATCGCGCGCGACAGGGCGCTCGATCTCGTCTTCGGCTACGCTTGCGGGCTCGATCTCACGCGCCGCGATCTCCAGCAGCAGGCAAAGGACATGGGCCGACCATGGGATTTCGGCAAAGGCTTCGATCGCTCCGCGCCTTGCGCCCCGATCCATCGCAGTGCCGAGGTGGGTCACCCGCAGAAAGGACGCATCTGGCTGTCCGTCAACGGCACGGTGAAGCAGGATGGCGATCTTTCCGAGCTCATCTGGCCGATTCCGGACATCATTTCGATTCTGTCGCAATCGATGCGGCTCGAACCGGGCGATCTGATCTTCAGCGGCACGCCGGCCGGTGTCGGCGCCGTGAAGCCGGGCGACAAGCTCGACGGAGGCGTCGTCGGGCTCACCGACATCACGATCACCATCGGCCACCCCGAGCGCTGAAGTCCGTGAGGACGGGCGTACTCGCGCCAGGGTTTGCGGCGAGGTTGACAGAACGCTCGTCCCGGTGAGACGAGGGCCGGCCTGAGGGAAGGCTCCTCGCTTTCCGGCCTTCGCCTCAGTCGAGTTTCATCAGGACCGCGCCGGAGACCACCATGTTGTCACGCGAAACCCGTGATCGCCTTCTTGCCATCACGACGGCCACGATCACGACCGTCCTCCTGAAGAAAGGCATAAGGCGCACCTACATGCGCGGACCGAAGCCGCTGTCCACAGCGACCGGTAAACGCATCGTCGGGGAAGCGTTCACCTTGCGTTTCGTGCCGGCGCGGGAGGATTTGGCGACGCCTGAGTCCTGGTCCGCTCCGATCTCGAGCCGCGCCGCGATCGAGGCCATGCCGGAAGGCGCGGTCGCGGTGGTCGATGCCTTGGGCGTCACGGATGCCGGCATTTTCGGCGATATCCTTTCCTTGCGCATGTTGAAGCGTGGCGTTGCCGGCGTGGTGACGGACGGCGTCATGCGTGATCTCGCCGGTGTCATCGGCACCGGCCTTCCGATCTGGTGCCAGGGGGCAGCGGCTCCGGCCTCGGTGAACGGCCTCACCTTCGTGAACTGGCAAGAGCCGATCGGATGCGGCGGGGTCGCCGTGTTCCCGGGCGATATAATCGTGGCCGATGATGATGGCGCGGTCGTGATCCCCGCGGCGCTCGCGGCCGAGGTCGCGGCCGCCGGCACCGAGCAGGAACGCATGGAGGCTTGGATCGTACGGGAGGTTGAGAAAGGGGTGCCGCTGCCCGGCCTTTATCCGATGAACGCCGAGACCAAGGCGCGTTACGAAGCCCAGT
>JAFBAK010000234.1 GCA_019247795.1 Hyphomicrobiales bacterium | reverse complement strand
TCACGAAACGCCCCTCGTGCGACCACGAGCTTCGGCGCAGCTCGACTACGAAGGCGAGCTCGCTCTCGTCATCGGCAAGTCCGGCCGGCACATCGCCGAAAAGGACGCGCTCGACCATGTGGCGGCGCTCACGCTCTGCAACGAGGGAACGCTGCGCGATTGGGTGCGTCATGCGAAATTCAACGTTACCCAAGGCAAGAACTTCGAGGCGAGCGGCAGCCTCGGTCCTTGGCTCGTGCCTTACGTCGACGAAGCACAGATCGCAGACATCCGCCTCACCACCCGCGTGAATGGCGAGCTTCGCCAGGAGGATCGAACCTCACGCCTCATCTTCGGCTTCCGCTATCTCATCGCCTATATCTCGACCTTCACCACGCTCGTCCCCGGCGACATCATCGTCACCGGCACGCCGACCGGAGCAGGCGCGAGGCTCGATCCGCCGCGCTATCTCCGACCCGGCGACGTCATCGAGGTCGAGGCTGAGGGGGTTGGGCTCTTGCGCAACGGCGTCGTTGATGAGGCACGCTAAAGGGAGGCATGCAAATTTAAATGCCGCCGAACGCCATGCTCTCCGTCAGAAATTACTCCCCCTTGGACCTTGATGCAGTGATCGACATATTTCTCAGAGCGATCAGGGAGGTCGCTTCCAAGGACTATAACCAAGCCCAGATTGATGCATGGGCACAGGTTGATCGCGCTGCGTGGGGGAAACGGCGCCTCAGCAGGCCGACCTGGGTCGCGCTTCTTGGTCAAGCACTCGTGGGCTTCACCGATTTAGAGGCCGATGGTCACCTCGACATGATGTTTGTTTGTCCAGCTCACCAGGGCATCGGCGTGGACAGTTTACTTTTGAAGACCGTCGAGGCCGCCGCGAAGTCGCAGGGCTTATCTCGGCTGTTCACCGAGGCGAGCATTACGGCTAAGCCTTTCTTCGAAAAACGAGGCTTCTCGATCCAAGCCCCTCAATGGGTGTCAAAAAGGGGGCAAGCACTAGCCAACTTCCGCATGGAGAAAATCCTCGCATAGCGCGGTTCCCGCGCTGAAACCTCATGGACCTACCCGTCCCGCTAATCCGAACACACGGCTGGCGCACTTACGCACCGCCTTGAATCGAAGCGCCCTGCCACGATATGAGGCGCCAACCCCTTTTGAGCTCCATTCATGATCCCGACCATCGACCTTCTCTCCGCACGGCGTTCCGTGGGACCGAACTTCCTCGGCGAGCCGGGCCCGTCAGCGCCCGAGGTCGAGACGCTATTGCGTATCGGCTCGCGCGTTCCCGATCATGGCAAGCTCGCCCCTTGGCGCTTCATCGTCTTTGAGGGGGAGGGTCGTTTGAAGGCCGGCGAGGTGATCGCCCAGGCCTTTGGCATTGCCAATCCCGGGGCCGACGAGAACCGTGTCGCCGCCGAGCGCAACCGCCTCGCGCGCGCTCCGCTCGTCATCGGCGTGGTGAGCCGCGCCTCGCCACACCCGAAAATTCCTGATTGGGAGCAGGTGCTTTCGGCGGGCGCCGTCTGCATGAATCTCGTGACCGCCGCCCATGCGCAAGGTTTCTCGGCCTCGTGGCTCACCGAATGGTACGCCTATGATCGGCGCGTGCTTGCCGCCTTCGGGCTTTCGCCGCAGGAGCGCATGGCCGGCTTCGTGCATATCGGAACGCCCGTCTCGTTGTCGCCGGAGCGGCCACGCCCGCCGCTTGACGAGATCGTCTCGCGCTTTCCATAGAGCTGGCGAAATCCCAAGCCGCAGCGGCGGGTGACCAACGAAAGGCAGGAGCCCTTGTTCTACCGCACCGACAAGAACGATCACGGATTGCCGCATAATCCGTTCAAGGCGATCGTGGCTCCGCGCCCCATCGGCTGGATCAGCGCGGTGAATCGCAAGGGCGAGATCAATCTCTCCCCCTATTCCTACTTCAATGCGGTCGGCGATCGACCCCCGATCGTCGTCTTCTCGTCGGACGGCATGAAGGACGCGGCAAGCTTCGTCGAGGAAACGGGTGAGTTCGTCTGCAACTTCGTGACTTACGAGCTTCGCGAGAAGATGAACCTCACCTCCGCCCCGTTGCCGCGCGGGCAAAACGAGATGGCCTTTGCCGGGCTGACGCCGGCGCCTTCCGTGCTCGTCAAGCCGCCGCGCGTCGCGGGGGCTCCCACCGCGCTCGAATGCAAGCTCTTGCAGATCGTGCCTTTACGACCGCTCAATGGCGCACCGGCCACGAACCATCTCGTGATCGGCCAAGTCGTCGGCATTCACATCGACGAGAAATTTCTGAAGGAAGGACGTTTCGACACCCTCGCCGCCCATCCGATCATGCGGCTCGGCTATCACGATTACGCGGTCGCGACCGAAGGCTTCAGCATGGTGCGTCCCGGCGGCTGAGCGTCCGCTCCTGCCGATCAGTCGACCCCTGCCGCTTTCGCGGCTTCGAGGAGCCGCTCGGCGCGCCGGATATGCGGCCGGTCGATCATCTCGCCGTTCAAGCCCAGAACGCCGGCATCCGGATTGGCGACGAAGGCATCGAGAATGGCGCGCGCCCGGGCGATCGCCTCGGGGGAGGGCGTGAAGGCCGCGTTGATGATCGCCACCTGATCGGGATGGATGGCGAGCTTGCCGGTGAAGCCGTCGCGTCTTGCCGCCGCGCATTCCGCCTCGAGGCCCGCCTTGTCGCGAAAATTCACGAATACCGTGTCGATCGGCGCGATCTCGGCCGAAGTTGCGGCGAAGAGCGCGAGAGCGCGCGCCAGGCGGTAAGGATCGGTATAGGCGCCGTCATCGAGACGATTGGTCGACGCACCGACATCGGCCGAAAGATCCTCGGCGCCCCATGTAAGCGCGGAAAGGCGTCGGCTCGCGCCCGCATAGCTTCCCATGTTGAAGAGGGCGGAGGCGCTTTCGGTGGCGATCGGCAGGATCGAGACCTCGCCGTCGGGCAGGTCGCATTCGGCCTCGCGCACCGCGAGCTTGGTGGATAATTGCATCACGTCCGAGCCGCCGCGGGATTTCGGCAACATGACGCCGTGCGGCCTCGCCGGGATCACCGTGTCGAGATCGGCTTCGAGCAAACCTGATTCGAGCGGATTGACGCGGACATAAATAAGCGGGCGTGATTTCTTCCTGCGGGCCTCCTCGATCGCGGCGCGCACAATTTTGCGCGCGCCTTCTTTGGCGGAAGCCGCAACGGAGTCCTCGAGATCGAGAATCAGCGCGTCGGCGCGCGATGCCAGCGCTTTCGCGAATTTCTTTTCGCTGTCGCCTGGCACGAAGAGCAGGGAACGCATGACCGCGTCGGCTCCTATTCGAAGTTAACGAGGCGCTCTGGACCTGCCCCGCCTCGCCTCAATGCGCCAGGAAAGCCGGGTAGCGCAAGGGAGCCGAGACGATGGGCTTTCGTGGCGTGGTCAAAGCAACGAACAAGCATAGTTATCGCGAGGATCACAATAACGAAATTTTTGTAAGGAGAATAAGTATCGACGAAGACAATGTAAGAAATGCGACAAGAAAAACGTCGGCAAGGAGGACGGATTGTCATCGTCGAGATCGGGTTTCGTTCCAAACTGGAACGTGCGTTAATCATTTATCAACCAAGAATATTAAAGAATTAGGTCATCATCATCTGATTCCTTTGAACGGGAGGAATATTCGATGCCGCTGGAAAGCCGAACGCCGGGTATCCGACGGGCCGTCGGTCGGCCTGGAGGCATTACTGAGGGGGAATCGAGGGATCTCGCCGAGGACCTCGACAACGTCATGCGCCTCATTCAGACGCCAAAATCGCAGCCCGCATCGGCGCCGCTGCCGACGAGCGATCCCTCGCATCTCAACGCCGCGCTCGAGATGATCAAGCGCGCCGCGCAAGCCATGGATGCCATGGAAGATCATGCGCAAGTCGTGCAGGCGAAGGCGCAAGAGCTTGCCGAACGCGCTCGCTACGACGTGCGCTCGGCGCGCCAGCAGGTTGCCACGCTGGAGCAGCGCCTCTCGGAAAGCGAGGCCCATGCCGAGGAACTCGACGCGAGGCTCGCCGAGGCTGAGGAACGCGCGCGCGCCGCGCATGAATGGCTGGAACGTTTCCAGGACACGATCAACGCCGCCTTCGCCACGCGCCATCAATCGATGCCGAGCGACGGTAAGCCTCCGCTTCGAAGCATCGCCGGCTGATCCGACCGAAGGTTGGCGCGGCCGTCACGGCGCGGAACGCTCTCGTCCTGGCGTTCGACCTACGCCGCGGGAAAGCAGACCCGCGTATGTGGCGCGTGTACGCCCTCAAGCTCGGGTGAGCGACCGAAAGCTTGCCGCCGGCGCGTCCGGGCGGCATTCTGCCGCAAGCCATGCGCCAATTCCTCCACCGGCTCACCGTCTCGACGCGCGGGCGCGGCCTCGTCGAGGTCACGAAACCGATCGCAAATTGGGTGGACGAGCAGGCCGCCGCCACCGGGCTTCTCACGGTTTTCTGCCGCCACACATCGGCGTCGCTCCTGATCCAGGAGAATGCCGATCCGGATGTGCGGGCCGACCTTGAAGACTTCTTCGACAAGCTGGTCCCGGAGGGAAGGGGGATCTATCGCCATGAGAGCGAGGGGGAGGATGACATGCCCTCCCATATCCGTGCGGCGCTCACGAACACGCAGCTTTCGATTCCGATTGCCGAGGGCCGACTTGCGCTCGGCACTTGGCAGGGCATTTACCTTTTCGAGCACCGCGCGGCACCGCATCGCCGCGAGCTCATGCTTCATATGTTAGCCGATTGACGTGCGATCGTGGCGACTGCCAACTTGCCTTTCGAGGCAATTGGCCTTACTTCCTGTCTTACGATTTGTAATACGGATTTGTCCCGGAGAAGTGCGATGTCTACCGCGACGCTGCGCAAGAGCGGTAATTCCGTCATGCTTGCCATTCCCAAGGACACTCGGGCGCGCTTGGGATTTGATCCTGGCCAAAAGGTTTCTCTTATCGAGGAGCCGGACGGTTTGAAAATTACCAAACTCGATCCGGAATTGGACAGACAGCTCGAGATCGCGAGGGGGGTTCTCAATAGTGAGTTCGCCGTCTTGCGCGCTCTCGCCAAAACATGACTTTTTTGGACGAGCGTGTTGTTATCTTTCTTCACGATCATGCGCTCGCCCAGCACGGTGGTCTTGCCGGAATTCGCGACAAAGCCCTTTTGCAGAGCGCGCTCGCTCGCCCCAAGCAATTGGAGCATTATCGGCCCACCTCGGATGTTTTCTCGTTAGCGGCATCCTATGCGTACGGAATTTCGCACAATCACGCTTTCAACGATGGCAACAAGCGCACGGCTTGGGCCGCATGTGTCACGTTTCTTCGCTTACATGATCTTGATATCGCTCCGCGGGTTGGAAACAAGGCGCGTGTCCTCGCCATGGTGAGTTTGGCAGAGGGCATCCTCTCGGAGGCTCGCTTCGCCGATTGGCTGCGGAAGAACAGCGCGGCGCTCGAAAATCGGTGATTTTCCTAGAGCGGCCGGCGGACTTGCGATAGCTTGACCCACGAATTTCGGCCGTCTTCACACCGGCCGGGCGAGAATTTTTCGGAGGTTCGTCGATGCCTTTCACCCGTCGGGGCCTTTCGGCCGGCGCTTTCGGCGTGCTCAGCCTCGGGCTTCTCTCTTTTCCCGCGAGCGCGGAGCCGATCCATATCGGCATCGCGCAATGGGGCCGCCACCCGCAACTCGACGCGGTGAACACGAATTTCCGGGCGGCGCTCTCGGCGCAAGGCTTCGTCGAGGGGAAGGATGTCGTCTATGATTGGGAGGTCGCGAATTTCGATACGTCGATCCTTCCGCAGATCCTCAACAAGCTGAAGTCCGCTAATCCGAAGCTCATCATGACGATCTCGACGCCCGTCGCACAATCGGCGAAGCAGACGCTGAAAGGCGCGGGAATTCCGATCGTCTTCGCGGCTATCACCGATCCGATCAAGGCGAAGCTCGTCGCCGATTGGGAACATGGCTCCGACGACATGACGGGATCGTCGGATCAGCAGAATGCGGGCTCGATCGTCGAATTCACGAAGAAGCTCCTGCCCGGCATCAAGAAGCTCGGCGTGCTCTACAATCCCGGCGAGGACAACAACCTCTCGGTCCTCGAGCGGCTGAAAGGCGCGGCGGCACCCGCCGGCATCGAGGTCGTCGAGGCGGGATGCGACAATGCGGCTGATATTCCAATCCGCGTCACGGCGCTCAAGGGACGAGCGGATGCCGTATTCGTGCCGACCGGGGGGATGATGCAGCCGGCCATTCCGGCGATCTCGGCCGCGGCCGCACAGATATCGCTTCCGGTCGTGAATTCCTCGGCGGTTTCTGCCCGCGACGGTCTCGTGCTCGCCGGCTATGAGGTGAACTACGACGATGTCGGGCGGGCCGCGGGCGAGATCGCGGCGAAGATCCTCAAAGGCGCGAAGCCCGCCGATATTCCCCCGGTGCGGGTCGGCAAGGATGACTTCAAGGTGGTGATCAGCGGCAGGGAGCTCAAGAAGCTCGGCATGACCTTGCCGCCCGCGCTCGCCGACTGCCGTTGCGTCGTCGAGTGAGTTCGCAGAACCGATCGCCGCGTCACGAGGTGACCGCCCAGGAGATCGCACGACGCGGCGAGCTTGCCGGGACCGCGTCGCGCCCGATGCTCGAAGTGAACGGCTTGCGCAAGCAGTTCCTGCCGGGCACGCCCAATGCCCGCGTCGCGCTCGACGGCGTCACGCTTTCGCTCGCGACCGGCTGCTTTTGCACCGTGATCGGCTCGAATGGCGCGGGAAAATCGACGCTCCTCAATGCCATCGCCGGAACATTCCTCGTTGGGCCCGGCGAGATCTTGCTCGACGGTCGGGACATCGGGCGCGAGCCCTTGCACAAACGCGCGCGCCAGATCGCGCGCGTCTTCCAGGACCCGATGACGGGCACGGCGCCCGGCATGAGCGTCGAGGAAAACCTTTTGCTCGCGGAGCTGCGCGCCGGCAAGCGTGGATT
>JAFBAK010000241.1 GCA_019247795.1 Hyphomicrobiales bacterium | reverse complement strand
GCAAGGCCACGCTTCTCGCGCACCTCGGTCCAAAGCCGTGACGTGAAGCTGCCGCCGCCGAGGATGTGATTCATCACGACCGCCGGCACGTAATCCGGGTCCTTGCGGGCCAGGCCCGGCAGCCCGAAAACGATGACCGATTGGGGCACCGGCAGCTCGATCTTGCGCTCCTCTCCGCCTTTCATCACCCTGTCCTCGACAGGAGTAAGCTCGGGGCGCGCCGGAAGATCGGCGAAGACGTGGTCGAGCACGTCGAGCAGCGCCGCCTCATCGATATCTCCGACGACGGCGATCTTCAGCCGGTCGCGCGCGAAGCATCGCTTGCGAAGGTCTTGCAGATCGTCGCGGCCAATGCCCGGCACGATCTCGAGCGTGCCTTTCTGCGGCAGCCCATAGGGATGATCCGGAAAAGCCGAAGCCGCAAAGGCGTTGCGGGCGATGGCATTCGGCTCTTTCGCCTCGCGCCGAAGCCCCGCCATGATCTGGGCCTTCACGCGTTCCATCGCGTCCGCCTCGAGCCTCGGCTCGTGCAACGCCAGGCGCAAAAGCTCGAAGGCTTCGTCGCGGTTCTTGGTAAGGGTTTTCAGATTGCCCGTGAAATAATCGCGATCGGCATCGAAATGCATGTCGATCGCGAGATCCTCGAGTTTTTCGTGAAAGGCGACGGAGTCGTGAGGGCCGGCGCCCTCGTCGAGCATCCCCGACAACAAATGGGCGACGCCGGGCTTTCCTGGAGGGTCCTGCGACGAACCTCCCTCGAAGGCGAATTGCATGGCCACCAGCGGATTGGCGTGATCTTCGACGAGCCAGGCTTCTACGCCGCCTGCTGAAACGACCTTGCGTGCGGAAGTCGCACGCGCCGGCGCTGCCAGCACCAGAGTTCCGGCCGTCATGGCGCGATCCCCTCGAGATATCCGGTCACCGAGCGCTTCTTGACGAGCCAATGAAGCGCCTCCTTCACGGCGCTCCCCGGGACGCGCTCTATGAGTCCCGGCCATTCGATGACCTGTTCGGCCGTGAGGCCGGTCGATAGAGCGGCACCGAAATTGCGGGCGAGCGCCGATTGGCTGTCGCGCTGATAAATCGCGTCGGCCATGAGCCGCGTCTTGGCGCGTGCAAGCTCCGCGTCGGAAAAGCCGGTTTCGGCCATCTCGGCAAGCGTCTCGTCGAGCGCGTCTTCGAGGTCTTCCAGCGTTACGCCTTGCGCGGGCACCGCGTAGATGCCGAAAAGATGATCGTCGAGCGCAGTGCCGGAATACCAGGCGCTCGCAGAGACGGCGAGCTTGCGCTCGAGCACGAGGCGCTGATTGAGCCGGCCCGTCGACTGCGCGCCCATGGCTTGCGCCAGGATATCGAGCGCTTCGGCTTCGCCCGGCTTGGCCGTGGTGTAGGAGGGCGTGAGATACATGCGCTGCAGCACCGGTTGCTCGACGCGCTGGTCCGACAGCACGATTTTGCGGGCTGCAACCGGATCGGGCTCCTTCGGCCGCACGCGTGCGGGAAGATCGCGCGTCGGCTTGTTCTTTCCGTAGGTCTTCTCGGCAAGCGCTCTCACCTCCTCGGCTTCGACATCGCCTGCGATGATCAAGATGGCATTGTTCGGCGCGTAGAAGCGCTGGTAAAAAGCGAGCGCATCGGCGCGATTGAGGCTCTCGATTTCCGGTTTCCAGCCGATGATCGGCGCGCCGTAGGGATGGTTGACGAAAGCGGCCGCCGACATCGCCTCGCCGAGCTGTGAGGCCGGCACCGAATCGGTACGCATGCGGCGCTCTTCGAGCACAACCTCGCGCTCCGGATCGACAACGGCATCGCTGAGGACGAGACCGCGCATGCGATCTGCCTCGAATTCCATCATCTTGCGCAAATGCTGCTTGGCGACCCGTTGAAAATAGGCCGTGTAATCATTCGAGGTGAAGGCGTTCTCCTCGCCGCCGAGCTCCGCCACCAAGCGCGAGAACTCGCCCTCGGGATGGCTCTTCGTGCCCTTGAACATCAAATGCTCGAGGAAATGCGCGATCCCCGTCTTGCCGCGCGGCTCATCGGCCGCACCAGCGCGATACCAGATCATATGCGTCACGACCGGCGTGCGATGATCGGGGATAACGACGACATCAAGCCCGTTCGCGAGGCGAAAGCGGCTGATCGCTACCATGCCTTCGGCAGCGCTCTCGCCCTTGGCCCCGGCCAAGACCAATCCTGCGGTCGTCATCTGAAACCCTCACATCTCAAATCGGACTTTCACTCATGCTCCGAATAGCAAGTCCCCACTGCAAGGAACATAGTGCCTCATCCGCGATCCAAAAGACGTGGCCTGGCATGCGCGCTACACCAAGGCGACATTCGGAAACGGCCATCCAGCGTGGTGGTGGACGGCGGATCGCCCCCTTGCGGGCAGGATCGAAGATCACCATCCGTTGAATATCGGCGCATTGGCTTTGCGCAAGAGAAATTCACGTATTGCGCATCTGGGCTGGGACCAGAGGCAATTTCGGCGCCCACCCGGGTCGTGGCCACGGCCGCGCGCTACGGGTAGCCTAGCAACGCCGAGGTCTAAACTTCATAAGTCTTGCAACGGTGCGAGAGGGACTCCCATCCAAGATGGATCAACCCTCGGCATAGGATCGGGAAGTGGAGGCCACCGTCCCGAAAAACTGTTCCCCTCGAGAGCGAGATGGCCCTCAATACGGGCCATCACCCGCTTCTATCCGACAATCTCACTGATTGTCGTTTTCATAGCTGCCTTTTTGACGACGGGTCTCCTCCTTCACGAAACCCAATGGATCGCCGCTTTCAGCCGCCTTGTCGTATTTGACGGGGGGCCCATACTGCTTTTTGAAGGCGGCCTTGTCGGAAGGTTTCCGGTAGCCGGTCGGCGGATCGGTGAGGTAGCGCCGCTTTGGCTCGTAACCCGGGCGGATCACGTCTTCTGCCTCGGGATCTTGGGAAGCGAATTGCTGGCCCTGC
>JAFBAK010000355.1 GCA_019247795.1 Hyphomicrobiales bacterium | reverse complement strand
CGATAATCGAGCTTCACCTCGCGCTTTTCCGGATCGATCCAGGCGAGCGTGTGCTTCATCCACTGCTTGTCGTCGCGATCAGGGAAATCCTCGCGCGCATGGGCGCCGCGGCTCTCGGTCCGGTTGAGCGCCGAATCCATGGTCACGACCGCTTGAACGACGAGGTTGTCGAGCTCGAGCGTTTCGACGAGATCGGAATTCCAGATCAGCGAACGATCGGTAACGTCGACATCGTCGATGCCGCGCCACACATCATGGATGAGCTTGTGCCCCTCTTCCAGAACTTCGCCGGTGCGGAACACCGCGCAATTCGACTGCATCACCCGCTGCATCCTGTCGCGCAAATGAGCGGTCGGCGTGCCGCCCTTGGCGTGACGGAAATGGTCGAGCCGCGTGAGCGCGAGTTCGCCGGCGTCGGCAGGCAGCTCGGCTTGGGATTCGCCGGCATGGATGAGCTCGGCGCAGCGAAGCCCCGCCGCGCGACCGAACACGACGAGATCAATCAGCGAGTTCGAGCCGAGGCGATTTGCGCCATGAACGGAGACGCAAGCGGCCTCCCCGATCGACATCAGGCCCGGCACCACCGCATCATTGTCGGTGCCCTTCTTGGTGAGAACTTCGGCGTGATACGAGGTCGGCACGCCGCCCATGTTGTAGTGGACGGTCGGCAAGACCGGGATCGGCTCCTTGGTGAGATCGACCCCGGCAAAGATCTTTGCGCTTTCGGAAATGCCGGGAAGCCGCTCGTGCAGCACTTTCGGATCGAGATGGTCGAGATGAAGATAGATATGATCCTTCTTCGCTCCGACACCCCGGCCTTCGCGGATCTCGATCGTCATCGAGCGTGAAACGACATCGCGCGAGGCGAGATCCTTGGCCGAGGGCGCATAGCGCTCCATGAAGCGCTCGCCCTCGGCGTTGGTGAGATATCCACCCTCCCCTCGCGCGCCTTCGGTGATCAAGCATCCCGCGCCGTAAATCCCCGTCGGATGAAACTGCACGAACTCCATGTCCTGAAGCGGCAGCCCGGCGCGCAACGCCATGGCGCTCCCATCGCCGGTGCAGGTATGGGCAGAGGTCGCGGAGAAATAAGCGCGGCCATAGCCGCCCGTCGCCAACACCGTCATTTTGGCGCGGAAGCGATGGACGGTGCCATCGTCGAGCTTCAGAGCCACGACGCCACGACAATGCCCGTCCTGATCCATGATGAGGTCGATGGCGAAATATTCGATGAAGAACTGGCTGCGTTCCCGCACCGCCTGCCCGTAAAGCGTATGCAGGATCGCGTGGCCGGTCCGGTCGGCCGCAGCGCATGTGCGCTGTGCCTGTCCGCCATGGCCGAAATCCTTGGTCATTCCGCCGAAGGGGCGCTGGAAAATCCGGCCATCCTCGGTGCGCGAGAACGGCACGCCCCAATGCTCGAGCTCGTAGACGGCTTCCGGCGCGTTACGCACCAGATATTCGATCGCGTCCTGATCGCCGAGCCAGTCCGACCCTTTGACGGTGTCGTACATATGCCAGCGCCAATCGTCAGGGTGCATGTTGCCGAGCGCGGCGGAGATGCCGCCTTGTGCCGCGACCGTGTGCGAGCGTGTCGGGAAGACTTTGGTGATGCAGGCCGTCTTGAGGCCCGCTTCCGCGCAACCGACCGTCGCGCGCAACCCCGCGCCGCCCGCACCGACGACCACCACATCGAAGGAATGGTCCGTGATCGGATAGGCCTTGCCGTTTTGCGCCGGCGCCGCTGCTCCGTTCCCCTTGCCGTTGGTCGCCATGGTCGTATTCCTCAGGTGAGCAGCCGCGCGATGCCGAACTTCAAGATCGCATAGACGGCCGAGATCGCGACGGCGAAGGCAAAGAAGGTGTTGGCGAGAATTGCCAAAACCTTGAGAAGCTCGCCGTGCACATAATCCTCGATGATGACCTGCATGCCGATACGCATATGGATCGTGGCCGAGATCACGCCAGCGAGAAGGGTGAGCGAGACAAGCGGGCGCGAGATGAATGTGATGGCCTCGGCATAAGGCTTCCCGATGAGCGTCAGCACGATGACGATGAGACCGATGGCAAGCCCGATATTGGCAAGGCCGGTGAGGCGCTGGTGCCAAAAGTGAGAGGTGCCGCTCTTTGCCGAGCCGAGCCCTCTCACTCGAGCGAAGGGCGTGCGCATGCTGGTCGTGGTCGTCATGGCGTCCTTTGCTCCTGTCGAGGCCGCATGTTCAGCGAAAGGCGAGAGCCACGGCCCAGATGATGATGGTCAGCACGACCGAGCCCGCGAGATTGGCCCAGGCCAGCGCCTCTCGCGTCCCCGGCTCCATCCCCCTGCCCGTGTCCCAGATGAAATGCCTAATCCCGCCAAGCATGTGGTGGAGGAGCGCGAAGGTGTAGCCGAACAGCACGATCTGTCCGGGCACCGAGCCGAAGAGGACGCTCGCCTTGTAATAGCTGCCCTCGCCCGCCGCGGCGGAAAGGAGCAGGAACACGAGCAAAAGGGTGCCGAAATAAAGTGCGGCGCCGGTGATGCGGTGCGCGATCGACATCACCATGGTGATCGGCCAGCGATACACCTGAAGATGCGGCGAAAGCGGGCGTGAACGGGTCGCGGTGTCGGTCATCTTCCGGAATCCAGAAAGCAAGCCACATCAGAGAGGTAATCAAACTTGGCCGTCTGTGCAATGCAGCATATGCGCGGCGGCCGCCCGCCCATGCGAGGGCGATGATCGGTTTCTCCGCGGCCTGCCTTGTCAGGTTTTGCACATCCGGCCATCATCTTGCGATCAACAAGGAACTCAGGAGAAGAACATGGCGGTCGAGGTGGCCGGCGGCCCGATGAAGGGCAAGCTTGTCCTGCGCAATATTTCGACGCTGTTTTCGGGCGAATTATCCCAGCCGGTGCTCGATGCCGACACGATTGTCGCGATCGACGGGCGCATCAGCGGCGTCGGGCGGGAGAAGGACCTCGACACGCAGGAAGCCGATCTTACGATCGATGCCAAGGGATCGGCCCTTGCCCCAGGCCTGATCGACAGCCATTGCCATCCGGCCTTCGGCGACTGGACGCCTCGGCAAAATCAGCTCGGCTGGATCGAAAGCTGTGTGCATGGCGGGGTCACGAGCTTCGTCTCTGCCGGCGAGGTTCATCTGCCCGGGAGGCCCAAGGATCGGCTGGGCGTCAAATCGCTCGCCATTGCGGCCGAGCGAGCTTTCTCGAATTTTCATCCCCTCGGCGCCAAAGTGCTTGCCGGCGCACCCGTGCCCGAAAGCGTGATGACCGAAGAGGACTATGCCGAGCTCGCCGCGGCCGGGGTGCGGCGTATCGGCGAGATCGGCCTCGGCACGGTGAACACCGGGCCGGAGGCGAGAAAGCATGTCCAATGGGCACGAAAGCACGGCATCGAGACGATCATCCACACGGGCGGGCCGTCCATCCCGGGCTCGAACCTGATCAGCCGTGAGGTCGTGCTCGAGGCCGACCCCGACGTGATCAGCCATATCAATGGCGGGCATACGGCCCTGCCCAAGGGCTGCATCTGTGCGTTGTGCGAGCAAGCGAGAGGCGCGATCGAGATCGTCCACAACGGCAATGAGCGTGCAGCCCTCATCGCGCTCGATGCGGCCAAGGGCCTCGGTCTCTTGCACAAGGTGATCCTCGGCACGGACGCACCGGCAGGCTCGGGCGTGCAACCCCTCGGAATCCTGCGCACGCTCGTCTTCCTCTCGAGCTTCGGCAACCTCACGGCCGGCGAGGCGATCGCGCTCGCGACTGGAAACACGGCGAAAATCCGCAAGCTCGACGGCGGATTGATCGCGGCGGGAAAACCAGCCGATTTCGTTTTCATCGACCGTCCGCAGCATTCGGCCGGCAAGACAGTGAGCGAGGCGATCGAGCTAGGCGATATCCCCGGCATCGGCATGGTCGTCATCGACGGAATCGTGCGGCTTGCGCGCTCGCGCAACACGCCCCCCGCCGACAAAATCCCGCAGGTCGTCGACGCCTGACCACTCATTGCACCTTCCTGCCGCGGCGCCCGCAGCTCGCCAGGGCATTCATTCGGAACGTGCCCGCGCTTCCAGCACGCGATGATGCGCTGTCCCGAAATTCAGTGCGCGATGGCGATTTCATTCAAAGCCGGCATGCTCTAATGAGAGCCGGCTTGGAACAGTTGAGGAAGGCACGAATCCATGGCGTCACAGGAAAAGATCGCGCTCGTGACGGGCGCGAGCAGCGGCGTCGGCCGGGCGACGGCGCTCGGGCTGATGAAGGCTGGCTACACGGTCGTGCTCGCAGGTCGGCGTAAGGAAGCGCTCGAGGCGACGGCGGCCCAAGGCAAGGCTTTCGGCGGGAAATCCCTCGTGGTGCCGGCGGATGTCACCGATCATGGTTCGGTGCAGGCCCTTTTCGCGAAAACGAAGGAAGCGTTCGGGCGGCTCGATGTCCTCTTCAACAATGCCGGCATGGGCGCGCCGCCCGTACCGATGGAGGACCTCACCTATGAGCAATGGAAGAAGGTCGTCGACACCAATCTCACGGGCCCCTTCCTGTGCACCCAAGAGGCGATCAAGATCATGAAGGCCCAATCGCCGCGCGGTGGCCGCATCATCAATAACGGCTCGATCTCGGCGCATACGCCGCGGCCCAACTCTGCCCCCTACACTTCGACCAAGCACGCCATCACCGGATTGACGAAATCGACCGCGCTCGACGGGCGAGCCCATGATATCGCCTGCGGGCAGGTCGATATCGGCAACGCGGCCTC
>JAFBAK010000303.1 GCA_019247795.1 Hyphomicrobiales bacterium | reverse complement strand
TTCCCGAGCTTCTACCCGGAACTTTTCCCGACGCGCACGCGTGTCACGGCGATGGCGATCGCGCAAAACATCGGGACGATGATCACGGCGCTGCTGCCGGCGTTGTTCGCTTCGGTCGCGCCTCCCGGCTCGACGGATGTTCCGCTGAAGATCGGCGCCCTTGCGTTCGGCATCACCATCATCGCGGCCTTGGCGGCGTGGAGTGCCCGGGAAACCTACCGCATCCATCTCGATGACCTCGGCAACGACGCTGCCGTCCCCATGAGCCAGGGAGATTACGAGCGCTTGCGGGCGGAAAGTCTCGCAGGAGGCACGAGCACCGCACCAACGGGTCTCGCTCGGTCGTAGCCGGGAGGTTCGATGCGCAAGGCTTCCGCGGTCAAGGGTTCATCGTTCAAGGGCTCCCAAATCGGGTCGAGCAAGGTTGGGCCCTCGAAGCCCGTGCCGTCCAAGGCCCGACGTGCGAAGGCCAATAAGGCCTCTTTGAGCGAAGCGCCGGGCGTTAAGGTTGCTGCCCCTTTTTCGTTCCGCGGTGCCGGGAGCGAATGGCCACAGCTCGATCGGGACGGGCAAAAGGGCCGAATGGCGCGCCGCTCCGGTGAAACCGGCCGCTCGATGCCGGACGCCGAATTCCACCAGCGCGATCGTGGCATACATCCTCCTGCTCATACGCCCGTCTACAAGACGAGCGTCCTGCGCTCGCCGCGCATTCCCTTGTGGTCGCTCCAGAACTCGCTTTCGGAAGTCACTGGGCCGACCTTCTCGCCGGACGAACTCGGCCCGCTCGACAACGATCTTTTGCGCAACTACGCGCATGATGGGGAACCGATCGGCGAGCAGATCATCGTGCATGGATACGTGCTCGACGGCAATGGCACACCCCTTGCGGGCACTCTCGTGGAGGTATGGCAAGCCAATGCCGGCGGCCGATACCGGCATCGCAACGACACTTACATCGCGCCGATCGACCCCAATTTCGGCGGTTGTGGCCGGATGATCACCGACGAGCGCGGCTATTATTTCTTTCGCACAGTGAAGCCCGGCGCGTATCCGTTTCGCAATTACGTGAACAGTTGGCGGCCCGCCCACATCCATTTTTCGGTCTTTGGCACCGCATTCGTGCAGCGGCTCATCACGCAAATGTATTTCGAGGGCGATCCGCTCATCCCTCATGACTCGATCATCGCTACCGTTCCCGACAAGACGGCGGCCGAGCGTTTGATCGCGCGGCTCGATCTCAATGCCGCCTTGCCGCTCGAATGCCTGGCCTATCGTTTCGACATCGTCTTGCGCGGCAGCCGCCAGACCTTGTTCGAGAACAAGCTTCAGGGAAGCTGAGATGCAAAGGCCTCCTTTCGGATTGGCGTACCTGCCCGAAACCCCTTCGCAGACCGCGGGGCCTTATGTGCATATCGGCCTCATTCCGAAGCAAGCCGGGTTCGACATCTTTGAGAATAATTTCGGCGGCGACATCGCCGGGCCGGACGTCCCGGGTGAACGCATCACGATCGAAGGGCGGATTTTCGACGGTGCCGGCCATGCGACGAGAGACGTGCTGGTCGAGACCTGGCAGGCGAATGCCGCGGGCCGATACAACCATCCCGCCGACAGCCAGCGCGGCACCCTCGACAAGAGCTTCCGCGGATGGGCGCGCACGGGAACCGATTTCGCGACTGGCGTCTATACGATTCGAACGATCAAACCAGGCTCGGTCGTGGGTCGGAAGAACCGCCGTCGCATGGCGCCCCACATCAATTTCTGGCTCGCCTCGCGCGGCATCAATATCGGCCTCGCGACTCGCATGTATTTCGGCGATGAGGAAGCGGCAAATGCCGAGGACCCCGTGCTGAACATCATCGAGCAGGCGGAGCGGCGCAAGACCTTGGTCGCGCCGCGCTCGGAGCGTGGCGGCAACATCGTCTATACTTTCGACATCCATCTACAAGGAGAGCGCGAGACGGTGTTCTTCGATGCATGATCATCGAAAGGGGATCGTTCGTCCGATCGGGTTTGAGAGGAGCAGGGTTCCTCGCGGATGAGATCGGCCATGCAGGGCGAGGGTCGAGAGACGATGTCGCCCGAACGAGGCCGGCAGAACGGGAGGTCGAGTTGCTGACAGACGCGGAGATTTTGGCGTCGGTGAAGCGCGGTCTGCCTCCGCCCGACTGCCCCGTGCTCGGCACCTGGAGGCTCCTCTCCTATGTTCGCGAGCGTCTCTCCGACGGCCATCGGCACGATCAATTCGGCGAAAATCCCGACGGCTATATCGGCTATGCGCCGGACGGCCGGATGTACGCGATCTTCGTCCGCCATGACCGCATGGCGCCGCGCGATGTGGTGCCGACCGACGAGGAAGGCGTGCAGCTGCTTGGCACCATGGTTGCGTACGCGGGCACCTTTTCGCTCGGAACGAATGTGGTCGTGCATCACATCGACACCTCCTGGAACCAGGCTTGGACGGGCACCGATCAGATCCGTCACTTCATCCTCGAAGGCGACATGCTCGAGATCACGACCGCGCCTTACAAAAGCTACCTCGACGGGACTTTGGGCCGCTCGATTCTCGCTTGGCGACGGGTGCGCGCATGAGCGGCTTAGGCGAAAGCGAGAGCGAAAGAGTGCGAAGCTGTGAGAGGAGCCTCTCATGACCGATCCTTTTTCGCTCGACGACAAGCATGTGCTCGTCACCGGCGGGTCGAGCGGGCTCGGACGATATTTCGCGGCCTTTCTCGCAAGCCGTGGCGCGAGGGTGACCGTCGCGGCACGACGAGCCGAGGCGCTTGCGAAAACGGTCGAGGAGATCGGCGCCGCGAAAGGAACGGCCCACAGCGTCGTCATGGACGTGACCGCGCTCGAGAGCATCGAATCGGGACTCGAGAGCGCACAGGCCAAGTTCGGGCCGATCGAAGTTCTCGTGAACAATGCCGGGGTCACGCAAGCCAAGCCCGCTCTCGACCAGGCCGAGAAGGATTGGGACAAGGTCATCGACACCAACCTCAAAGGGGTGTGGCTCACCGCTCAGGCGACGGGCAGGCGCATGGCGGCGGCGAAGACCGGCGGCTCGATCGTCAACATCGCATCGATCCTCGGCTTGCGGGTCGCCGGCGCGGTCGCTCCTTACGCGATTTCGAAGGCGGGCGTGGTGCAGATGACGAAAGCGCTTGCTCTCGAATGGGCGCGTCACGGCATCCGGGTCAACGCGCTGGCTCCGGGCTATTTCGAGACCGAGCTCAATGATGAGTTCTTCAACAGCGATGCCGGTAAGGCGCTGGTCAAGCGGGTGCCACAACGACGCCTCGGCGAGCTTCGTGAGCTCGAAGGGCCGCTGCTGCTGCTGGCCTCGCGAGCTGGCTCCTACATGACCGGAAGCGTCGTCGTCGTCGACGGCGGCCATCTGGTCTCGTCGCTATGAAAGGGGAGCTGCCGGCGAGGGTCGGAAACGGGGGTGGTGAGGGAGAACGCAATTCAGGCGCGCTCGCGAGCGCCGCGATGACGGAGGATACGATGAACTTGCAAGGCTTGAACGCCTTCGAGATTGGGCTCGAAGCCAATCCCGCGAATTTCGTGCCGCTCTCCCCGGTGAGCTTCCTCTCGCGCGCGGCGAGCGCCTTCCCGAGCAAGGTCGCCGTCATCGATGGCGATCGGCGTTTCACTTATCCGCAACTTTACGAACGCTGCGTGCGTCTCGCCTCGGGCCTCGCCAATCTCGGCGTCGGTCACCTCGACACCGTGGCGATCATCGCTTCGAATATCCCCGAGCTCATCGAGGCCTTTTACGGCGTGCCGATGCTCGGCGCCGTCCTCAACCCGCTCAACACGCGGCTCGACGCCGCCAATATCGCGTTCTCGCTCAATCACGGAGGTGCGAAGGTCATCATCGTGGACCGCGAATATGCAGCGCTCGTGGCCGCGGCGCTCGAGAAGGTCGATCACGAGATCATCGTCATCGACATCGAGGGGCCATGGACGACGAGCGCGCCGGCCGAGGCGCTTCGTTACGAGGAGGTGCTCGCCGAAGGCGATCCGCAGTTCGATTGGCCGGGCATTGCCGATGAGTGGCAATCGCTTTGTCTTCTCTATACCTCAGGCACCACGGGCGACCCCAAGGGAGTGGTGTACAGCCATCGCGGCGCCTATCTTTCGGCTCTCGGCAACGGCTTCAGCTTCGGCCTCACTTTCGACAGCGTCTATCTTTGGACACTGCCGATGTTTCATTGCTGCGGCTGGTCCTACCCTTGGGCCCTCGTCGCTGCGGGGGGCACGCAGATCTGTCTGCGCAAGGTCGATCCGGCGACCATCTTCCAGCTCATCGCCAAGCACAAGGTAAGCCATCTTTGCGGTGCGCCGATCGTGCTCAACATGCTGGCGCATGCGCCGGCCGAGCAGCGTGTGCCCTTCGATCACAAGGTCACCATCGCCACGGGAGGCGCGGCGCCGCCATCCTCGGTCTTCCGCGCGATGGAGGCGATCGGCTTTCGCGTCACCCATCTTTACGGCGCGACGGAAACGTACGGGCCAGCCACATCTTGCGTGTTCCAGCCCGAATGGGATGAGCTGCCGTCGGAAGATCGCTTCGCCCGCATGGCCCGGCAAGGTGTCGCGTATCCGATGGTCGAGGCGGTCATGGTCGCCGACCCGCAAACGATGCAAGCGGTGCCGCGCGATGGTGCGAGCGTCGGCGAGATCATGGTTCGCAGCAACACCGTGATGAAAGGCTATCTCAAGAACGAGGCCGCGACGGCAAAGACCCTCGTGGACGGCTGGTGCCTCTCGGGGGACCTTGCGGTCTGGCATCCCGATGGGGCGATCGAGATCAAGGACCGCTCGAAGGACATCATCATCTCGGGCGGCGAGAACATCTCGAGCCTCGAGGTCGAGGAGGTTCTCACCCAGCACCCCGCGATCATGCTGGCTGCCGTCGTCGCTCGACCCGATCCGACTTGGGGAGAGACGCCTTGCGCGTTTCTCGAGCTCAAGCCTGGCGCCGACGCGCCGCATGATGCGGAGCTCATCGCCTTTTGCCGTGCTCGCATGGCGCGCTTCAAGGTGCCGAAGACCCTGATCTACGGCTCGTTGCCGAAGACCTCGACGGGGAAGATCCAGAAGTTCGTGCTTCGTGAAAGAGCGGGTGCGCTATGAAGGGCGCCAGAAAGGCAAGCATCCCACCCGCCGAGGCGAGCGCAACGCCGGAAAAGAGCGAAGCTCCGACGGATCAACTCGCCGGATTGAACGAATCGTGGAAGAGCGCGATGAGCCCTTGGCTCTCCTGGTACGGGGCGCTCGATTCGGCGGTTCGGTCGCGCGCGACGCCCGTCGCCGAAGCCGCGGCCAAGCTCTGGACCCACCCGGACCGAATGCTCGAAAACCTCGCACCCCTTTCCGATGGCCTGCGCGAGATGGCGGGATTTCCCGAGCTCGCCGACATGCCGGGTATGGGGCTTAAATCCCTGCCCTCCATAGAGCCGGCGCTGGAGCTGACGGCCGTGCTCCAGCAGTATTTCCGCGTCGCTGCCCCGATCTGGATTGAGGCCTGCCGGAGATTCGAAAGCGAGGCGGCGCGAACCCGAGGCGAGGGGAAGAGCTTCGACAGCGCGAGCGAAGCGCTGGAGTTGTGGAACAACACGCTCGATCGCACGCTCATGGAGTTCAACCGCTCGTCCGAATTCGCCGAGCTGCAGCAGCGCTATTTACGCGCCGCCATTCGTCAACGGCTGGAGACGCGCCGCTATTTCGAACAATTGGCGAAGGCGGTCGACGGGCCGACCCGCCCGGAGCTCGACGACATCTACCAGCGCCTGCACGAGCTTCGGCGCGAACTCGTTGCGCTCCGGCAAAAAGTCGACGGAGCAACACCGGCGTCGAGCAAAAGAGGGCGTGCGCGCGAGACCGCAGCAGCACAAGCCCCGCCACGCGACGGGAGAAAGCCTTCTGCCAAGCGTCTTGCCAAGCGTCTTGCCAAGCGTCTTGCCAAGCCTCTTGCCAATCCTTCTGACAAGCCTCGAACCCCGCGAAGGAGTGCCCGCCGATGAGCAACGCCTTTGCCCAGATTTCCCCTTTCGCGGAATTGAGCCAGTTCAGCGAGCGCGCCGCGAAGGCTTCGAGCCTTTTGGCGCAAGTGCACGACGAGGATGTGCGTCTCGCTCAGACGCCGCGTGAGGAGATCGCGCGAATTGGCGGACGCGTGCTCTACCGGATTGCGCTCGAAGGACCTCGGCGCGTGGCAACGCCGGTCTTCGTCGTTTATGCGCTCGTCGGACGCTGGACGATCCTCGACCTTCAGGAGGATCGCTCGTTCGTGCGCAATCTCGCCGAAGCGGGATGCGAGCTTTACGTGCTCGATTGGGGGCACCCGACGCCGGCCGATCGCTATGATGATTTCAGCGACCTCGTGAACATCTATATGGACGGCTTCGTCGATGTGATCCGCAAGCGGGAGCAGGTCGACAAAGTCAATCTCCTCGGCATTTGCCAAGGAGGCGTGATGTCTTTGCTCTACGCCGCCTTGCATCAGGACAAGGTGCGCAACCTCGTCACCTTGGTGACGCCGGTCGATTTCCATGCCGATCAAGCGCAAGAACGTCTCGAGCAGGGTTTCATGAATGTCTGGATGCGTGGCCTCACGCATGAGGATGTGGACCGTCTGATCGATGCGATGGGGAATATCCCGGGCGAGATCGGGGGGGCCATGTTCTCGATGATGACACCCTTCCGCAGCCTCGCGAAATACAATCTCACGCTTTTGGATGTCGGGCAGGATCGAGAGAAATTCTTGAACTTCCTGCGCATGGAGAAGTGGCTCGCCGATCGCCCGGCCCATCCCGGCGAGGCGGCTCGCCAGTGGCTGAAGGACCTCTATCAGGACAACAAGCTCGTGAAAGGCGAGCTGGTGGTCGGGGACCAAAAGGTGGAGCTCAAGAACCTCACCATGCCTGTGCTCAACATCTTCAGCGAAACCGACCACATCATCCCGGCGCCTTCGAGCCGCGCCCTTCGGAAAGTCGTGGGCACGAAGGATTATTCGGAATCGTCCGTGAAAGGTGGCCATATCGGCATTCTCGTCGCCCGTTCGCAGGAAAAGCTGCGCGAGGAGATTGCCGGCTGGCTCGCCGCCCGATGACGCTGCGCCGCGCGCATGTGAACGGCATCCAACTCGCCTACGAAATTCGAGGCTCGGGTCCGCCGCTCGTCCTCGTCATGGGGTATCGCCTGAATTCACGCGCCTGGCCGTCGGAGTTCATCACGGCGCTTGCCCGGCGCTTCACGCTCGTCTTGTTCGACAATCGAGGGACGGGCATGAGCGACAAGCCGACTTCGGGCTACGCGCTCGCGAACATCGCAAAGGACGTTTGCGGCCTGCTCGACTTCCTGAACGTTCCCCGCGCTCATGTGCTCGGATATTCGATGGGCGGTGCGGTGGCGCAAGAGCTGGCCTGCCGTTACCCCGAGCGTGTCCACAAGCTCGTCTTGTGCGCGACATTGTGCGGTGGCCCACGCACCGTCTATGCCGGGCCTGCCGTCATTTCCGTGATGCGCAGTCTCGTGGGGCTTTCTGCGCATGAAGCGGCGGAGCGTATCGCGACGGTCACCTACGCGCCCGCTTATCTCGCGCAAAACCGCGAGCGCGTCGACGAGCAGATGCTTCGTGAGATCGCCGAACCCACGCCGCTTCATGCGGCGGATCTGCAATTTCAAGCCTTCGTCGATTTCGACTCGTCTCGCGCGCTCCCTGATCTTCGCGCGCCGACACTCGTCCTCACCGGAGACCAGGACCGGCTGATCCCGCCCGGCAATGCGAAGATCCTCGCGAAGCTCATCCCGGATTCTCGCCTCGTGATCCTGCCTGGCCTCGCGCACCGCGCCCTCTGGGAAGCGACCGAAGAATGCGCGTCGCTCATCGTGGATTTCCTCGTCGAGGCAAAGAAGCCGCAAGCGGACGAAGGGAAGCGTCAAGAGGCGAGGGCGAATGCCGGATAAAAGCGCGCGTGGCGGGGAGCGGCGGACGCAAAGCCATTTTCGACGCTCGAGCTTCGACAAAGCCGGCCGCTTCATCGGCGAGACGCTTGGCACTTTCGGCCTGCCGTTCTTCTGGCCATACGCATCGATGCGGGCTGTCGCCGAGCTCATCCTCAATTCCGCCGATCCCGTCTATAGAGGTCACGACATCCGCTACGGCGACGGAAAGCCGGTCGTGCTCGTCCCTGGCCATCTTGGCGGCGATGTCACCTTGGCGCCGCTCGCCATATGGCTCGACGCCATCGGCTACCGCCCGGTGAAGGCGCAGGTGACGATCAACCTCGATGACCGGGCCCTGGACGAGCCGCTCGTCACGGCGCTCCGCGATGCCGCGCGCCGCATCGGGCGAAAGACGGTGATGATCGCCTTCGACACGGGTGTGCGCGCCGCGATGCGCGTCGCCGCGATCGAGGGCGAACATGTTTCGGATCTGATCGCGGTCGGACTTTCCGATCATCTGCCGCGCGTTCCCGCCGATGTGCGGCTGCACGTCATCGAGACATCGCGCAAGGTCGCGGCCGCGTGGCGAGGCGATATCCACATCGTGGACGGCGCCCGCACCTTGCTGGCGGTGAATCCCGCCGTGTTGAAGATTCTCTCCGAGATCCTGCGCGAGATACCGATCACGCTGCTGCCCGCGCAGCAAAGCTGAGATCGGAACTTCCCGCTTCAGGCGTATGGCTTGCGCCGGCGCAGCTGCGCGAGCGCCGCCATGCGGACGGGCGCATTGGGCGCGCCATAGAGGTCGTAACCCGCCTTCCGCTGCAGGACCTCGAAATAGAAGCGGTCCTGGAAAGGCTCGGTATAGGCCTGGAGCAATTCTCCTTCGCCGATCTTGTCGTAGAGGAGATCGTTGAGGCGGAGCTTGTCGACGAAATCGTCGGAGAGCGGGAAGCGAGCCGCAAGGTCGTCATAGTAGTTCGACGGGATGGCGAGGAGCCGCAACCCGTTTTGCCGCAGCTTTTCCACCGTCGTGAAAATATCGACGCTCTCGAAGGCAATGTGGTGCACACCCGCTCCCGCGAGCGCCGAGACGGAGCGTGCCGTCGCCGTGTTGCGGCTTTGTGAGACATTGAGCGGGAATCGCAAGCTGCGGTTGGCGCTCGCGACGGCCCGACTATGCACGAGCCCGTAAGGGTCGGGCAGCTCGAAGGGCGCTTCAGGCTCGAGGCCGAGCACCGAACGGTAGAAGAGTATCCAGGAATCGAGCTGGCCCTCCGGCAACGCCTGGGCGATATGATCGATGCGGGTCAGCCCGGTATCGGAGCCTGACCCCTTGACGGAATCTTCCAAGGCGAAATCCTGGTCGAGCGCGTGGGCGGGCTTGCCATTGTCGGCAACGAAATAGAGGAGCCCGGCATCGGGAGCGCGAATGGCAGGGATGTGAAGCTCGTTTGGGCCGACGCGCCCTTCGTAACGCTTCGCGCCGAACGCCTCGGCGCGGCTCGCCGCCTGAATTTCGTCATCGGTACTGAGCCCGATGGCGCAAACCGAGGCGCCGTGCATGAGGAAATAGGAATGCGCGAAGGAATCCCTCTCGGCATTCACGACGAGATTGATTCCGCCTTGCTGATAGAGCACCACATCCTTGCTGCGATGCTGCCCGGCCCGCGAAAAGCCCAGCTCCCCGAGGAGCGCGCCGAGCGCGAGCTTGGAATCCGCATCGGCGGTGAATTCGACGAAGGACGTGCCGGCGAACTCCGGCAGGGGAGGCGGGTCGAAAAGCTCCACATGCGCCTTGCGTGCTTTGCCGGCGGCGCGCGGCTCGTCTCTCGCCGGCCGCGCGGCCATGAGCCGCTCGCGCGTCCTCTCCTCGGCGAAAAGAAGGGAGCGCATCCCGTCGCTCGCGGTCTGCCGCGTCGGAGCGGCGCGAAAATCGTCGTTGAAGATCTCGAGCGAGATCGGCCCCGAATACCCGGATTCGAGAACCGCGGCCAGGAAGCCCGGAACGTCGAGATCGCCTTGGCCCGGGAAGCAGCGAAAATGCCGGCTCAAGGAGAGAGGATCCATCGATGCGTTCGGGGCGTCGGCCAATTGCACGAAGAAGATGCGATCGCCCTTGAGCTTTGCGATCGGGGCGGGATCATCCTTGATGGCGAGCGTGTGAAAGCTGTCGACGATCAAGCCGAGATGGGGGTGTGCGGCCTTCTCCACCAAGCGCCAGGCCTGGGAAAAGGTGTTGACGCGCGCACCCCAGGCAAGGGCCTCGAAGCCTATGCGCAGCCCCCGTTTCGCCGCCCGCTCGGCTCCTTGGCGAAGTTGCGCGGCCATGCGTTCGTCGTCATCGATGGTGCTCTGGGCAACATTGGAGCAGATGAGCAGGAGAGGGGCGCCGAGCTCTTGCATCAAATCGAATTTACGTTCGATCCGGTCGAGATTGCGCAAGAAGAGATCGTCCGGAACGCCCTCGAAATCTCGGAAAGGCTGGAAGAGGCAGATTTCCAGCCCGCGATCATCCGCGAGAAGTCGCGCTTCTTTCGCCGAGCCATCGAAGAACAGAAGATCGTTCTCGAAAATCTCGACGGCATCGAAACGCGCCGCTGCGGCCGCCTCGAGCTTTTCCGGCAGCGTTCCGCTCAATGAGACCGTGGCGATCGATCGGCGCATGGGGCGGCCAAAGCCTAGTCGAATCAGGCAGGACCTTCAAACCGGCATCGGTCGGCAAATCGAAGAATGCAGCCGGCGCCGCCGCGAGCCGCCTTGAAGTCTATGCTCGCGGCGCGCCGGACGGCTACACGACGCTCGCGGCCGGGGCCGTCCTCTCCTCGTCGATCGCCTTGCCGGTGTAATCCGACATGAGCGCAACCGCCACGATGGTGAGCACCGCGCACGCCGCGATGTATAAGGCGATCGCGTAGGGCGACTGGTAATGCTCGTAAAGGGCGGCCGCGATCAAGGGCGCTGGGCCGCCGGCGATCACCGAGGCGAGCTGATAGCCGAGCGAGGCTCCGCTGTAGCGCAGGCGCCCGGTGAAGGATTCGGCAATCAGGGCGGCTTGCGGCCCGTACATGATGTCATGGGGGACGAGCGACAGCACGATCGCAAGAAAGATCACTGCCCAAACCCCAGTGCCGAGCATGGCGAAGTAGATAAAGCCGAATATGCCGGTGAGGATCGCCCCGGTCAGATACACCTTCTTGCGGCCGTAGCGATCGGAGAGATGGCCGCAGATCGGGATCGAGAAGAAGGAGACGACCGATGCGACAAGCACGGCGACGAGCAGGAAGTCGCGCGAGAGCTTGAGCGTGCCGACCCCATAGGCGAACACATAAGCCGTGAAGATGTAGA
The DNA here is from genome assembly GCA_019247795.1 of Hyphomicrobiales bacterium. Classification (GTDB taxonomy): domain Bacteria; phylum Pseudomonadota; class Alphaproteobacteria; order Rhizobiales; family Beijerinckiaceae; genus GAS188. The sequence continues at coordinate 1,605 of JAFBAK010000303.1, read as the reverse complement.
ACGGGGCCTGCTCGGCCATTCGCGCGAAGGCGCTCAGGATGATCGTCTTCGGTTGCTCGCGGATCACCTGAAGGATCGGCGTGCGCTCGATGCGGTTTTCGGCGACAAGCTTCGTGAAGACCGGCGTCTCGAGAATGCCGAGCCGGATGTAGAGGCCGACGGCCACGAGGATGAGGCTCAACAGGAACGGGATGCGCCAGCCCCAGGTGAGGAAATCCGCGCCTGAGATCTGGCTCACGGACAGGACCGCGAGATTGGCGAGGAACAAGCCGCAAGGTACGCCGAACTGCGGCCAAGAGGCGATGAAGCCGCGACTGTCATGCGAGCGTGCCCATTCCATCGACATGAGGACCGAGCCGCCCCATTCGCCGCCTACACCCACCCCCTGGATGAAGCGCAGGATGGTGAGGATGATCGCGCCCCAGATGCCGATGCTTTCGTAGGTGGGCACGAGCGCGACGGCGAAAGTCGCAAGGCCCATCACCATGAGCGTGGCGATGAGCGTCGATTTTCGGCCGATGCGATCTCCGTAATGGCCGAAAATCGCCGCGCCTACCGGGCGCGCGACGAAACCGACGGCGTAGATCGCAAAGGCTTCGAGCGTGCCGACGAGCGGATCCGACTTCGGAAAGAAGAGCTTCGCGAAGACCAAACCCGTGACCACGCTGTAGAGGAAGAAGTCATACCATTCGATGGCGGTGCCGATCGTGCTGGCAATGACCGCTCTTCTCAACTGCACGCGCTGATCGGCGTCGGACAAGATGAGCGAACCGCTTTGTGTGTTGGCCATGGCGTGTCCCCTTTGCTTCCCCTGGTCGGTAGATTTGTTTTATCCATTCTCAACAACTTACCACGCAGAGTTCATCCTGAGAACTGGCAAGACTTGAGATGAACTTCCGTGAACCGGCCGTTTGGCTACCTTAAGTCAGCCCCATTCCTTGAGTCATTCAATCTTTCTTGAGCGCCGGATGCGAGGGAATAAGGCGCCCGCCCCGCGGGTCTTGTCCTCGAGACGACTTTGCCCGGGCGCTGACGCGCTTGACGGAATACAGGAATGGAACGCGCCTGAACGGTGCGGTGGCTCGGCGGCTCGTTCGATGACAAAGCTAAACCAAGGTTTTATTGAAATGTCCCGTTCGGAAAAATTCGTTGACGGCCTCGCCGTCACCTTTTTGTTCCTCGGTTTCGTCACAGGCGTAATCGCCAAGCCGATGAACAAATCGCCGCATCAGACGGAAGTCACCACGCATGCGGCGGCCCCTATACAGCAAAACCAGGAGACCCGCCGCTCCCTTTCGCACGCCTGAGCGCGGTAGGTGACGACCTTTCGTCTCCCGCGCGAAGAGCGCGGGAGAAGAGGGGATGCTTTCCTTCTCCCGCCCTATGGGCGGGAGAAGGTGGCATCACGCAGTGATGCCGGATGAGCATCTGTCTTGGCTGTCAAGCCAAAACTGGTGATTTTGGCATCCAGATTCGATCGGCACTAATGAGGGTGTTGGCGAGCACAACGAGCTTTCGGGCGATCGCGATGATCGGCAATTTGCCGTCTTTTCCCTTGGCCTTCAGCTGCAAATAGAAGGTCTGCATATCTGGATTGAAGCGCGC
>JAFBAK010000222.1 GCA_019247795.1 Hyphomicrobiales bacterium | reverse complement strand
CCTCGTATTGCGCCATGAGCGCCGTTTCGGCCTTCGTCCTGATGGGAGTGAGCGCGGTCATGGCTAAGCGGCCGGCCGCGCGGCGAAGTCGGCATAGCCTTTCGCCTCGAGCTCGTTCGCAAGCTCTGGACCGCCCGATTTCGCGATCCGTCCATCAGCCATCACATGCACCGTGTCCGGCACAATATGGGACAACAGCCGCTGATAATGCGTGATGACGAGAAAGGCGCGGTTCTTGGCGCGAAGCGAGTTGACGCCCTCGGCGACGATCCGCAACGCGTCGATGTCGAGGCCCGAGTCGGTTTCATCGAGGACGCACATTCTGGGCTCGAGAAGCGCCATCTGCAGGATTTCCATGCGCTTCTTCTCGCCGCCCGAGAAGCCGACATTGAGCGCACGGCGCAGCATCTCTCGCGAGATGCCGAGCTTGTCAGCAGCGCGGTTCACGCTTCGAATGAAATCGGCAGGCGCGATCTCATCCTCGCCGCGCTTCTTTCGCTGCGCGTTCAACGCAGCCTTGAGAAAGGTCATCGTTGCAACGCCCGGAATCTCGAGCGGGTACTGGAAAGCCAGGAACAACCCTTTCGCGGCGCGCTCGTCAGGGTCCATGCCGAGAAGGCTCTCACCATCGAGGAGAACCTCTCCCTCAGTCACCTCGTATTCGTCCTTCCCGGCGATGACATAGGAGAGCGTCGATTTGCCGGAGCCGTTCGGGCCCATGATGGCGGCGACTTCGCCCGGCTTCACGGCAAGGCTCACTCCTTTGAGGATCGGCTTCCCGTCGATCTCGGCGTGCAAATTGCGAATTTCGAGCATGTCCTATTCCGTTGAAAAGAAAGAAAGCGAGCCGCGAAGGGGAACGCCTCAACGCGATCTCAGCCTGAAGATACAAGACGAACGCCCTTTGCCCCTCCTCGGGGTTTCGGGCGCCCAGTTCCGAAGCCGCATCAACCCACGCTGCCCTCGAGGCTGACGGCGATCAGCTTTTGTGCTTCGACGGCGAACTCCATCGGCAGTTGTTGCAGCACGTCCTTGACGAATCCGTTCACGATCAACGCCACGGCTTCTTCTTCGTTGAGGCCGCGTTGCGTGCAGTAGAAGAGCTGGTCCTCGGCGATCTTCGACGTGGTGGCCTCGTGCTCGAAGACAGCCGTTGCGTTCTTGCTTTCGATATAAGGCACCGTATGGGCGCCGCACTCCTGGCCGATCAGGAGCGAATCGCAATTGGTGAAGTTGCGCGCGCCTGCAGCTTTGCGATGGGCCGAGACGAGGCCCCGATAGGTGTTGTCGGAACGGCCTGCCGCAATGCCTTTCGAAATGATGCGGCTCACGGTGTTCTTGCCGAGATGCAGCATCTTGGTGCCGGAATCCACCTGTTGATGGCCGTTCGAGACCGCGATCGAATAAAACTCGCCTTGTGAATTGTCGCCGCGCAGGATGCAAGATGGATATTTCCAGGTGATGGCCGAGCCTGTCTCGACCTGCGTCCAAGAGATCTTCGAGTTCTTGCCGCGACAATCGCCACGTTTGGTCACGAAATTGTAGATGCCGCCCTTGCCTTCCTTGTCGCCCGGGAACCAGTTCTGGACCGTCGAATACTTGATCTCGGCGTCGTCGAGCGCCACGAGCTCGACCACGGCGGCGTGAAGCTGGTTCTCGTCGCGCTTGGGGGCCGTGCAGCCTTCGAGATACGACACGTAAGAGCCCTTGTCGGCGATGATCAAGGTGCGCTCGAACTGGCCGGTGTTCTGCTCGTTGATGCGGAAATAGGTCGAGAGCTCCATGGGGCAGCGCACACCCTTCGGCACGTAGACGAAGGAGCCATCGGTGAACACGGCGGAGTTCAACGTGGCGAAAAAATTGTCCGTGACCGGAACGACCGAGCCGAGATATTTGCGCACGAGATCCGGATGCTCGCGTACCGCTTCCGAGATCGAGCAGAAGATGACACCCGCCTTGGCGAGTTCTTCCTTGTAGGTCGTCGCGACGGACACCGAATCGAACACCGCATCCACGGCGACGCGCGCACCTTCGACGCCGGCGAGAACCGCCTGCTCCTTCAACGGGATGCCGAGCTTCTCGAAGGTCTTCAACAGCTCCGGATCGACCTCGTCGAGCGATGCCGGACCGCCGCCCTTCTTGGGAGCGGCGTAATAATAGAGCTCGTCATACTCGATTTTCGGGTGATGGACACGCGCCCAGTTCGGCTCCTCGAGCGTCCGCCAGCGGCGCAGCGCCTCGAACCGCCAATCGAGCAGCCATTGCGGCTCGCCCTTCTTGCCGGAAATGAATCTGATGACCTCCTCGGAAAGGCCCTTCGGCGCTTTCTCGCTTTCGATCGAGGTCGAAAATCCCCATTTATATTGATCGAGGTCGATCGCTCTCACGCGATCGACCGTCTCCTGGACAGCCGGCATTTCGTTCTCCTGCGCGGTTTCAAGGGCCGCCGGATTGAATGTTAGACTGCAGCTTACGCCGCCGTCGCCCTCTTATATAAACATTTTACGGCTTTTTCGAAGGCCTCGATGAAGCGAATGACGTCCTTTTCGCTCGTCCCGCGCCCCAAGCTCACCCGGATTGCACTTTCAGCGAGATGCGGGTCGACGCCCATCGCGTCGAGCACGTGGGAGCGCTTCACCTTTCCGGAGGAGCAAGCCGACCCCGATGACACGGCAAAGCCCGAAAGATCAAGTGCCATGAGCAAGGTTGCGGCCGGGGCGCCGGGAAGCCCGATCAACGAGGTATTGGGCACCCTCTCGACCGTCCGGCCGAAGAACACGGCCCGTGGAAGACGCGCAAGAAGCTCACGCTCGATCAGGTCGCGCAATCCGCGGACGTAGCGGGCCGTTTCGTGAAGCTCGCTCTGCGCGAGAGCAGCGGCAGCCCCGAAACCGGCGATTGCCGCGACTGCTTCTGTCCCTGCCCGATGCCCTCTCTCCTGGCCGCCCCCGCGAATCAGGGGATCGCCCGGCGCGACCGCCTCATCGCGCAAGACAAGTGCGCCGACGCCTTGCGGACCGCCGATCTTGTGCGAGGACAGAATCAGGGCGTCGGCGCCCAAGGCCGTGAGGTCGAGATCGACCTTTCCGGCGGCCTGGACCGCATCACAGATCAATATGCCGCCGCGCGCATGCACGAGCCGCCCGATCTCGGGGATCGGCTGCAACACACCCGTCTCGTTGTTTGCGAGTTGCACAGCGACGAGCGCCCTCCCGGTCGTGGCGGCGAGTGCCCGGTCGAGCGCTTCGAATTCGACGAGGCCGTTTCGATCGACCGGGAGCGAGGCACGAAGCTTCGGGTCGAAGCGCCCGCCGGCAAGCACCGCCGCATGCTCGGTGCTTCCGATCAGGGCTCTTGAAAACTCGACGGCTGCCGCATTTACCCGCCATCGAGGATCGAGGGCGCAGTTTATCGCCTCCGTCCCGCCGCTCGTGAAAATCACGCCCGTTTCACTGGCGTTCACCAAGCGGGCGACTTCCTGGCGCGCGGTTTCGACGAGGCTTCGTGCCTTGCGCCCCTCGGCATGGACGGAAGAGGGGTTTGCGGTCGTGGCCAGTGTTCCCACCATGCGCGCAAGCGCCTCGGCGCGGATGGGCGCGGTCGCATTCCAGTCTAGATAGATCCTGTCCATAAAGCTCAATGCTCACTCGAAAAGGCGCAAGCCACAGCGTCAGGCTGAGAAATAGCTCCCGATCTTCGCGCATAAACGCTTGCGCGGCGGGCAGTTGCAGCGATAAGACGCGAGCCCTATCTGACGGGCTGCCGCAAGCTTCGCGCGACCTTCCCGTTCCACCAGCCGATGTGCCGCGGGCAAGGTGTGCTGCCGCCCACCGCCGCTTACGTGCAACTAGGCGTCCAAGCGGACATGCGTCAAGACGTCGGCTCTTAATGCGCGACGAAAAGGATGAGAGCGAAATGCCGGAAGTGATTTTTCCAGGCCCCGACGGCCGCATCGAGGGACGCTACCACCCGGCGAAAGAGAAGGGCTCCCCTGTCGCGCTCTTGCTTCACCCTCATCCGCAGCTTGGCGGGACGATGAACAATCAGATCGTCTACAAGCTCTACTACACGTTCGCCAATCGCGGTTTCGCCGTGCTTCGTTTCAATTTTCGCGGCGTCGGACGAAGTCAGGGCAGCTTCGACTACGGGCAAGGCGAGCTGTCGGATGCGGCGGCAGCGCTCGACTGGCTTCAGGCAAACAACGCCGACAGCCGCAAATGCTGGATCGCCGGGGTTTCCTTCGGATGTTGGATCGGCATGCAGCTCCTGATGCGCCGGCCGGAGATCGACGGCTTCATCTCGATCGCGCCGATGGCCAACCGGTTCGATTTCTCGTTCCTCGCCCCCTGTCCGTCCTCGGGGCTGTTCGTGCATGGCGATGAGGACCGGGTCGCGCCTGTCGCCGAGGTGATGCCGATCATCGAGAAGGTGAAAACGCAAAAAGGCATCAAGATCGAGCATGCGATTATCGAGGGTGCGAATCATTTCTTCGAGAACAGGGTGGATGAATTGATCGAGACGGTCGAAACCTATCTCGACCGGAGACTTGGCGTGAGCAGCGCGGCGGCGTGACGCCACTCGCATTGTCGCGACGGCAACCCCCGTATGCGCGGACCGAAATCCCGGCTCGACAGAGCTCACCTGGAGGATGATGTTTTACTTTATCACTTACTGGCAAGCAGTTGATGATGATGATTTAAATGGTTCGTGTAGCTTGGAAGATGGGACAGAAACCGGGTTTCGAGCGACCCGCCATTCTTCCGCCCTTCGAGACAAGAACGATTTCGCGGGGAGGACGTTGGAAACGCGAAGGGAGGTCGGAGGCAGCCGCATTGTCACGGCGCCGACAAGGAACTTTGCCAATGCTTCACGACCGGATCATGGGAACCTCGCACGGCGCCGCCTCCCGCACTTCCGACCTTGGAGGAGTGCGCGATCATGGACTATCAGCGCCCTTCATGAGGTCGACGCTCAAATTCGTGGTGGATACCGCGAACCGCTTCCTCGCCCATGACAGCTGGGCTATCGCCAGCCATATCGCGCTTTCCGCGTTGACCTCTCTCTTTCCCTTTCTCATCGTCGTCACGGCGCTTGCGGGATTTTTTGGTTCCGAGGAGCTCGCCAAGGAAACGGCGAAGCTCTTGTTCCTTGCCTGGCCGACTGAAGTTGCCGACCCCATCGCGAATGAGGTCTCCCGTGTATTGACCGAGCGCAATCACGGCCTTCTCACCCTCGGCACGCTGGCGGCCTTCTATTTTGCTTCGAGCGGAGTGGAAAGCCTGCGGATCGGTCTCAACCGCGCCTATGGCGGCGTCGAGAAGCGGCCCTGGTATGTGCTGCGCCTCCAATCGATCCTTTATATCCTGGCTGCCGCCGTTGTGATGCTCCTTTTCGCTTTCCTCGTCGTGCTCGGCCCGCTCATCTGGAGCATCATTCTGCGCTACGTGCCGACGCTCGAGCCGTTCACGCGCGAAGTAACGCTCTTGAGCTATGGTGTGACGGGCGTTCTTGTGGTCGGCGCGCTTATCGTGGCGCATCGACTGCTCCCGGCCCAACCCCTTCCCCTTCATCGACTCGCGCCCGGTATCCTGCTAACCTTGACGCTCTGGCTCGCCGGAGGCATCGGCTTCGGGGCTTATCTGCACAGCTTCTCGGGCAACTACGTCTCGACCTATGCAGGTTTGGCCACAGCGATGATCGCGCTCGTATTCCTTTATACGATCGCGGCGATTTTTCTTCTCGGCGGAGAAGTCAACGCAATGCTTGCCGAGATCATGGAGCGGCGCCGGAAACTCATCCGAGAGAGGCGCGCCCGCGGCGCCGCGCGGCAGCTGGGATGAGACGCCATCCTTTTTTCAGACTTTGACCCGCATTGACGTCGATTTCATCGTCCGATAAATCAAACGAAACCGCTCTTATGCCGAACGGGCGCACGGGTTCG
>JAFBAK010000197.1 GCA_019247795.1 Hyphomicrobiales bacterium | reverse complement strand
AAATCAACCCGGTTGGGAGTAGCCGAAGGTGACGTCGTCGGTGTCGGCGAAGGCGCAATCGCGGGTAGCGGCATGGAAGCTTGCGGCATCGCCGAATTTGTGGCGACCGTCCCGGGCGCTTCCAACGCCGGGGCTTCGGAAACTGCATCACCTGAGTGAGTTTTTGCTTCAACCGATCTGCCAGCAAGTAAAGACGATGACGACTCGTCCAAAGTTGTCGGTCGTGTACCTGTTTCCGGCGTCGTCCACGTGGCCGACTCTATGGCAGGATCCAGGGACCTGGCGTCACTGGTTGATCCCGGCTTCACATTGTCGGAATCGTTCGCCAACGGCGTCGCTGCCGTCGCATCCGGTGTCGGCGAGGGCGTAACACGGAGCAAGGACACGGACGCTGATGGCGTGACCAAACCGGCCACGACCGTCGTGGGAGCCTCCGAAAAAGCCTCGTTTGATGAGCCAGATTCCTGCTCGTTCGATGGGCCAGCCGGCGACACGGAGCCCGCCTCTTTCGGCGTCGTTGAAGGTAGAGGTCTGTTTGACTCCAGCGCCGCCAAACCAGCTGAGATCGATGCGGGACTTTCGGCAACAGCATTATCAGGTGACTTTGAATTTATAGCGCCAGAGTCAATGGCAAACGAAGACAATGCCGCTGCATCCGATGTCGAGAATTCACCGGTCGGCGGAGATATGGAGGCTTGTGACGTCGCCGCATCAAGCGTTAACGGCGAAAGAGCCTCGAATCCAACTTCGCCTTTCGAAGATTCGGCAGAGGGCTCCGTGTCTGTATTTCGCGACTTACTTGCATCGACAACCTGCTCCTGAGCTGATGGAGCAGCACCTGGCGCCGCACCCCCGTCAAGGGTTTGCTTCGTTGATGGAAGTGAGAAACGGATTGGCGGGTCATCGCCCGCAACGCCCACCGGCACTAGCTCAGATATATCGTGATCTGTGAACCTCAAACCGGCGCTCACCGAGGGACCGCCAACCGAAGCAGGGGGACGCGCAAGCCCCGTCGCATCGTCCAGTGGGACAACGGGCGGAGTTATCGCAGCGGCTCGACCCTTTGCGAGCATGCTTGACCGGCCAGGCCGGTCAAAAGAGGGGCCAGCAGCCGCTTCTTGGGCCGGCATCTGATTTTCGGCCGTCGCCTGCTGAGCTTGTGCATCTTCGAGTAAACGGTCGAGGGTATTCAGCGCCCCATCTGGACTGAAAACCACCAACGCGCCTGTCCCCAATGAGAGCAGGAGCAGAGGCAAAGCGAGCGAACGTGCACAACGCCACACCAGGCTTTGCTCGCCGTAGGTCCGAAGGATGACGGGCCGCCAACTGAGTTGCAAAAGACCGGGGTGCGACGTCCCGCCCGTCCCCCTTGACTCGATTGATCGGCCGATGATCCCGCCTGACTGTTTGATTTGCCCAACCCGCAGGTCGCTTTTCTTGCCAGGCGCCTGGGATTTGCGAAGTGCGGAGGAGGCAAGCTCGCGCAGCTGGCGCTCGAGGTCATCGATATCGACCTTCTTAGCCGAGCCTTCCTTTGCACGTTGGTGCGAATGAACGGAAGAACTACTCGACGGTTGATCACGCGCGCTCTCGAGGTGACTTCTTGGATGTTTCCCCCCGACGATTCGGACGCGTTCTTTCGCGCCCGCGGTCAAGCTCTTCGCACGTAAAGACTCGAACTCACGCAATTCCCGCGCGAACTCATCAAGCTCGATACTGCTAACAGGGGTCTTCCGTGCGACCATAAATCACCTCCCAGCGGTCTATAGTCCCCGCCCTGGCTAGAAGGTTCTGCTTTCGACGCCGCGACAGTGCCGGTAAGAGGGTCACCGGTCAACTCGCTAGAGAACAACCGGTTTTTGGAAAAGCGCTTCCCTTCGGATCGCCGAAGCAACGGGACGTTCGATAAAAGGGGTGTTCTGATTTAAGCGGTTGTGGTCGCCGCTGCTCTTATTCAAGAAGCAAGACGTTAGGAAGCGGCCATGATGATGGCAGGCGAGTAGCCAATCGCTCGGGGGGTTCGTGAGGTCGACGAGTAGCCAGCCTGAGTACCTCCAAATACCCAGAGACGCCAGGCTGAGGCGCGAACTCGGTCACGAGCAAAGTTCGCCGTTGCCGCGGTCCGATTTCCAGGTGGCTGGCCTAGGGGCAAAAACGGATGCCCAGGTGAGTCAAGCGGCATGGTGCGCTAAAACGGAGGGTCACTGTCGGCAAACGGAACTCCCATACGCCGTCTTGTGCGTGTTAATTTGCCTGGCGAAGGAGGCATGGCCGAATTAGCAAGCTCGCGCTGATATGTGTGTGCGGATGTTGTTAGCTACCGCCGTCTTGAAAGGTTGCCAACAGTGACTTGGGCGGTGTCGGTTCGAGCCGCCCGCCTTTCCTTGCGTATGATTGCATCCCCCGGAAGCTCGAACTCGCGCGGAATCCGCACGGCGATTTCCTGTTGTGAACCTATGCGGGGAGGACGACCACCTTCGTCTTGACGGGCGTTCGCGAATAGAGATCGATCATGTCCTGGCTGAGGAGGCCGGTACAACCGCTCGTGATGCCGCTCCCGATCGTCTCGGGGTCGCTGGTGCTGTAGATCGTGTAGAGCGTGTAGACGCCGTTTTGATAAAGGTAGAGCGTGCGGGCACCGAGCGGATTGTCGAGACCTCCGGGCATGCCGCCGGCATATTTGCGCGCCTCGGGCTGGCGCTGGATCATCTCCTTGGGTGGCGTCCAGATCGGCCATTCGGCCTTGCGCCCAACATACGCGTTACCGCTCCACAGGAACCCCTCGCGGCCGACATTGGCGCCGTAGCGGGTGGCGTTTCCGTCGCCTTCGACGCGGTAGACGTAGTAATTGCCGGGATCGACGATGATCGTGCCGGGCGCTTCATTGCTGTCGTAGCGCACGGTCCGGCGATAATATTTCGGATCGATCTTGCTGACATCGACCGCCGGGATCGGGAATTTCTCCTGGGGCAGCGGTCCATAGAGCTTCTCCGCCTCGGCGCGGCTCATGCCGTCGGATGTCACGCAACCGGCGAGCCCGAGCGCGCTAAGACCGGCGGCCGAGCCGAAAAGAAACGACCTGCGGTCGAGAAGCCCCGGCCTCGATGCAGGCAGAGCACCCTCGTCGATCTCGCCGGCATCGGCAATCCCACGGTCCATGATCATGATTTCGGAGTTTCCCATATTCTGTTGCTCGATCAGAGCCATGCACCAAAGTCGGTAATCTCCGCAAGGTCCGGCAGTCTCACTAGCGCCGCTTGGGGCGCCGGTCCTCCACCGGAATCCTACGCCAGCCCCTGGGACTTGGCGGGTCGTCGCCATGGATGGCATAAAATAGACGGTTGTCACACACCGACTTGACGCGAAACTCCCGTAAGACCGGTTCATCCTTAAGGAGAACATAACGGGCGAAGATGCCGCAATCACCCAAGCCGCGGAATTTGGCGAAGACGATGAGCTCGCCGCGCCGAGGGTTGAAAGCGCGGCCGCTCAGCACCGTCTTCCAAGTGGCCGGCGGCACATGATCCGGATCGCTCGAGCTGCCGAACGGAAAGTAGGGGAACCGCAATAGCTTCGCGACGGCGGGCGATTTCGTTTCATCATAAAGGACGTAGGCCTTCAGCAGATTATAGGCGCCGGCCCCGCAATCCATTTCGATCAGGAATTTGCCAGGACGGAGGAGCAGAAACCTTGGGTTCGGCACGCGCTCCGGCCCAAGAAACAAGTGCTGATTGTAATCGTAATCACATTCCTCTGGTGATCTCGGCCAACCTGTCACGGAAGAGAGCGCGGCGGCGCATTCGCGCTCGAGC
>JAFBAK010000186.1 GCA_019247795.1 Hyphomicrobiales bacterium | reverse complement strand
GCGAGAACCGCAAGCGCCCGTAGCCCGTCGATATCGGCGCGATAAGCCATCGGGCCTCGCTCGTCGAAAAAGGAAAGGTTCATCGATGGCGTCGTTCGGCGAGAAGTGCGGTGGCGCGAGACTTCTATGAGACCACATCTTCGCGCGATCTCAAGTTAGTGCAAGGCTTTCCGTATTAGCTGTGTCGCCGATTTCTAATAGCCGCCCGTTCTGCTTGAAAGCGCCTGCTCCCCCAGCGCTTCTGAGGCAAGCGCGACTTGACCGCCGTTGCGACGGGCCCTAGGCGTGGCACCAAATCCGGAAGGGTGGCCGAGCGGTTGAAGGCAGCGGTCTTGAAAACCGCCAGAGGTTGACGCCTCTCGTGGGTTCGAATCCCACCCCTTCCGCCAAAATGTTGTCCTCAAGTCAATAAAAAGCTTTGACTATCTTCAACCGATAGATGATCGATATTACAATAGGTCTTGCTTTGAACCGCCGCATAACCTCGGATTGCTACGGACGGCGGAGAACAGACTCTCCGCTTAATGATGCCTAAGCGCCTCGTTGATCAGCCTTCGAACCGCCTCTTGCCGGCTGGGCTTCGGGTCGGGCTGATCGGATATCCAAACCTCGAGCGCGCCAAGCTCTATCGGGTCGAGCGTTACGGCGATTGTCGTATTGCTGAGCGAGGGCAACCTGCCCTTCTTGACCTTGGCCGCTGCCCTACCTGCGGCCCGCATGATTTCTTCGAACGATCGTTTCGTCATAGCGCCTTCGGCCTCCCGTGCCGCGCACGCTGACTGGAGGATCTCGGAGCGTCAAGCGGGTTTTCACGGGGCGATCGGCTGTCACCGAGGGAACAAAGTCGCCGATTATAGCCTGATAGGCGGGTCGTCATGGCGGTCGAATTCCGCGTGATGATCTGTCAATAACACCAAGAGGGAGGCGGATGCCTCCCCCGTCTTACACGGTGATGGCGGCTGCCATCGAGGGTGGCGGCAGCCTCTCCGATTTCGAGCCGGCGAAGGGAAAGTTGCAATCCGAGGCTATGCGGCGATTCAAAGTCAGTTCAATTGTAAGACCGAGGCCGGGAATGACGCGCTTCTTCCCCTCGCGCCATCCGTCGGCGCTTCAGACCACTGGGCAGGTTCTCGGTGTTTTAGGTGTTTGCACAACTATCACCGTTTGCAGTTTATACGTTACGAAATCCAAGGGACAGTCGCGGGCTGAGAGCAACGCCTCGCCGATTTACGGGGTTACAATTCCAGCCGGATACCGCGACTGGCACTTGATCTCAGTCAAGCGACTGACCGGAGCGGAAGGCAAACTCAAGCAGCTGCGCGCCGAATTGGGGAACGATATCGCGATGATGGCTTATCGGGAAGGAAGGCTCCCGTTCCCGGACGGCACAATGATTGCCGCGCTGCATTGGAATGAAGATTCGTCAGATGCAGACAACCAAGTTCTAGCCGACGGTTTTCCCGGGCTCGGGCTCGAATCCACCTTTGCTGGGTCCGCGGTCAATGTCCAATTCATGGTCAAGGATTCAAAAAAGTACGTCGCGTCCGGCGGCTGGGGATTCGCAGATTTTACGAACGGCAAACCTGGCAACGAGAAGCTGCATCAAACGTGCTTCCCCTGCCACCGACCTGCGAATGATCGCGACTTTGTCTTCACCCGCTACGCGCCTACGCCATGAAGCACCGCGAGAGGAGACCAACATGCCTGCTTATTTGGTTGTGGAGCATACGATTACTGATCCGGCCAAGTTTCAGGAGTACGGCAACAAAGTTCGCCCGCTAGTCGCCAAGTACGGAGGTCGATCCCTGGCGAGAGGAAGTCATAAGGTTCTAGAGACCAAACACTGGGTGCCGGATCGGGTAATCATCTTCGAGTTTCCCGATATGGAGGCTTTGAATACTTGGTATAACGCGCCAGAGTACCAGCCCCTTATCGCTCTCAGGCAATCCGCAGTGGATATGAGCAAAGATATGATGATTGCGGTCGAGGGCGACTGAACTTCTCTGGCCTCTTTCCTAGCCATACCTTTCGGAGGAAGGCGGCAGAGAAATCGCGCGCCTTGAAGCCAAGCAACACAGGACTGCGACGACAAGATTATCGAAGAGAGACCATGACAAACTTGAAGTACGACAGAGAGCTCACTGGGCTTCTTGTGATCGATCCGTATAACGATTTCATTTCCGAAGGAGGCAAAATATGGAACCGCATTCGGGCTGTTGCAAAAGCGAATGATTGCGTAGCGCATATGTTGCAAATCCTCAACGAGGCGCGGAAGGCGCAGCTTCGAGTCTTCTATGCGCTGCATCGCCGTTACCGACCAGGCGATTATGAGACTTGGAAATACATCGCCCCTATTCAGAAGATGGCGTGGGAGCGAAAGCCTTTCGAATACGGCACGTGGGGTGGCGAAATTCGCAGCGAGTTTCAGCCCCATGCCGGTGAGATTGTCGCTTCGGAGCATTGGTGCTCTAGTGGTTTCGCGAACACGGATTTGGATTTGCTGTTGAAAAAACACGGCATCCACCAGCTCATCGTGATCGGACTCATCGCACATACCTGCGTCGAGGCGACTGTTCGATACGCGGCCGAGCTCGGCTATCAGGTGACGGTGGTAAAGGACGCGACGGCCGACTATTCAGACAGAGAAATGCATGCTGCATTCGACATCAATTTACCGAACTACGCCACCGCTCTTGTCACAACGAAAGAAATCCTAGGCTCGATCTCTGCGCTTCGAGTTTGAGTAAAGCCACGCGGGAGTCCGTGAACCATTTTGGGATGATGCAACGTCTCGACCGCCGTTCTCCCTAACACGCCGAATTTTGGATTTTTAATCGGTGGCGTTGCGCTACTGTCGGCGGGACACTTTTTGCCCGTTCTTTTTTGGCCAGTGTCGCTCCACGGTCTCTAGCTTCGCCGCGATCCGAAGCCATTCACGTGCAGCGGAAACCAGGCAGGCACGGTCCTCTCCTCTCGAGGTTTCTGCCAGTCCGAGAAGTACTTGCGCGTGCTGGCGCAAACTCTCCACCCGGTTCATTTTACCGCTCTCCCGTGGCCTTTCTTCAGAGAATTGTCGCATCGGCATTAAGGTTCCAGCGATATCGGGCTCTCGCACGCTTTCCGGAGCCGGCAGGGCTCGAGCTTTGCGCCCGGAAATCTTGTGGAACTTTTTGCTGACCAACTCGTCGGAAATGGCAGTCCAGCGCAATGGAGATTGCAATGAAATATGCGGTGCCGTTGTCCATGGCTATGTTTTTGCTAGCGCAGTCTGGTGGCTATGGCCAGAATACAGGCAGCGTACAAACGGGTGGAGCAACCCCCGGCGGGATTGTCGGGTGGACTTTGCCGCAGCGTGCTAGCGCCCCCTATGGACGCCCAGTGGTGATCGGCCGTCCCCTACCGCAAAGCGTTCCCGTATATCCCGTTCCGGGGCAGAGTCCGTACAGTTATGCAGTTATCGGCAATCATCGCGTAATCGTCGATCCTGGTACGCATCGGGTCGTCCGAGTCACCCAGTGATCCTGTCGTCGAGTCACACATGCCCAACGCAGAGCCTCACGATGCTAAGCACGCCGGACGAGGTGGTTGCCTCTCCGAAGCAGGAGCGGACCGAGCGCTTTCTCCGGACAGCGGAGGGAAGCGGGATCTTGCGTGAGCATCTTCTCCAATATCGGCCCCAACACGACGGTTCGCCTAAACCTTGCGCACACGTCATGGTGCTCTCAGCGGTTTTCCTTGCTGATTGCGAAGTTGAAGCCTAGGCTGACTGCCTCGGGGATCGACGCGCGTGAGCGTCGTGAAGGGTGGTGTTGTAATGAGTAGCGTGGAGAGTTATCGCCGATGCGCGGCGCAATGCTTGGCATTGTCACGCAAGGCGGGAGATCCAGCCGACCGTGAACTTCTGGTGGTGATGGCGCAACGCTGGCTCGAGCTTGCCGAGCGCAAGGATGATCTCCACTGGCCGGATTTTCTTGGGCCAAAGGAAAAGAATCGGCGCCGCGACCACTGACGTCGGCTTCTTCGATCTTTTACTATCTCGTACCCCGCGCAACGCGCACCGTTAGGAGCCGTGTTAGGGCCGGTTCGCAAATCTATTCGATGGTTCTCATCATCATCGTTCGTGGCTCGCCACTTTCACGCCACGGCCCCTGTGCTGCATGGCATGTCAGAATAATGCTGCGAGCTTGGCCGGGACGGGCGGCGTAGAGCGGTGAGGCTCTCAGGTCCAAGTCGGTCGGAGAACTCGACGTGGCAGCGGCATGGGCATCGTACTGGAGCATGGAATTTCACGGCAAGAAACGGAGCGCATGCTTCGCCAAATTCGTGGATCGTTTCATGCTGATGCGCGCCGGTCTTCGTTCATGCCCCACGTAGCCTCGCAAGCGATTTTGCTGTGTCTGTTCGCGAGCGCTCTGGTGCGAGCCGAAGCCGCGAACGAGACGAGCCTCGCTTCAAATTCCGCCCTGGAGAAGTCGATGGCCGATGGGGTGCGGCTGACCGGAAAGGAACGGCTCGGCGAGAAGTGGAAAGACGAGCAGCGGATCGACAACTGCAAAGTCCCCCTCGAGAAACGTGGTGCAAGACCCCGCCCCGATGCCTGCGCTCATCCCCCGGAAGAATGACTTTGCCGATCAAAGCCAGCGGGATGGCACCACCGCTTGCGATATCTCCGGGTGCAGCATCTACGCCGAGCACGCAGCAGTTCACCAGATTCCAAGCAAACGGGCGCTGAGAAGCACCGTCCTGTCGCCGGTACCCCGTCCCAGCAATCCCTCACACTTCGCGAGAAGTGACCGCGTTTCAAGAGAAAGGCAAACGGGTCCCACGAAAACGCGGAGCAACCAGGACGAGCAGGCCGCGACCGCCATTCACATGGGCGTTGCGTTCGTCGCTGAAACCAAGACTGCGAGGATCTTCCCTAGGGAGACCTTGCTTCCGAAGCGCAATATCGCCACCGCTGCCGCCAGCACGAGCGGGATTGAGGCGAGAGCGACGGACGTGCCGAGGGTCGTCCAGGGACGGATGGCTTCGCGGAGCGGCATTCTCTGCGGGAGCTTCTGAGGAAACGTTCCATGCATGACGATCTCTTCCTTGCTGACCCCGGGGCACCGGCAATGCGAAGCTGTCTCGTTTCGCCGCCGGATTGCCGGACCTTCGTCCAGGCGACATCATCTCGAATATCAAAATGACGCCGTGACACCTGTCTCCTCGGTGACAGGCTCGGCGACGGAAAAGATCCGCGCGCGGGGGGCCGCTCTCGACGGTGTGGCCGCCCCATCGACGCGTGCGGCCGCTTGGCGGGAGCCGCAGTGGAGCGGAGCTTGATCGGAAACTACCGATCAACGATCTCGAGATGTTTCTGGAGTTCGGCTAGTATGAAGTTGGCCTCCGCCAGTATTTCTTCCTTTTTCACGCGGGTCGCCGTCTTGGGGGACTTGACGAGGCTCACTTCCCGAGATGTCCAGCCTCGCGGGCCGCACTCGATGCCGACACGATCGACGTCGGGATGGCGCGGACGCAGGCGGACGGCAAGCATTTCCTCGATCTCTGCGACCATTCGCTCCGACTTGCTCATTCGCGCAGCCAAACCTCGAATCTTCAGCCATCAGCACAATCCGGGGAGGTTCCGGTGGTTCCTGTTGAGCACAACCCCACTTTCCCGATATCCGGGCGCGAGTGTCACCGCATCCGGGATCGAACAAGATCGATTTGCGGTCCGAGCAAGATCGTCTGATTTCATGAATATCGCCGCAGGAATTGGGTGGGCCGCGAAATTGGGGTAGATTTCGAGGGCTTGCTATTCTGATTAGACAGCGAATAAGGTAATGTCTGGAAGGCAAATCAGGGAGGCACTAATGCGCTTGATATTGATCTCGGCTTCTGCGATGGCGTTCTTTGCTTTTCCATTATCTGCCCATGCTCA
>JAFBAK010000126.1 GCA_019247795.1 Hyphomicrobiales bacterium | reverse complement strand
CTTCGAGGTGAACGCCGCGGTCGAGAATATCGGAGCGCGTCGCCTTCAGACGATCGTCGAGCGCGTGCTCGACGAGATCTCATTCACCGCGTCCGACCATGCGGGCGAGACCTTCACGATCGACGCAAATTACGTGCGCGAGCGCGTCGCCGACCTCGCCAAGAATTCGGATGCGAGCCGTTTCGTGCTCTGAGCGCAGGCACGCCGAACTCCCTTGAAGCGTCATCCCTATGCGGGCGGGATTACATGATAGGGATCAAGCACCGATACGCCCAAAGGTGCGAAATGGCGAGTGTTTCGCGACAGGACCACCAAGCCGTGGTGCTTGGCTGTTGCCGCAATGATGATATCGCTTAATCCGGGCGCTTGCCCTTGGCTACGCGCCCGATCCGACAAAACTCCGGCGATCCGCGCCGCTGGCGTATCAAAAGGGAGAATGCGGTCGCCATAAAGATGAATCACCGCTCGCAGCCAAGCTGCCACATTCCGGCTCTTTCGCGTCGCACCTTCACGCCGGGTCTTGGCAATTCCATCTTCGATTTCCGCCACCGTTACCGCGGATAAAAATAGCGATGCTGATTGCGCGTCCATCCATCCGATCAGCTCAGCAGGCGCCTCGCGGGACGGTGACGTGACCGAGATAACGTTAGTGTCGACGAGGAACACGGGCCCTTTAGAGATTGGCCGTGCGCAGCGGCTTGCGATTTCGCTTCGGCAGATCCTCTGGATTCAGAGGCGCAGACATCAAAAGCCGGCCAAAGGATGGTACCTGCGACAACCGCTCCCAATCCTTGAAGCTCAAGATAACCGCTTCTCGTTTGCCATGTCGGGTAATGATCGCAGGTTCGCCGCGGACCGCCTTCTCAATGACTGCAGATAGGCGCGCCTTCGCGGCCCGAAGCTGGATTTCACGCATGATGAGCGTCCTCGATCGTGACTACAGTAGTCATATAACATTAAGGTCACGGTGGGCAATGGCTCGTTTTGGGCGCGCAACGGGAAGCACTCGACTCGCTCCATCCACCTGCCTTGGCTAGCCCGATTACGCGCCCAGTTGGCGGCGTTGCACCACGACCTTCGGCGTGAACACCTGCACTGCCTCCTCATGTTGATTGAGTGTCGTGGAGCACATAATGATCATGCCTCGGTCGGGACGCGAGCGCGACGGCGTGATCTCGAGCACCTCAGTGACGACGCGCAATGTGTCGCCGGGCCGCGTTGGCCGAGGCCAGGCGAGCTCGCCGCCGGTGCCGATCACGCCGCCGGCGAGCGGAACGCTCTCGACGATCAGGCTCATCGTGAGGCTTGCCGTGTGCCAGCCGCTTGCCGCAAGGCCGCCGAACAAGCTCTTTTTGGCTTCGTCCTCAGCGAGATGAAATGGCTGCGGATCGAATTCGCGCGCATAGGCCTTGATCGCCTCGGCATCGATCGTCTGCGACCGCGAGGCAAATTTCTGGCCGATGCTGAGATCTTCGAGATAGAGCCGTTGCATGTCCGATCCCCATCGAGAGAGGAGGTGGCTGCTCAAGCCGGTTGAGGCATTGGCCTTCGATTGACGAGGATATTCGATCCCTTCGGCCTGGCGAGGAGCGCGATCAGCGCCGCGACAAGACAGGCTGCACCCGCGCCGTAGAAGGCCGGCAGGTAGGTTGCAAGCTCGCTGCGTGACAAGCCCGCGCCGAACGCCGCAACGGCGGCGCCGAGCTGATGTCCCATGAACACCCAGCCGAAGGCCAAGCCGCCCTTCTCCCGTCCGAAGACGTTCGCGGCAATGCGCACCGTCGGCGGAACGGTGGCGATCCAATCAAGCCCATAGAACATGGCGAAAATGGAAAGCCCGTAGAAGCTGAAAGTGGAGGAGGGCAGCCAAAGGAGCGATAGCCCGCGCAGGCCGTAATACCAGAAGAGCAGCCAGCGGCAGTCGAAGCGATCCGAGAGGTAGCCGGACGCAATGGTGCCGACGAAATCGAAGGCGCCCATCATTGCGAGGACTGACGCCGAATCGACGGCCGGCATGCCAAAATCACTGCAGAACGCGATGAAATGCGTCTGGATGAGACCGTTGGTCGAGAGGCCACAGATGAAGAAGGTCGCAAACAGCGCCCAGAAGGCCGGCTCGCGAGAGGCTTCGCCGAGCATCGAGAACGCGGCGCGCACTGCATTGCCGCGTGCAGGTTGTGGAGGCGCGACCGGGCCGTCCTCTCCATACGCCGTGAGGCTAAGATCAGAAGGTCGATCGGCGAGGAACAAGATCGCCAGCAAGGCGGCAAGCAGCACGCCGACGCCCGCCGGCAACAACGCGACGCGCCAGCCCATATGCGTCGCGAGCCAGGCACTCAGCGGCAGGAACGCGAGCTGGCCCGTGGCGCTACTCGCGGAAAGCACGCCGAGAAGCAAACCGCGCCTCTTGACGAACCAGCGATTGGCGACGGTTGCCGCAAAGACGAGAGCCGTGAGGCCGGTCGCTATTCCGACGACGATGCCCCACAGCACCATCAACTGCCAGAACTCGCGTATCAGCGATGCGCCGGCAAGCGCGAGCGAGATGAGAAGCGCGGAAGCGATGGCGACATTGCGCAGGCCGTATCGGTTCATCAGCGCCGCGGCAAAGGGCCCCATCAGGCCGTAGAGCATGATCCGCAACGCGAGCGCCGATGAGATCGTGGCCGTTCCCCAGCCGAATTCCGCGTCGAGCGGCAGGATGAGCGCGCCGGGCAAGCCCATGGCGCCGGCGGTCGTGAGCAGCATGACGAACGTCACGGCCGCAACGACCCAGCCGTAATGGATGCCCCGCTTGGCGAGGGCCGCGGAGAGCGTACTAGCGAACATGACCAAAACTTTCTTCTGCGGAGATTGATGACTGCGCGTCGGACGGATTTCCAAGTTCGAGATCACGCGCGACGGAAAGGAGGAGAATGCCGAGTTCGGCCGTCCGCGAGGCGCCGAAGGCTTCTTCGAAGCGCGCCTGCGCGACCGCCCATAAGCCGCGACAGGCCCGCCGCTTGGCACGGCCAAGCTCGGTCACCAGGACGCGCCGCACGCGCTTGTCCACCGGATCGCTTTCCAGCGCGATCAGGCCGTCGCGCGCGAGCGGACGAAGATTGTGGCCGAGCGTCGAGCGATCCATGCCGAGCTCATCGGCAAGCTCGTTGACCGTCGGCGCTTTCTCCCGGCGCCGCGCGGCCACGGAAAGCACCGAATATTGCGAGACCTTCAGCCCCTCGGCGGCGAGGTAGGCATCATAGAATTGCGAGACCCGCCGCGCCGCCATGCGCAAAGCGGCCGCACTGCAGAAGCTGAGAGGGGATGAAGCAGAAGACGGCATAAGGGCATAACCACACAAGTTATGTGCATATGCCTGTTCTTCGATCTTCGTTCAATGGCGGTGATGCATGGCTGCGCCGCAGCGGCATCACGGAGCGGCGGGCACTTGCGCCTTCCCTCACCTGAACGTGACCGCAAGCCGGCTGACGATATCTGAGCGCCGGTGCTACGGGCGATCACCGCAGCGTGGAGGGTACCCGCGAATGAAAATGAATTCCCGCCGATTGGCGTTTGGCGCGTCGCCCTTCGATCCGCGCGCGAGGCATCGAGGCGCGGCCAGGTTTCGCGGCGACAAACGGCTGCGAGTGATCGCCGTCACGGTGCTGGCCCTTCTCGCACTATCGAGCCTCGGAAGTTGCGGAACCCCACGTTGCACGCTCAAAGGGTGCGGCTTCGACTCGAATTTTTGATGGACGCAACTTCTCGCGCGCACCTCGCGCGCCCTCAGGGTCAATGTTCAACCTTCGGACGCATCTAAAAGGTCTAGTGGGTGATGTTTGATCGGAAGGGATTGACGATGACGATGCCTTCAATCTCCCGACCGTGGTTCATGTCTTCCGAGTAAAGTTCGCGGTACCCAAGCGCGCGCGCCGCAGCGATGATGGCGCTATCCCAAACGCGCTTTTATCCACGCCGGCCATGAATATCGTCGCGGGACAGCCGGTCCGAGGCTCGAAACTTGGTGATGCGCTCGCGAAGCGAACGCTCCTTTCGCTTCAACTGCTCGGGACCGCTCTCTTCGGACGCGAGCTCCACCAGGAAGCGCTTCACGAGGGCGGACACCGACGTATCTCGTTCCGCAGCGATGATGCGCGCACGCCGATAAACGGCGTCATCGAGTGAAACTGTGATATTTTTCATATTTCTGCAGTGACGCAGCCGCGCTGGTGCGTCAAACCGTCGGGAAAGCAGCGACAGATAAGGCTATCGCTTTTGGCGCCGTCACTTGCCGCTCGTTCCGTCCCCACCTTCATAGACGTAACGGAAGTCACAATGGCTTGCGCCTTGCATGAGTGTCTGCGTGCGGGTGAGCTTCAGACGTTCGTCATAACCTTCGCAGAAGGTGCCGTCGCGCTGGCAGGAAAGAAGATGTCCGATCTCGCCGAGTCCCATCGCACGATACATCTCGGCATAGCGGCAGCGCGTGACGTTGTACGCGAGGCGCGAAGGCGTCTCCTCGACCATCTCGATCTCGAGCGCACCGTTCATCGTCCAAAGCGGACGCAAGGCGAGGAAGGTCGCCATCGAGGTGCGTCCCTCCTTCGTGCGCGCCTCGTCGGCAAAACGCTTCGCTTGCGCCTTCGACGAGCGGCGCACTGCTTCGGCGATCGTCGCCTTCGCCGTCTCGATGCCATGGGTCTCCTTGAGGGTGTCGTAAACTTCCTTCAGGATCTCCGCCTCGATCCGGCGGCGCTCGATCATCGGCAACAAGGGCGCGGCGGTCGGCGCGGAAGCTGCGGCTTCGCCGCGCGCATCGTCTGAAGCAGAAGCATCGGCCATCGGGACCTCCCTTGAGAGCACATGAATTTGTCGGCCAAGACGCGCGCGCGGACAAGCTCTCCTCAAAGAACAGGCCTTCGAACAGGCCTTGCGCCCGATTGCTTCAAGCTTAAAATATTCCGCGCGTTCTTTTCGTGAGCTTCGAAATGTCGATCACCCGCGAAGATTGCCTGGCGCTCGATGCTTCCGACCCGCTGCGCGCCTGTCGGGCTCGTTTCCAGCTCGAGGAAGGCATCATCTACCTCGACGGGAATTCGCTTGGAGCCTTGCCGCACGGGGTCGCCGAGCACGTCGCCCTGGTGGTCGAGCATGAATGGGGAAAAGGCTTGATCCGCTCTTGGAACGAGGCCGGCTGGTATGTGTCGCCGGCCCGCGTCGGGGCGAAGCTCGCGCCGCTTCTCGGGGCGAAGCACGACGAGGTGACGGTCACGGAATCCATTTCGATCAATCTCTTCAAGCTTCTTGTGGCGGCTGCGCGCCTGCGGCCGGCTCGCAGCGAGATCCTCGCGGAGCGCGGCAACTTCCCCTCCGACAATCACATCGTCGAAAGCGTGGCGCGGCTTCTCGGCAAAAAAACGCGCTTTGTGCCGGCGGGCGAGATCGCGCAGGCCATCGGCGCCGATACGGGCGTCGTGACGCTTTCGCATGTGAACTACCGAAGCGCCGAGGTGCAGGATATGGCGCGGGTCACCGAAGCGGTCCACGCGAAAGGCGCGCTCATCGTTTGGGATCTCGCCCATTCCTCGGGCGCCGTCGACCTGCAGCTCGACGCCTGCCGCGCCGATTTTGCCGTGGGCTGCGGCTATAAGTTCTTGAACGGCGGCCCGGGCGCGCCTTCGCACATATTCGTCGCCGAGCGTCATCTCGGTTCCCTCGATCAGCCGCTCACGGGATGGTTCGGGCACGCCGAGCCCTTCCGCTTCGACGACGGCTACAGGCGAGCCGACGGCATTCGTCATATGCTCTGCTCGACGCCGCAGATGCTGTCGATGGCGGCTTTCGAGAAGGCGCTCGACGCATTCGAGGGCGTTTCCATGGCCGAGGTCGAACGCAAAGGCCGGGCGCTCGGTGACTTGATGATCGCGCTTCACGATGAGCGTCTTGGCCGGCTTGGCTGCGGGCTTGCGACCTTGCGGGACGCGAAGCGGCGCGGCAACCACGTCTCCCTCACACACGAAGCGGGCTACGCGGTGATGCGCGCCCTCATCGGGCGCGGCGTGATCGGTGACTTCCGCGCGCCCGACGTGATGCGCTTCGGCTTTGGCCCGCTCTACGTCCGTTATGTCGACATTCACGACGCGGTGACGGCAATCGCCGACATCCTCGAGCGGGGCGAATTCAAGAATGAAGCGCTCGCCGAGCGCCAGGCCGTCACATGAACGAGGAGCGCGATCGACGCGACCGGCCTGGCGCGAAGGCACCCGCGAAGGCGATCTCGGGTGACATGTCTTACGGCCAATATCTGCATCTCGATCGCATCCTTGCGGCGCAGGTGCCGCTCTCGCCCGACCGTAACGAAATGCTCTTCATCATCCAGCATCAGACAAGCGAGCTGTGGATGAAGCTCATGCTCCATGAGCTCAAGGGTGCGATCGACGGCTTGCGTGCCGACAAGCTGCCGCCCGTGTTCAAGATGCTGGCGCGCGTCTCGCGCATCATGGAGCAGCTCGTCCAGGCGTGGAGCGTGCTCGCCACCATGACGCCGAGCGAGTACACGGCTTTGCGACCTTATCTCGGCACGTCGTCGGGCTTCCAATCCTTTCAATACCGGGAGATCGAGTTCAGGCTCGGCAACAAGAACCGCGCCATGCTCGCGCCGCACGCCGCGCGCCCTGCAGTCTCCGCCGAGCTCCAACAAGTGCTCTCAGAACCTTCTCTCTACGACGAGGCAATCGCCGTTTTGGCGCGGCGCGGCTTTGCAATCGACGCGTCGCTTCTCTGTCGCGATTTCAGTGAGAAGCTCGCGCCCAATGCCAGCGTGCAAGCGGCGTGGACGCAGGTCTATCGCGATCCCGGCGCGAATTTCGACCTTTACGAACTCGCCGAAGAGCTGGTCGATCTCGAAGACGCCTTCCGGCTTTGGCGCTTCCGCCACGTAACCACGGTCGAGCGCATCATCGGCTTCAAGCGCGGCACAGGCGGGACCGCGGGCGTCGAGTATTTGCGAAAGATGCTCGACGTCGTGCTCTTCCCCGAGCTGTGGCGGCTCCGGACGGAG
>JAFBAK010000393.1 GCA_019247795.1 Hyphomicrobiales bacterium | reverse complement strand
ACGTGCCAAAACGGCTGGCCTCGAGATTGCAGGAAAGCACCCGGCGCTCGCGATCACAGGCGAACTCGCCTCCGGGTTTCACGATGGTAAAGCGCGCAATATATTCAGGGCTACGATATTCAAGGCCACGCATCATCGGCCGGCCGGGCGAGCCTTCGGCGGGCCATCACTGACGATGGGCGTCATGAGCGACACCTTTTTCGGCGACCTCCTCGCCAGCATCGCGGACCGCGGCCGCTCCTTGTTGCGGCGAGGGCGGAGCCTGCAGCGCGCCGAAAGCGACGGCGATCTCGCCGAGCTCTGCGAAGCTCTCCTTTCCGGTCGCGGCGAGGCTTCGGGCGTCGCGCTCGCCAGCGCGATTCTGGCAGGCTACGAGTTGCTTCAGCCTGAGGCGCGCCTCGCCTTCCTGCATCGCCTCGTTGACAGGTTCGGCTACGATCATCAACGCCTCGCACTCGCGATCGACGCCTATCGGGCCGACCCGAACAGCAAGACGGTGCTCGATTTGCATTCGGCGGCCGAGCCTCGTCGCCAGGAGCTCATCCGAAGGCTCAATCTTGCGCCGGGCGGCACCGCTGCGCTCGTCGGCATGCGGGAAGACCTGTTGCGCGCCTTGAAGGAAAACCGCGAGCTCGAGGACGTCGATTCGGACTTCAGCCACCTCTTCTCTTCCTGGTTCAATCCGGGCTTCCTGGTGCTCCGGCCGATCGATTGGTCGACACCCGCCAATATTCTCGAGAAAATCATCCGTTACGAGGCCGTGCATGAGATCGGCACCTGGGAAGATTTGCGCGATCGCCTGGAGCCGCCCGACCGGCGCTGCTTCGCCTTCTTCCATCCCCAGCTCGTCGATGAACCGCTGATTTTCGTCGAGGTCGCGTTGACGACGACGGTTCCCGGCACGATCGGCGAGCTTCTCGCCGAGGATCGAGTGCCGATCGCGGCTTCGGAAGCGACGACGGCCGTGTTCTACTCGATCTCCAACTGCCAATATGGGTTGCGCGGCATCTCCTTCGGCAATTTTCTGATCAAGCAGGTGGTCGAGAAGCTCAAGCGCGATCTGCCGCGACTCTCAACTTTTGTCACACTTTCGCCGGCGCCGGGGTTCGCGCGCTGGCTTGCCGCGGAACGAAACGGCGAGGATCGATCGAGCCTGTCCGCGGGCGAGCGTGCATCCCTTGCCGTGCTCGGCAACGAGGATTGGCTGAGGACGGATTTTCCAGCCGAGGCTTTGCGTGAGGCGCTGCTCACCGCCGCCGCGCGTTACTTCCTCGAAGCCAAATCGGCATCCGGCCGGCCGCTCGATCCGGTCGCGCGGTTTCACCTTGGAAACGGGGCAAGGCTCGAGCGCCTGAATTGGCCAGGCGACGTTTCGGAGAGGGGGCTGCGCGAGGCGCACGGGCTGATGGTCAACTACCTTTACAAGCTCGATGAGATCGAGACGAACCACGAGGCTTTCGCGAGCCGCAACGAAGTGGTGGCGTCGAACCAGGTGCGCCGGCATTTGCGCAAGTCCGGGAACGGAAGATCGCCGGCGCGCCGGCCTCCGCAGCCTGCCGTCCTCACGGCTTCGCTTCCGACCGATACGGGCGAGGCCGAGAAGGAGGAAAGCAACCAGGACTGAAGAGAAGGCGCCGGCCCGAAGTTTGCCACTCTTGCTTTCGCGCCCTGTGGTTTGATTTAAGGGCTGATGCAAAGGCGGGGCCGGGAGGGTCCCGAGTTTGTCGCCCGGACATCAGCGAGGCTCGAGATGACGTCGAACCATCTTTTCAGCTTCATCGCGGAAGCCGCGACGCTTCCAGAGCGCCCGTTCCTCGAAACTCGCCAAGGACGCAAGCTCGATTATGGCGACATGCTCGCGGGGAGCGCCCGCTTCGCGCAAGCGCTCACGAAGCTGGGGGTCGCGCCGGGAGACCGGGTGGCGGCGCAGGTCGAAAAATCACCCGAGGCGCTTCTCCTCTATCTTGGCTGCGTGCGGGCGGGCGCCGCCTTTCTGCCGCTCAACACCGCCTACACGATAGCCGAGCTCGAATATTTCATCGGCGACGCCGAGCCTTCGCTCATCGTCGGAGATCCGGCGAAGCACGAAGCCTTCAGGGCCATGGCCGCCAAGGCCAAGGTCCGCGCCGTCGAGACGCTCGATGTCGACGGCAAAGGCAGCCTCGCAGCGCTGGCCGCGCGCGCGCCCGGCGAGTTCGAGGATGCGCCGCGTGGCGCGGATGACCTCGCGGCCATTCTTTACACCTCGGGCACCACCGGGCGGTCGAAAGGCGCGATGCTCTCGCACGCCAACCTCGCCTCGAACGCCGCGACGCTCGCCCGCTATTGGCGATTCAGCGAGGAAGATGTGCTGCTGCACGCCTTGCCGATCTACCACACGCATGGGCTTTTCGTGGCCACGAACACGATCCTCTTCAGCGGCGCGTCGATGATCTTCATGCCCAAGCTCGATCCCGACGAGCTCTTGCGGCAGATGCCGAGAGCCACGGTGATGATGGGCGTGCCCACCTTCTACACGCGGCTCTTGCGACATCCCGGACTGAACCGCGAGGCCACGCGGCACATGCGCCTCTTCGTGTCCGGCTCGGCGCCGCTCCTCGCCGAGACTCACCGCGAATGGCAAGAGCGCACCGGCCACGCCATTCTCGAGCGCTACGGCATGACCGAAACCAACATGAACACCTCCAACCCCTATGTCGGCGAGCGCATCGCCGGCACGGTCGGCTATCCGTTGCCGGGCGTGACGTTGCGCATCGCGGAGCCGGAAAGCGGGGCGGCGCTGCCGAAAGGCTCGATCGGCGTGATCGAGGTGAAGGGGCCGAATGTATTCTCCGGCTATTGGCGCATGCCCGAGAAGACGAAGGCCGAGTTCCGCAAGGACGGCTTCTTCATTACGGGCGACCTCGGGAAGATCGATGAGAGGGGCTATGTCCATATCGTCGGGCGCGGCAAGGACCTCGTCATCACGGGCGGGTTCAACGTCTATCCGAAAGAGGTGGAAACGGAGATCGACGCTCTCCCGGGTGTCGTGGAGAGCGCGGTGATCGGTTGTCCTCACGCCGATTTCGGCGAGGGCGTGACCGCGGTCGTGGTGAAGCGCGAAGACGCTCAGCTCGACGAGCAAGCCGTCCTCAAGGCGCTCGACGGAAGACTCGCCAAGTTCAAGCTGCCCAAGCGAGTGCTTTTCGTCGAGGACCTGCCGCGCAACACCATGGGAAAGGTGCAAAAGAACGTTCTGCGCGACGCCCACAAGGACATCTACGTCCGTTGAAGTACCGCGGAGAAAAAGGGGAACAAGTCGGACCGAAATCCGATCCGTTACGTGTGCGAAGGAGCCTGGAAATAAATTCGTTTAGCAGACCCGCTGTTTGATGTTGTTCCTGCGCTGCCGAAAGGCATCAGGCTTTCAAGACCTCGCAAAAGGCGACCGTGCAAACGGGCGATCCCACGCTCGCCGCACGGTCTTGATATTCACGCCAATGTCTTGGCCTCAAAACCCCGCCGTTCGGCGGGGTTTTATGCTTGGGCTCAGCATCCGGTATCCGGCGCTCGGCCGAGCACCTTTGGCCAGCAGCGCCCGATTTCGGTGGCCCGCTATTTGGGATGGCGGCATAATCGACGCGTGCTCGACATCGTCCTCATCCTGGCCCTTTTCGCGGCCTTGCTGGTCGTCGTTGCCATCAGTCAGCCCGTCGCGGCGCGGCTGGGGCTTGCCCCTGTCGTGCTCCTCGCCATGATCGGCGTTGCGATCGGCGCCGCCTCGACCGTTCTCCTGCACACGCCGCTCTCGCCCCGCTTCGGCGAGATCGCCCGCTTGTTCGCCGACCTGCCGGTCGGCTCGGAAACCTTCATCTACGTCTTCCTGCCGCCTCTCGTGTTCGAGGCGGCGATCACGAGCGATGTGCGGCGCATGCTCGAGGACGCGGCGCCCATCCTGATGCTTGCCATCGTCGCGACCTTGGTAACGAGCGCTGTCGTCGGCCTCGCCTTGTGGCCCCTTGCGGGCGTGCCGCTCGTCGTCTGTCTCTTGCTCGGCGCCGTCGTGGCGACCACGGACCCGGCGGCCGTGATCGCGGTCTTCCGGGATGTCGGCGCGCCGGCGCGCCTCAGCAGGCTCGTCGAGGGAGAAGCTCTCCTCAACGATGCGGCGGCGATCGTGCTTTTCGTCGTCCTGCTCGGCATGATCCTGCACGGCCAGATGCCCGATATCCTCGGCGGCACGGTCGAGTTTGTCGTCTCCATCCTCGGCGGCGCCGTGTTCGGCGCGCTGGCGGGGCGAATCCTGCTTCAGTTGATCCCCTGGGCGCGCGACAACCGACTGTCTGAGGCCACTCTCACGCTGGCCTTCGCCTATCTCACCTTCATCGTGGCCGAGCGGTTTTTCCACGTATCGGGCGTCGTCGCCGTGCTGGCGGCCGGCTTGATGGTGAGCGCGTTCGGGCGCGCCCGCATCACCCCCGACAACTGGTCGTTTCTCACGAATCTCTGGTCGCAGATCGCCTTCTGGGCGCATTCGCTCGTCTTCCTCTTGGCCTCGATGCTCGTGCCGAGATTTCTGGTCGATGTGGAATGGCGCGATCTGCTTCTCGTTGCGGTGCTCATCGTGTCGGCTTTCGTGGCGCGACTCGCCGAGCTGTTCTTGCTGTTGCCGGTGTTGAGCGCGTTGCGGCTCACTCAACCGATCAGCACGTCCTTCAAGCTCGCCATCACCTGGGGTGGCCTGCGCGGCGCCCTGACGCTCGTGCTCGCACTCGCCGTCACCGAAAATCGGCTCCTCCCCGAAGAAGTGCAACGGTTCGTCGCCGTGCTCGCGACCGGCCTCGTGCTGTTCACGCTGCTCGTCAACGGCACCACTTTGCGCCAAGTGATGCGTTTCGTCGGGCTCGACCGGCTCTCGGTCGTCGATCAGGTCCTGCGCGATCGAGTGCTGGCGCTCTCCTATGCCGAGATGGGCGAGACCATCGAAGCGACGGCACGCGAGTACGGGCTTTCGCCGATCGCGGCGAAGAGCGCCGTCGCGCCTTACGAGGCATGGATCTCATCGGCGAGTCGCCGAGATGCGGCCAAGATCGAGCTCACCGATCGCGACCGGTTTGCCGTGGCCCTCGTTGCACTCGGCAACCAGGAGCGCAACATGGTGCTCGACATCCTGGCGCGGCGGGCCGCCTCACCCGCAACGGTTCAGGCGCTGTTGCGCAATGCCGAAGCCCTCGTCGAGGGGGCGAGGAGCGGTGGCCGTGTCGGCTATAAGCGCAGCGCCGAGGCCGCGCTCGCCTTTCCGTCCTCCTTCCGCTTCGCCCACTTCCTTTACCGGCATTTCGGCATCCTGCGCTTCCTCGCCGATCGGCTCGGCGATCGCTTCGAGATGCTGCTCGTCACGCGCCTCCTGATCCAGCAGCTCACCGGCCCGAATGCCGCTCGTTCGCGTGCGATCTTCGGTGAACGCATGATGGGCCTGATGAACACCATGCTCCAGGCCCGCCTCGAGCGCACGACGGCCGCGCTCGATGCGCTGCGCCGCCAATACCCCGAATATGCGGCGGCGCTCGAAACCTTGTTCTTGCGCCAATCCGCGTTGCGACGCGAGATGGGCCATTACCAGGCGCTGTTCGAGGAAGGATTGATCGCTTCCGAAGTCTACGAAGACCTGAAGAACAGTGTCACGGTCGCACGCAGCGCCGAGTCGCGACCACGTTTCGATCTCGGCCTCGACACGAGCCGGCTGATTCAGCGCCTCGATCTGTTTGCCGGCCTCGACGAACGCCAGCTCGAGCGCGTGAAAAAGCTCCTGCGGCCGCGCTTCACCGTGCCCAACGAGGTCATCGTGCACAAGGGAGAGCGGGGGGACGCCGTCTTTTTCATCGCGTCGGGTGCTGCGGAAGTTGTCCTGCCGCATCGGCGCATTCCGCTCGGCAGCGGCGACATCTTCGGTGAGTTGGCGCTGCTCAGCGGCCGCAAGCGCCAAGCCGATGTCGTGGCGCTCACCTATTGCCGGCTGCTTGTGCTCCGCAAGACCGACTTCGACCGCTTCATGCGCGACAATCGTGACGTGCGCATTGCGATCAGCCGGATCGCCCAGGCGCGTCAGGCGATGAATCCGCCCGACGAGGCGGCCGTCGCGTCATGAGAGCTCATGCGATGCGTCCGACGCTAAGGGTTCGACGAGACCTGTCGCGGCCGGTCTTCAGTTCGGGCGAGTGCGAGAGCGTCCTTCGCCTGCGCGCCGACGCTTTCCCATCGCCCGTGAAGCGAGAGCAGCGCGCCTTCGATCAATCCCCTCTCGATCAGCGCTTCCGCCCGCTCACGCCCTCGACGCAGGGCCGCCGCGATTTTCATCTCGTCGAGAGCGCCGACGTCCACGACGACTGAAATCTCGCCGAGATCGCTGTCCGGATCGAGCTCGCACGCGGGACGGCGCCGGATCGCAGGATCGTCGAGATCGACCGCGTTGGCAATCATGGTCGCCGCCGCGTCCGCTCCCGCCGCCGTTCGGGCGAGCACCGTCACCGCATCCGCGATGCCGAGCGAGAAGGACCGCCCGTGCCGCCCGCTCGTCGCAATGCCGCGCACCGGGCTTTTCGCATCGATGCGCACGAAGGCCTCGGGTCGCGCGAGTTCGGCCATGGCGAATGCCTCGGGCGCACGGATCACCCCGATGTCGAGATGCTCGCTCGCCGTCAGGTGAAGCGCGATATCCCCGCCATTGTTCACGAAGGCGCGCCGCAAGGGCGCGGCTTGCACCATGGCGCAGAGCACGGCCTCGGCGACGGCACCGGCGACCGCGACCATCGGCGTGACGAACGCATCGCGATAGGGCCACGCAGCCTCCGCCATGCGGCGTGCGATCGGGCCCTGCAGCGGCGGCGGCGGCGTCTTGCCCAGCCGACGACGCAGCCAGCCGAGCTCGGCCACGAGCTCGCCGAGAAGCCCCTCGAAGCGAAGGCGCGCCGCATCTTCGGCACGTTCCACCGCCCAGGCCTCGCCTTTCGCCTTGATGAGGAGATCGATCGGCCCTTCGCTCAGGTGCAAAAGGCCCGAGGAGGTTCGCCGAGCCATCGGCGCCTCGCGAAGCTTCTCACCAATCTTCATGGTCCGGGCAAATCGCTGCCGTCGACGAGAGTGAAATCAGTGACAGTAGCGCAAACTCACAAAAACGCGTCGAGGCATCCTGCTCACCGGCAACCATCATGTGCGGGGCATCGGGATGCCGAGCCTCGCAAGCACCGCTTCGGGCGACGCGTAGGCCTCCTGGAAATCGGCGCTCCAGTAGCGAAGATCGGCGATGTCGATGCGCTCGCCGGTGACCGCGCAGCGCACATAGGCGCCAGGCCGCAGCACACGAAATTCCGCATCTCCGTAATCGAGCACGGCCTCGCCCGGTTGCGGCACATGCCGATCCATCTTGTTCATCGAAAACCTCCGGCAGGAGCATGGCCCGGAAACACGAAGGGGTGATTTAATCTTTGCGCACCCCTCATGACAAATCTCGCGGCGAAAGCAGGATCAGGAAAAAGTCAGAACCTCGCTCAGGATCTCCGTTCGGGGAAAGCGCGCGCGGCGCCGGCGATCCGGGGCGTGATGTCCAACGAACCGACAACTTGCCGTGTTCCAAGCCCGCATGTTCCCAGCCCGCTCATTCGAACAGCGAGGGCTCGGCATCGCTCGGCGCGCGCGAGCTTCGCCGGCGTCGCCTTGCGACGGAAGTCGGACCGGCGGCGATCGCCCGTATCTTGCCGTCGATGAACTCGACGGCGAGCGCCTGCCCGGTGGCGACCTCGGCGGCCCTGTGCAACGGCCGAC
The DNA here is from genome assembly GCA_019247795.1 of Hyphomicrobiales bacterium. Lineage (GTDB taxonomy): Bacteria > Pseudomonadota > Alphaproteobacteria > Rhizobiales > Beijerinckiaceae > GAS188. The sequence continues at coordinate 3,010 of JAFBAK010000393.1, read as the reverse complement.
CCTCATCGTCGTGAACGAGAGCATAGCCGCGCGCCAGCACGCGCCGGTAGCCGACACTTTCAAGAAGCTGGCCCACACTTTCGAGCCGCGCGCGCCGTTCGGCGAGCACCTTGCGCATGCACTGCGCCTTTCTGGCGCCGAGGCTCTCCAGCCTCGCACGCGCGAGCGTGTTCGCGTCCCGGTGCCGCCGCAGGCCGGCCCCGAAGATGACGGTGAGCTGCCTCGTCACGTGACCAAGGTGCCGGCGCTTGTCGTTGATCGCATGGGCTTGGCGCAGCGGCAGTTGGCGCGCCGTTTCCCGGAGACGCTGCCGAAAAGTCGCAAGCAGTGCGGCCGGCGAACGGGCGGTCATTTTTCGCGCGAGCTCGCCGAGGCGATTGCGGCGTCGCTCGATTTGTCGTTCGGCCGCGCGGCCGAGCGCCTGCACCGCGGTGTCGAGCCGTTGGCGCGGAACCGAAAGCAGCCGGTCGCGCGAGGGCAGCACGCGCGCGGTGCCGATGAACTCGCCGCGTTTTCGCTCCTTGTGGCGCAGGATGCCCGAGGCGAGACGGCCGGCAAGCGACGACAGGTTCGCGGCGAGTTCCGCGCGCACCGGAACCGCGATCTCGGCAGCGCCGGTCGGCGTGGGCGCGCGCCGATCCGCCACATGATCGAGCAACGTCCAATCCGTCTCGTGCCCGACCGCGGAAATCAGCGGGATGGCGCTTTGCGCGGCCGCCCTGATGACCGCTTCCTCGTTGAAGCCCCAGAGATCCTCGAGCGAGCCGCCCCCGCGTGCGACGATGATGAGGTCCGGGCGCGGCATCGCTCCGCCGATCTCGAAGGCGTTGAACCCGAGAATGGCCGTGGCGACTTCCGCCGCGCAGCTCTCTCCCTGCACCCGCACCGGCCAAAGCAGAACGGATCGCGGAAAACGATCCGCGAGGCGATGCAAGATGTCCCGGATCACCGCGCCGGTGGGCGAGGTGATGACGCCGATCACACGCGGCAGATAGGGCAAGGGCCTCTTGCGGACGGCATCGAAGAGGCCTTCGGCGGCAAGCTTCTTGCGGCGTTCTTCGAGCAGCGCCATGAGGGCGCCAATGCCGGCCGGCTCCAGCCTGTCGATGACGATCTGGTATTTCGAGGAGCCCGGAAAAGTGGTGATGCGCCCGGTGGCGATCACCTCGAGGCCTTCCTGCGGGCGAAACTTCAGCCTCGTGACCGTGGATTTCCAGATCACGGCCTCGAGGCGGGCGTTCTGGTCCTTCAGCGAGAAGTAGCAATGCCCCGAGCTGTGCGGACCCTTGAAGCCGGAGATCTCGCCGCGCACTCGTACCTGGCCGAAAGCGCTCTCGAGGGTGCGCCGCAGCGCACCTGAGAGCTCCGAGACGGAATACTCGATGAGGTTGCTGGCGTGAGCGTCGGACACGCGCGGGCTATGCACGCAAGCGATGGCGCCAACAAGGCGCGATTTCGCGAAACTTCACGCCGCCTCGCCTCCGAGGCGCTTCAAGGCGCGGCTTCTGCCGATGAGCGGCAGGAGATGCGCCATGTCCGGCCCATGATCGATCCCCGTCAAGGCTCGACGCAACGGCATGAACAAGTCGCGTCCCTTGCGCCCGGTGCGCTCCTTGAGGGCGGTGGTCCAATCGCGCCAGCTCGCTTCGTCGAGCTCCTTTTGAGGCAAGGTGGCGGCGGCCTCGGCCAGGAACTCGCGATCCGCCTCATCGATTTGCGGTTCGATCGGCGACGCGACGATGCCCCACCATCGCGCAGCATCCGCGAGCTTTGCGCAATTTCCGCGCACCGCGAGCCAGAAGGCTTCACCGCCCTCGATGCCGTCGGCACTCAGGCGGTCGGCGACCGCTGAATACGGCATCTTGTGCAGCAATCTGCCGTTGAGCGCCGAGAGTTCCTGTTCGTCGAATTTCGCCGAAGCGCGCGAGACTTTGCCAAGTGAAAAAAGCTCCGCGAGCTCTTCCATCGTGGCCGTTGGCTGCAACGCCTCGGACGTGCCGGTGAGCACCGCGAGGGCCGCGACCGCCATGGGCTCGATGCCGGCCTCGCGCAAGCCGCGCAAGGAAAGATGCCCGAGCCGCTTCGACAACCCTTCTCCGCTTGCCGTGGTGAGGAGGTTGTGGTGGGCGAAGGCCGGCGGCGCGGCGCCGAGCCCAGCAAAGATCTCGAGCTGAACCGCCGTGTTCGTGACATGGTCCTCGCCACGGATGACATTCGTGATGCCGAGTTCCGCATCATCGACGACGCTCGTGAACGTGTAGAGCGGCTGGCCGTCCTCGCGGATGAGAATCGGGTCGGAAAGCGAAGCCGTGTCGATGCGCGATGGCCCACGCACCCCATCCTCCCAGGAAACCACCTGCCCCGTCAGCTTGAAGCGCCAATGCGGCCTGCGCCCTTCCGCTTCGAGCCGCGATCGATCCTGGGCGGTGAGTCGCAAGGCTGCGCGATCATAAACGGGAGGGGCGCCGCGCTGAAGCTGGCGCTTGCGACGGCGCTCGAGCTCCTCGGGGGTCTCGTAGCCCGGATAAAGCAGGCCTTTGCGCTTGAGCTCCTCGGCGGCTGCCGCATAGCGGTCGAGCCTGTCCGACTGGCGCGCAATGTCGTGCGGCACCACCCCGAGCCAGGCGAGATCCTCGATGATGGCGCGCTCATATTCGGGCCTGGAGCGTTCGCGATCCGTGTCGTCGAGCCGCAAGAGATATCGCCCGCCGCTTTTCAGCACGGTGAGCCAGTTGAACAAGGCCGTGCGCGCGTTGCCGATATGGAGAAATCCGGTCGGCGAAGGCGCGAAACGGAGCTTGGGCGCGGTGAGCTTGGGCTGAGCGAGGTTGGGCTGAGGAAGCTTGGGGGCGGTCATGGGCTCCTTATGACAGAGGGCTGCCCAGACCGCCAATTTCGCTTTGGGCGTGGCCTTCAAATCGCAGGCACGAAGCGTTCAACGATCATTCGCCATTTGACTGAGCGTAGGATATCATTATGATAGGACCGGATGGGGCGCCGCTTGAATTTC
>JAFBAK010000064.1 GCA_019247795.1 Hyphomicrobiales bacterium | reverse complement strand
ATGAAAATCGCCGGAGAGCACGGTGACGTATTCCGAGGTCGGGTGGTTGTGGGCCGGGATCTTGTAGCCTGCCGGCATTTTCAAGCGCAGGACATAAAGGTCGTCCTTGTAGGGGTCGCCCGAGACAACCGTGAATGTCGCACCGCGAGGCAAGACATTCGGCACCGGCGACCATTTCAGATCCTTGTCGTTCACCGGTGACGACATGTCTTGCGCCACGGCCGATCCTGCCGCCGCAAGAAGAAATGACAGAGCAAGCGTGACTTCGCGCATGATCATCCCCTCTGTTCTGGTAAGTGGTCTGGCCTCGATCATGATCATCGAGCAAAACTGGTTTCGAATCCAGGCCTGCAATTGCCAATTGTTATTTGTGGCGCCTCTGTATTGTCTCGCGCTGCTCTTAAAATCTCATTGTAACCAGATGGCTATCCGACAAGCCACTTTGCGAGCGGCGACCGGTCACATCTTATTTGCACAGCGCCGATCATGGCCCTTCCCGCTCGGGCGGATTGCGAAATGGATTGAGCAGAGACACTTCGCGTCCTGCAAAATCCTTGATGTTGCGCGTCACCAAAACAAACCCGTGAACACGAGCCGTGGCGACTAACACCAGGTCCCACCGATCCTTATTTTTCTTGCCAAGCAAGCGGGCCCATTCAGCCACTTCTTTTTCGCCGATTGGAACGATACGGTCGCTGAACTGCCTTTCAAGTCCATCGATCGCAGCCAATAGCATAGCCGCCCTCTTCGGGTTGCGGCGCGCCAAGGCCTCTGCGCCCCGTCTTTTTTCGAACAGCGTCGCTGCGCTCAGGCGTAAACTCGTATCGTCAACCGTTTCGATCCATCGGCGCACATTGACGTTGCCACTTGGACCGAACTCCCTCGGCACATTCTCGTCCAGCAAATAGAACGTCACGGAATCAGTCGTGGCAACGCATCACTGGAACTCTTGCTTTCGGCAAAAACACCGATCTCGGCGAGTTCGCCGAGCGCACGCTTGAGGCTCCGAGCGGCGAATGGCCGCCCGCGCTTGGGATAAGCCTTTGCATATTCGATGGCCGCCTCAACCTGAGTGCGCGAGAGAGACGGAAAGTCGTGTGCTATTTCCTCTTTTGTTTGGATGCGGGCGAGCCCCGCAATGAGGTGGACTGGAATATCCGTTCCCCGAATTACGGCCTCCACGGGTCGTCGGTCTACGCCCTCCCGAACCCGACGGAGGCGGTTCACCTTTTTCGTCAAATCCTGATCTATACGGATCAAATTCAGCTCAACGCCGCCGATCCTGACGCGATGGGTTCCAGACGATAACTTACGCAATGCGTCGTAGAGCCGTCGCCGACCCGCGGGCGTCAAATCCTTGTCCAATTCCTCTACTAGGCGCAAAAATCGCAATTCTGCAGGTCCCAGCAAGCGCTGAACGGCTTTTCCGGCTTTGGCCTTGCGCTGGCGCGCACGGATCACGCCCGAATCGACCGCCTTGTTGAGCAAAGCGGGCGAACTGCCAAGCACGTAGCCCGCTTCCGCCACTGTCAATGTCTGAATTTGCGCGCGAGTCATCGCGATATCCCGTTCCTAATCCACCCCAATATGAGGATGAATTAATCGTCTCGCAAGATACGCGACGCTCGCGTTGTTGAAGTGCCGGTCGACCGTCCGACCCGCCGTGCCAGTTGCTGTCCTCCGGAATGCGAGGGAGACACTTCTCGCTAGGTCCCGCGCCATCACCCCGATCTTAGCCATTCTTCCGCCGTAAGGCGCTCGAGCTCGGCGAAATACGAGGCGTTGGGATTGGTTCCCGGATCATCAAGCTCGGACCCTTTCAAAACGTTGGAGATGAACCCCATGAGAACCGAACCGATGGCGTGGATTGCTTCGTGGCGATCCAGGCCTTCATCCATGAGACGCTGGGCTGTGCGTTGGGCCGGCGTTTCGTCTCCGAGTGCGATCTGGGCCTCTACGATCGCATGGACAATGGCATGCATTTTTGCGTTCGGGAGGCGAATGCGAGCGCGGCGATGATAATCTGCCGCGAGTTGGATGCGCTCGGTCTCTGTCAACGCGAGCCACTCTGCCGGCGCAGGTGCGACCAGCGGATCGTAGTGAAGCACGATCGAAGGCCTTTTCATCGAGACGAGCGTCGGCCCGTGACCTGAAAGCCTACCCCCTCACTCACCATGCTCGCGGCACCATTCGGCGACCTCACGATGGGTCGCGAACCAGCATTTGCCGCTTGCCTTGATGTATTTGATGAGACGCTCGAGGAGCGCGACGCGGCTGCGATGCCCGATGATGTGGGGGTGCATCGTCAAGAGGAAGAGCCCGCCTTCGGCGAGCGCCCCGTCGAACTCGGCGCGGAAGATTTCCTCGACCGCCGAGGGCGGTGTGTAGGGTCGCAAGCCCGAGAAACGCTCCATGTTGAAGTAGACGGCGTCATCCTTGATCCATTCGGGCGGCAGCTCGACGATGCCGGTCGGCTCGCCGTCGGCCGTGAGCTCGTAAGGCTCGTCATCCGCCATGAGGCTCGAATCATAGAGGAGCTTCATCTCGCGGATGATGCGCAAGGTATTCACCGAGAAGTCCCAGCTCGCCGTGCGCATGCCGACAGGGTCGCGTCCCGCGAGCTTCGAGAGCACCTCGGCGGCGCGCAAGCTCAGATCACGCTCCGCCTTGTAGGGAAGCGTCGTGTTGCGCTCGTGGATCCAGGAATGGATGCCGATCTCGTGACCGTCCGCCGCGACGCCGCGCACTTCATCCTGATGCAAAAGCGCCGAGACCGCCGGGTAGAAGAAGGTCACCGGGATGGCCTCTCGCTGCATCAAGGAACGCAGGCGCGGCACGCCCTGGCGATTGCCGTATTGCCCCTGGCTGATGCGCATCGGGCTCGGATCGGCATCGCGCAACGGGATCGTCTCGTGATCGGCATCGAAGGAAAGTGCAACCGCGCAGCGCGCTTCGTTGGGCCAGGTTTTCGGCCGCAGGCTTCGGCCGGCCCGCGCACGTTCGACGATGCCGCGCCAGACCGACTCCTTCCATTGCCAAGGTTCTCCCTTGAGCTCGGTTTTCTTGTCTTTCATGGCAAGTCCTTTTTTTGTTTTGTGCCTATTTTCCGCCGTCGACGCTGAGCACCTGTCCGCTGACGAAGCTCGCGAGCTCCGAGGCGAAGAAGATGACGGCATTGGCGATGTCCTGCGCCGAGCCGAGCCGCTTCAGGGCGATGCGCTGCACGAGCGCCTTCTGGCCTTCGGCCCCATACCCCTCCCACTGTCTTTCGGTCGCCGGATTCGAACGCACGAAGCCCGGCGCCACGCTGTTCACCGTGATGCCGAAGGGTCCAAGCTCATGGGCGAGTTGGCGCGTCAATCCCACCACCGCGTGTTTTGCGGAGCAATAAGCTTGGATGCCGGTGAGCGAGGCCTGCAAGCCCGCGCCCGAGCTGATGTTGATGATCCGTCCCTGGCGCGCCTTCTTCATCCCCGGTGTCGCCGCCCGCGACAAGGCAAAGGCAGCGCCGAGATTGACGGCGATGATCTTGTCCCAATCGTCATCCGCCACCTCCTCGAGCGGCTTCGGGCCTTGGCCCGCCACACCGCCCGCATTATTGACGAGAATGTCGATCGCGCCGCCCGTTTCTTTCTCGATTTCGTTGATCCAGCCTGCCGCCGCGGCGCGATCGGTGAGGTCGACGCATTTGGTCGCAATGCCGGACTTGGCGATCGTCGCGAGCTCGGTCTCGAGGACATCGCAACCGTGGACTCTCGCTCCCAGCGAAACGAAGCTCTCGGCGATGGTGCGGCCGAAGCCGATGCCCGCCCCGCTCACCACGACCGTCTTGCCCTTGAAGCTGATGTTCACCTTGCGCTCTCCTTCACCTCGTAGCCTCGGCGAGGCTCGCGAAGAGCGTTCAAGACCCTCCTCATCCGATCACCCGCGCCTCTTCTTTCGCCTGGCGTGAGGCCGATAATGCCGCCAGAGACGGTCAGATCATAGCAAGCTTCATCGGATCGTGGCCGGCAAAAACGGAAGCCGGCCTTGCGTCCGGTTGGCGTCACGGCGGCAAAAATCATGATAGGCTGACCTTATGCGGCCTTGCGCCCGAAGCCCAGGAGCTTCGCGGTGCCGATTTTACCGGCGCTTCGTCCGCGATGACGACGCGCTTTCGTTTGCGAGCCGCGAGCAGGGGAGGACATCATGAGCGAAACCGCGGCCAGCAAGCGCGTCTCCAAATGGCTATCGGTATTCGGGCAGGCGCTCAAGCGCGGCGATGGCGAGACCGCCGCCTCGATGTTCGCCAAGGACAGCTATTGGCGCGATCTTGTCGCCTTCACTTGGAACATCAAGACGGCCGAGGGACGAGATGCGATCGCCGCCATGCTCGAGGCGACGCTTGCGAGCGCGCGCCCGGAGAAGTTGCGTCTCGAAGGAGAGGCGAGCGAAGCGGATGGGATCACCGACGGCTGGTTCACCTTCGAGACGCAGGTCGCCCGCGGCCATGGGCATATCCGGTTGAAGGGCGCCAAGTGCTGGACGCTTCTCACGGCGATGAGCGAACTCAAAGGTCACGAGGAAAAGGCCGGCCTCACGCGCGAGAAGGGCGTCGAGCATGGCATCGTGAAAGAGCGCCGAACCTGGCTCGACCGCAAATTGGCGGAGGAGGCCGAACTCGGCCGCAAACGCCAGCCCTATTGCCTGATCGTAGGCGGTGGCCAGGCCGGCATCGGTTTGGGGGCGCGCCTCAAGCGCCTCGGAGTCCCGACCCTCATCGTGGACAAGCACGAGCGGCCGGGCGATCAGTGGCGCAAGCGCTACAAATCACTGTGCCTGCATGACCCGGTCTGGTACGACCACATGCCCTATCTGCCGTTCCCGGAGCATTGGCCGGTGTTCTCGCCCAAGGACAAGATCGGCGACTGGCTCGAGATGTACACCAAGGTTATGGAGCTCAACTACTGGCCCTCGACCGAGTGCAAGAGCGCCTCTTATGACGAAGCGCGCGGCGAGTGGACCGTGAAATTGAGGCGTGACGGCAAAACCATCACGCTGAAGCCGAAGCAGCTGATCCTGGCGACCGGCATGTCCGGCGTTCCGAGCCTGCCGGATTTTCCCGGTTCCAGGCGCTTCAAGGGCGTGCAGCATCATTCGAGCCTGCATTCGGGCGGTGAAGCCTACAAGGGCAAGAAATGCGTCGTCATCGGCTCCAACAATTCCGCGCACGACATTTGTGCCGATCTTTGGGAGCATGGCGCGGATGTGACAATGGTGCAGCGCTCCTCGACCCATGTGGCGCGCTCCGATACTCTGATGGAGCTCGGTCTCGGCGCGCTCTACTCGGAGAACGCGGTGAAATCCGGCATCACCACCGAGAAGGCGGACATGATCTTCGCCTCGATCCCCTACGCCCTGCTCGCCGGATTCCAGGTGCCCGTTTACAAGCAGATCGCGGAGCGCGATGCCGGTTTTTACGAGAGGCTCGAGAAGGCTGGCTTCATGCATGATTGGGGCGACGATGATTCAGGCCTGTTCATGAAATATCTGCGGCGCGGCTCCGGCTACTACATCGATGTCGGCGCCTCGGACCTGATTGCTGAAGGGAAGATCAAGCTGAAGAGCGGCGTCGAGGTCACGGAGATCACCGCGAAGGGGGTGCGGCTCAGCAACGGCAGCGAGCTTGCGGCCGACCTCATCGTCTATGCGACCGGCTACGGCTCGATGAACGGCTGGGCCGCGAAGCTGATCTCATCCGAGGTGGCCGAGAAGGTCGGCAAGTGCTGGGGCCTAGGATCGGACACGAGGAAAGATCCCGGGCCCTGGGAGGGCGAGCTTCGCAATATGTGGAAGCCGACACGCCAGGAAGCGCTCTGGTTCCACGGCGGCAACCTGCATCAGTCTCGCCACTATTCGAAATATCTGGCGCTGCAGATGAAGGCGCGGATGGAGAGCATTCCGACGCCGGTCTACGGCCTCCCCGAAGTGCATCACGTGGGATAGAAGGCGAGAGCTTACCCCTATCCCTTTTGCTTCTTTCAAGTTCGTGCGGCGCTTCATGAGCGCGACGATTCTGGAAGGATTGAAATCGATAAAGTGTCGCCCAAAACTCAACATCACCGGATCGTTATTGGACGTGGCCGCAAGTCGCCGCGATCACATTCGTGACGTTCTCATCATGAGAAGCGTTACGGCCGGAGACGAGGATGGTTGCCCGCGAAATCACAGCTTCGGCAACGATTGCATCTGAGGCTCGACGCGTTGTCCCGGATCCCCCGGTTCGTTGGTTTCATCGGCATTCGGGGTTCGTGCGCGTCACCCATTGGGTGAATGCCTTGTGCTTCATTCTTCTTTTGATGAGCGGCTTGCAGATTTTCAATGCGCATCCCGCACTTTATGTGGGCGCGGATTCCGACTTCGAGCATCCGACGATTTCGATCACGGCCCAGCGCGCCGATCACGGCATAAAAGGCGAGACGCTGCTCTTCGGCCGGCAATTCGACACGACAGGCGTGCTTGGCGTTTCCAGCATGAACGGCCAACCGACGCCGCGTGCTTTTCCGAGCTGGAGCACCATCCCGAGCTATCAGGATCTCGCGACGGGAAGACGATGGCACTTCTTCTTCGCCTGGCTGCTTGTGCTGAACGGCCTTGCATATCTGGTTTTCGGTTTTGCCAAAGGTCATTTCCGCCGCGATCTTCTGCCGAGCGCCGCGGAGCTTCGCCATCTCGGCACCGACATCATCGCCCATTTGCGTTTGCGCTTTCCGCGCGGCGACACGGCGAAGCGCTACAATGTGCTCCAGCAGCTCGCCTACCTCGCAGCGGTGTTCCTGCTGCTGCCGCTCATCGTGCTGACGGGCCTTACCATGTCGCCTGGAATCGACACGGCCGTGCCGCAGCTCCTTTCCGCCTTCGGTGGACGCCAATCGGCGCGCCTCATTCACTTCCTCGCGGCCTCTGGGCTTGTGCTCTTCGTCATCGTGCACATCGTGATGGTGCTCGTCTCCGGCGTCTGGAACAACATCCGCTCGATGATCACGGGCTGGTACGATCTTGGGACCGCGCCCCGATGAACGGATTTCGTGCCGATCGGGAAGGCAAGCCGCCGCATCGGCGGGGATTGCTGGCGGGGGCCTTGTCGCTGGGTGGGTTCGTGCTCTCCGGCTGCGACCGCGTCTCGAACGAGCCGCAGGCGCGCTCCATCCTTGATGCGGCGAACGTGCTCACTTACCGGGTGCAGCGGTTTCTTCTCGGCGCTCATCGTCTCGCGCCCGAATTTGCCGAAGCTGATATTTCATCCGAATTTCGCGCCAACGGCTCGACGGATCCGCAGGATGACGAATACCTCGACCTCGCCGACAAGGATTTCGCCGATTGGCGGCTCAAGGTAGACGGATTGGTCGAGCATGAGCTTTCGCTCTCGCTCGCCGATCTGCGAGCGCTCCCCTCACGTACGCAGATCACGCGCCACGATTGTGTCGAAGGTTGGAGCTGCATCGGCAAATGGACGGGCGTCCCCCTCGCCGAGATCCTGTCGCGCGCCGGCGTGAAGCCGCAGGCGCGCTACGTCGTGTTCCATTGCGCCGATACCTTGGACGACGGCAGCCTGAGCGAGGACCCCGAGAAAATTCGCTACTACGAAAGCATCGATCTCGACGACGCGGATCATCCGCAGACGATCCTTGCCTATGACATGAACGGCAAGAAGCTCGACATCGCGCATGGCGCGCCGCTGCGGCTTCGGCTCGAGCGCCAGCTCGGCTACAAGATGGCGAAATACGTGATGCGCGTCGAGCTGGTGCGCAGCTACGCCGGCCTGCACGGCGGCAAAGGGGGCTACTGGGAAGACCGCGGCTACGAATGGTACGCCGGCATCTGATAGAGGCCGACGGCTTGGAACAGATCGAAGTCGCCATCGTCATGGCAGGCCTTGTGCGCGGGCGTGAGCCGGTTATCCTGCCCGCCACTCACGAACCACCCTAACCTTTCAGGCTTCCATGACCCTTGATCTCATCTTGCGCGGCGGGCGCGTGATCGACCCGTCGCAGAAAATCGATGCCGTGATGGATGTCGGCTTCGCGGACGGCAAGGTCGCCGCCGTGGGCGCCAGTCTCGAGGCGAGCGCCGATACCGATATTCGCGACGTCTCCGGCCATATCGTCACGCCGGGCCTTATCGACCTGCACACCCATGTGTATTGGGGCGGCACCTCGCTCGGCATCGATGCGGAGGAGTTCTGCCGCACCTCCGGGGTCACCACCGCGGTCGACACCGGGAGCGCGGGCCCGGGTAATTTTCACGGCTTCCGCAAGCATGTGATCGAGCCTTCTCAGGTGCGCATCCTTGCCTATCTGCATGTGTCGTTTGCCGGCATCTACGCTTTCTCGAACACCATCATGGTGGGCGAGAGCGAAGAGATCCGCCTCATGGCGCCCCTCGAAGCGGTCGAGGTGGCGGACAAGAATCGCGACGTCATCGTCGGCATCAAGGTGCGCGTCGGGCGCCACGCGTCGGGCACGCAAGGGGTCGCCGCGCTCGACATCGCGCTCGAGGTTGCCGCGGAAACCGGCATGCCTCTCATGGCCCATATCGATCATCCGCCGCCGAGCTACGAGCATGTGATCTCGCGCCTGCGCCCGGGCGATGTGCTGACTCATGCGTTCCGCCCCTTCCCCAATTCGCCCGCCACCGCGCAAGGGACCGTGAAGCAGGAGGTGCTCGCGGCGCGTAAGCGCGGCGTGCTTTTCGACATCGGCCACGGCAAGGGCTCGTTCGCCTTCAAGACGGCGCGCGCCATGCTGGCCAACGGCTTCGAGCCGGACACCATCTCCTCCGACATTCACACGCTGTGCATCAACGGCCCCGTCTTCGACCAGGTGACGACGCTCTCGAAGTTCCTTTGCCTCGGCATGCCGCTCGATCGGGTGATCGCCGCCTCGACCGTGAACGCCGCAATGGCGCTCAAGCGTCCCGAGCTCGGCTCGCTGAAGGCGGGCTCTGTCGGCGACGCCACTGTGCTTTCGATCAAGGAAGGCAAGTTCGACTATGTGGATGTCACCGGCGAGCACATGACAGGCGATCGGCGCATCTTGTCGCAAGGCGTCGTGATCGGCGGCAAATGGTGGCACCCGAAACGGGGTGGCAAATTCCGGAGGATCGACGCATGAGCGCGGAGGACAAATTGAAGGCCATGGGGCTTGCCCTGCCGGCGACGCCGAAGCCCTTGGCGAATTACGTCTCCTACAAGAAGGTCGGCGACTTGGTTTTTCTGTCGGGCCAAGGGCCTCGCTATCCGGACGGCAGCTTTGCCAAAGGCAAGGTCGGCCGCGATGTCACGGTCGAGCAAGCCTATGAGCACGCCAAGCTCGTCGGGCTCGGGCTCCTCTCTGCCGCCAAAGCCGCGGCCGGCTCGCTCGACAAGGTCGAGATGATCAAGATGCTCGGCATGGTGAACGGCACGCCGGAGTTCACCCAAGCGCCGCAAGTGATCAACGGCTGTTCGGATCTGTTCGTCGCCGTGCTCGGCGACAATGGCCGCCATGCCCGCTCCGCGGTCGGCATGGGGTCCTTGCCCGAGAACATCACCGTCGAGATCGAAATGGTGATGCGGGTATTGCCCTGACACAGTCCAGCGGGCTCAAGCGCCGATCTCGAGCTCGAACACGGCTACGACGTGGCGCGGCAACCGGCGGGGCGCGACGAGCACCGCGTCGGCCCGCAAATCGAAGCTCACCGCCCAGGGATTGCGCGTGAGCCAATGGGCGACCGCGCGGCTGAAGACGCGCCGCTTGCCGGGACCGATCGCCTCGAGCGCCGCCTCGACCGCGTCACGGGCCTTGACCTCGACGAACGCGATGGCCCGGCCGCGCCGCATGATGAGATCGATCTCCCCGCCCTTTCCCCCGTAGCGGCGTGCCAAAGGGCGATATCCCTTGAGCATGAGAAAGGCGAGCGCCAGCGTCTCTGCGCGAAAGCCGCGCCTGAGCGCGCTCCGGCGCCGCGCCAGGGGCGAGCCTATCCGGCTCATCGCCGAGGCCGCGCAAGCTCGAGCGCGCGCGCATAGACCTGCCGGCGCGGCAAGCCGGTATCCGCGGCGACGCGGCTCACCGCCTCCTTGACGGAATGGCCTTGGAGCGCAGCCGCGAGATGCTCGTCAAGATTTTCCATGGCTTTTGCGGGAGCGATTTCATCGCCAGGCGCGCCGATCACGACCACCACCTCGCCTTTGGGAGGCGCTCCTGTCCCGTAAGCGCGCGCGAGCTCGACGAGCGAGCCGCGCCGCACTTCCTCGAAAAGCTTGGTCAACTCACGCGTCACTGCTGCTTTGCGCTCTCCGAGCACGGCCGCAGCGTCCGCCAGCATGGCGGAAAGCCGGCGCGGCGATTCGAAAATGACCAGTGTCCCGGGAATTTTGGCCAATTGCGCCAGGCGGCCACGCCGGGCAGCCTCCTTTTGCGGCAAAAAGCCCTCGAAGAAGAAGCGGTCGGTCGGCAATCCCGCGACCATCAAGGCTGCGAGCACCGAGGAGGGACCGGGCAGGCCCGTGACTGCGATACCTTCGGCCAACGCGGCCTCCACGAGCTTGAAACCCGGATCGGATATCAGCGGCGTGCCGGCATCCGAAACGAGCGCGATCTTCGCACCTTGCTTGAGTTTCGCGAGGATTGCGGGACGGACGCGCTCCGCATTGTGCTCGTGATAGGCTTCGAGATGTGCCGAGAGCCCGTAATGAGCGAAAAGCCTGCGCGTCACCCGCGTGTCCTCGGCAAGCACAATGTCGGAACCCCCGAGCGTGGCAAGCGCGCGCAAGGTCACGTCCCCTAAATTGCCGATGGGCGTTGCGACAATGTGAAGCCCCGGCGCGACCACCGTCGATCGAAGCTTCGGCGACGAGCACGCCCCGGCAGGGGCAGGTGCGATGTCGCCCTCGTTTTGCTTCGGCAAGTTCTTCGGCAAGTTTTTCGGCAAGGGAGGCTCCGGCATTCTCAAGCCTGCAACATTTCCCTTTCAGGGCTTCAGACGCAATGAAAGGCGCGCATAAGTGGAAAGCCGCAGCCAATCTCACCGTCTTCCCGTCAAGACGAGAGCTGCCGACTGCGGCAGGAAGGAGGTTGCGCCTTCCCCAGAAGGGTAATTAAGAGTTTCGTTAAAAGGGCGTAAGGGGAAATCTGGTGAGGTGAGCGGATGATGCGCTATCAGCGGGCGGGAGCGATTTTATCATGAGCTTTTCGATGAAAGACGCCACGCGATCGAATTTCCCGCGCTCCTTCCTTCCGGACCGCAGGCGGGCGGTGGCCGGCGCCTTGATCCTTCTTCTTTCGGCCTGCTCCGGGGGTGGCCTTCCCGGTTTCGAGCAGACGCCCGCAGTGCCTCCCATAGGCAATGCGGGGACCGTCAAGATCGCCCTCATCCTGCCGCTCAGCGCGGGCGGGCAGACGGCAATCGCGGCGAATTCCCTCAAGAATGCCGGCGAGCTCGCGATTGCCGAGGCGAATACGCCCAATGTTCAGCTGATCGTCAAGGATGACAAGGGCACCTCGGACGGATCGACGGCGGCCGCCCAGGAAGCCATCGGGGAGGGTGCAGAGCTCATCGTCGGGCCGCTCATCGCGGCGAATGTCCAGGCGGTGGCAGCGGTGGCGCGGCCTGCCGGGCGCTCGATGATCGCCTTTTCGTCGGATGCGAGCGTCGCCTCGCGCGGCGTTTATCTCTTGAGCTTCATGCCGGCGACGGATGTCCAGCGCATCGTGAGTTTCGCCGCGTCGCAAGGCAAGCGTTCCTTCGCGGCGCTCGTTCCCGACACGGCCTACGGCCAAGTCACCGGCGGCGCCTTTCAGGAAGCCGTCACGCAAGCAGGCGGCCGCGTCGTCGCGCTCGAGCATTATGGCCCCGAGCACAATCAAACGGTCGATATGGTGAAGCGCGTCGCTCCAGCCTTGCAGCAAGCCGATGCGCTTTTCATCCCCGATGGCGCGGACACGCTTCCGGGCATTCTCGAGGCGCTCGTTACGAGCGGGGTCGACCTGAAACGGCTCAAGCTCATCGGCACCGGCGTGTGGAACGATCCGAAGCTGTTTCGCTTACCCCAATTGCAAGGCGCCTGGTTTCCGGCGCCGGATCCTTCGACTTTTGCCGGATTCGCGCGGCGTTACCGAGCCAAGTACAATTCGGAGCCGTCACGCATCGCGTCTCTATCGTATGACGCGCTGTCTCTCGCGGCAGCGCTCGTGCGGACCCAGGGCTCGCAGCGCTTCTCCGAGCAGGTGCTGACGAACCCTTCGGGTTTTGCCGGTGCGGACGGCATCTTTCGCTTTCGGCCCGACGGCACGAGCGAGCGTGGCCTTGCAGTGCTCGAAATTCGCAATGGCTCCGCGGTCGTGGCGAGCCCGGCGCCGAAGTCCTTCGCCGGAAGTTGAGCTCCCGGGAAGCACCGGCGCCGGACGCTCAAGTCACAGCGCCTCCTCTTTTTTGCAGGAAATCGCCGACCTTGCCATGATTGCGACGAGAGCATGATGCGCACAAAAGAGGTGTCCATTTCAGTGGGCGCCTACTCGAAGCGATTGGAGTTGAAGGTAATCCCTCGATCATGATTCGCGCGCTCCTTCGCGGCCTTGGCTATCTCGGCTTGGCGTTCGGCTTCATCGCCTTCGTCGATGACGGGGCCCGCTACATCGCCAACAATGAGTGGTCGTTCCTGACGCTCGGGACGGCGCTCGACACGGTCATGCCGCGTGCCTATGCGGGCTGGCAAACGGCCGCCAAGCTCAAGCTTCCGGGTTTCCTCGCAGACACTGTCTTGACGCGCACCCTCGAAACGCCGTTTTTCGTCGTGGCGGCAGTTCTCGGCGTCTTGCTCTTGCTGCTCGGCCGAAAGCCCAAGCCTTTGATTGGCTATTCCAGCCGCGATTAAGAGAGAGTAGCGAGTAGAGAGTAGAGAGTAGCGAATGCTGAGAATAGTTGCTTTTTTTCTTTTCCACGTCCGCTACTCGCTACTCGCCATTCGCTATTACCTCAACTGCCAATCGATTTCCCGCTCGCCGTGCGCCGCTAGCCAGGCATTTGCCCGCGAAAACGGGCGTGAGCCGAAAAATCCCCGGTGCGCCGAGAGTGGCGAGGGATGCTCGCTTGCAATGATCAGGTGACGCGTCGCATCGATCATCGGCGCATATCTTTGCGCCTTCAGACCCCAGAGCAGGAAGACGACGCGAGGCCGTTCGCGTCCGACGGCGAGGATCGCCTCGCGCGTCATCTCGCGCCAAGGCCAGCTCACATGCGCTCCGGCCTTGCGCGCCTCGACCGTGAGAGCGGTGTTCAAAAGAAGCACGCCTTGCTTCGCCCAAACGGTGAGATCGCCGACCACCGGCGGGTCGGCCGCGATGTTCGGGCCGAGATCCTCCCGGAGCTCCCTCAAAAGGTTGCGCAGGCTCCCGGGCAGGGGTTTCACGCCGGGCTGCACCGAGAAGGCAAGACCATGGGCATGTCCGGGCGTCGGATACGGGTCCTGGCCCAGAATAACGGCCCGCACATCTTCCAACGGGGTGAGGCAATACGCGTTGAAGAGGTGCTGGGGGAGAGGCAGGAGAGGTTCGCCGGCGCTCTTCGCCGCATCGGCGAGCGCAATGGCCGCAGCCGCGGCCTGCACAAGGCCCGGTTGCCGCACCCAGCCTTTGGCGCGCCGATCTGAAAGAAAAAGCTCGAACGCCTTCTTGTAGCTTGCGGCGTCTTCGCTCACAGGGCGGTGACGCGCCCCTGGGTGCGAAGGTCGACTTCGCCGAGACGCTTCACATAGACCATCACCTCATTGGCGAGCAGCTTGCCGTCCGTGCCGCCGATGAGCACCTTGCCTCGCCCGAGTGCGGTGTAGCCGTCGCCGCCTTTCACCATGAAATCGTTGCTCCCCACCTTGTAGCGCGCCAGCTTGTCCAAGGACTTTCCGTCGATGGTGACGGAGACGACGCGCGAGCCTGCCGGCTGGCGCGGGTCATAGGTGACGGCCATTCCCGAGACTTGCGGAAACCGGCCTTGCCGATTCTCTACTTGAGAGAGGCCGTTCTCGAGGGCGGCCACGATGTCCGCCCCGCTGATCTCGACGAGCGCGGTCGAGTTGCCGAAGGGCAGCTCGGTGAGGATGTCGCGGCGCGTGATGGCGCTTCCGGCCGGATAGAGCTTGTTTGCTCGTATGCCCCCGCCATTGGTGATCGCCACATCGGCGCCGGTCGAAGCGCGGATGGCATCAGCGATGAGATCGCCCATATTGGTCTCTTCCGAGCGCACGCTCGCGGTGCGGCTGTCGAGATCGACCGCGGTCTTGCAAATCTCGACATCGAGCTGCTGGGCGAGCTCCCCCTCATAGCGCTTGACGATCGCGAGAGCGGTCGGGTCGGGCGTCGCCTCGGCCGAATCCGTCGGACGAAAATGCGGACGCCAGCTCACCACCCGCTTTCCGTCCTGCGTCACCACCATGGCGTCGAAATCGATCGCCGTGATGAATTGTCCCTCTTCTCCGCTTTCGACCATCACGGCCTTGCCGTCATATTCGATGCGCAGGTCATGATCGTGCCCCGTGAGCAGCACATCGACGAGCCCGGACCGCGCGATCTCGTAATCCATGTCGATCGGGGTGTGCGTGCAGGCGACGATGAAATCCGCGCCCTCGGCGCGCAACGCCTTCGTCTGCGCGGCGAGCGTGTCCATCTCCGGCGCGAAGAGGAGGCTGTTCTCGGCCGAGATCTTCTTCGTCGCGGCAAGGGCGATGCCGACGACGCCGATCTTGATGCCGGCGAAATCGAAGATCGCGCGGTCCTGATGCTTCGGCAGCATCGCGTCCTTCGAGTTCCGCAGATTGGCGGCGAAGATCGGGAAATCCGCTTCAGCCATCCGCTTGAGATAGACGGCCTCGCCGAAATCGAATTCGTGATTGCCGGGCACGAAGACATCGGGCTTGGCGACGTTCAAAAGCTCGATGATGTGCGCGCCCTGATCGAAGCCGCTCATGAGGCTCGGCGAAAGCGTGTCGCCGGCGTGGAAGACAAGCACGTTCTTCGAGCGCGCACGCTCGGAAGCGACGATCCCGGCGAGGCGCGCGAAGCCACCGCGACCCTTCTCCTCGCCCATCTTGTAGATGTCGTTCACGAGCACGAGGGTGAACTTCACCGTATCGGCCGCGAACGCCGCGCGTCCGAATAGAGCCTGCACGCCCGTGGCCGCGAAGGTCGTGGTCAAAAGCCTGCGGGTGATGGCAACCATTTTGCGTCTCCAAATCGTCGCTCATCGCGCGGCTTCCCGAAATCCTCGAAGTCTTTGGGCCACGCGGGTGTCATCGGTAAGGCAGGAGGGCGCGACGACAAGCTCGGAGCACCCCTGCAGGCACGCTCAATCCAGGAAAGTGATGACCGCAGGGCTCCCGACCGCAACATATTTGTCGAGGAAGGTGAGAGCGCCGGTCGAACCGTGCACGCGGAAAGCGGTCACGTTGTCGCTGCGGTGATTGCAGACGTAAAGGAAGCGCCCGCTCGGATCGAGCGCGATATTGCGCGGGTAGTCGCCGCGCGTCCATTCCTCGGCAAGCCAGCGGACGCGACCGTCGGACCCTACCGAAAAGATCGCAACCGAGTTGTGCAGCCGGTTGGCGAGATACATGGTCCGGCCGTTCGGCGTGATGACGATCTCCGAGGTGTAATTCGTACCCTCGTAGCCCGGCAGCGTCGTCGTCTTCTGCTTCAGGGAAAGTGTCCCTTTCCGCGCATCCCAATCATAGACCGCGAGCTGCGAGGCTTCCTCGTAAAGATTGTAGAAAATGCGCCCGTTCGGGTGGAAGGCGAAATGGCGCGGGCCGGCGCCCGGAGAAGCCGCCGGAACGAAGGGCGGATCAGCGGGCGTCAGCTTGCCGCTCTGCGTGTCGAGACGCCAGACGAAGGTGCGGTCGAGGCCGAGATCATTGGCGAGCACGAAATTCCCGCTGGGGTCGGAGGCGATCATGTGGGCGTGCGGCCCATCATGGTCGCTGATCGAGAAATTTCCGGGCGGCCCTTCGATCGGGCGTCCATTGCCCGGAGGGCCTTCGTCGCCTTTCACATCGACGGCAGCGCCGAGACCGCCATTCTGTCCCACCCGGAGGACCGCGATATTGCCGCCGCCGTAATTGGCGACGAAGACGAATCGGCCCGAGGGATGGACGCTGCAATGGGCCGGTCCGGCCCCTTCCGAGCTCACCGTGTTGATCAAGGTGAGCTCACCGGTGTCGCGATCGACCCCGAAGGCCGAGACGCTGCCGGCCTTCGCCCCGTTGAATTCGTCAGTCTCGTTCGCCGCATAAAGGAACCGTTGCTTGGGATCGAAGGCAAGCCATGTTGGACTTGGGCCAGCAAAGGTCTTGACGGGCGCCAGCGCCCCGGTCTCGGCCTCGACGCGCCAGAGCGTGATGCCCTCGCCATGGCCCGCCGGCTTCGAGGCCGACGTGTAGCTGCCGACATAAGCAAACCGGGCTTTGACCTGCCGGTTCGCCCGTTGTCGCGCGGCCGCCGGAAACGCCGCTATCGCAGTGAAGGCGGCGGCTCCTCCGAGCAAAGCGCGCCGCCGGATATCGGGCGCCCGGCGCCCAAACAGCTCTTCCATGTCTTTCTCCCTAAGGGTCGCCGCGGCGCGGTCGACCCTTTCCCGAATTCCACGCGCGACAAAGCGCGATTTGTCAGCTGGGCCGGCTCGGCCTAATTCCAAGGCATGGGCCCCGACACCACCAGCAATACCGACAATGAGCCGCCTCGTCATCTGCCGGCGAAAGCGCCGCATATCGGCGTACTTCTCGTCAATCTCGGTACCCCGGAAGCCACCGATTACTGGTCGATGCGGCGGTATTTGAAGGAATTCCTTTCGGATCGACGTGTGATCGAGACGCCGCGCTGGCTTTGGTGGCCCTTATTGAATCTCGTGATCTTGACGCGCCGCCCCGGCCCCAAAGGCCGCGATTACGAAGGGATCTGGAACAAGGAACGCGATGAGGGGCCGCTCAAGACGATCACCCGCGCTCAGGCCGAGAAGCTGAAGGCGCGTGTCGCCGAGGGCGGCCCGAACCTCATCGTCGATTGGGCGATGCGTTACGGCAAGCCATCGACGCCGGAACGCATCGAAGCCTTGGCCCGCGAAGGCTGTGATCGCCTTCTGCTCGTGCCGCTCTACCCCCAATATTGCGCGGCAACGACCGCGACCGCTTGCGACCAGGCGTTCGATGCCTTGCGCAAGATGCGCCGCCAGCCCATCCTTCGCGTCGCGGCGCCCTGGCATGACGATGCCATTTACATCGAGGCGCTTGCGGCAAGCGTGCGCGCGCATCTCGCGAGCCTCGATTTCGAGCCCGACATGCTCATCGCCTCCTTCCATGGCATTCCGCTCGCCTATTTCGAGAAGGGCGATCCCTATCCCGATCTCTGCCGTGAAACCGGCCGCCTCTTGGGCGAGGCGCTCTTGCTGCCGCCGGAAAAATTCGACTTGACCTTTCAGTCGCGGTTCGGCCGCGCGGAATGGATGAAGCCATACACGATCGACACGATGCGCGAGCTTCCGCGGCGTGGGGTGAAGAAGATCGCGATCATTGCGCCAGGCTTCACTGCCGATTGCCTCGAGACGCTGGAGGAGCTCGCGGTTGAAAATCGCAACGCCTTCCTCGAGGCTGGTGGCGAACACTTCACCTATATTCCGTGCTTGAACGACAGCGAAGCGGGGATGGATGTGATCGAGGCCGTCGTGCGGCGCGAGCTCAAGGGCTGGTTCTGAGCGTGCAGCGGCGGCGAGAGAAGGACAAATCGCTCTTCGCGTCGTTTCGCGCGACGCGAAGGACGCGCGGGTCGCGCACGTCCTGGGGGATGGTGGGCCTCCTCTTCCTCATTGGCGTCACCGCTTCGCTCCAGATCGGCAAGGTGCCGGGTGAACTTCCTGCAATTCAAGCCGAGCTCGGGCTCAGCCTCTTCGATATCGGCCTGATCGTCTCGATCTTCAGCCTCGTCGCCGCAATCGGCGGCATCTTCGTGGGCGCGCTCTCGGACCGCTTCGGCAGCTTACGGCTCGCGGTCGCGGGTCTCGCGCTCGGCGGTGTCGCGAGCTTCGTCGGCTCCTTCGCGGGAAGCGCCGCCCCCTTGCTCGCCAGTCGCGTCGTCGAGGGGCTCGGTTTCATCCTCGCCACCACTTCGACACCCGCTCTCATCGCCAACGAAACGGGCCTGTCCGATCGCGGCCGCGCGCTCGGCCTCTGGGGCATGTATATGCCGGCCGGGACAAGCCTGATGATGGTCGTCGCCGCATTTCTCACAGGTTCTTGGAGCTGGCGGCAGCTTTGGCAAGCGACCACCTTCCTCAATCTCGCCTACGCGACAATCGTCTGGCTCGTTTTCCGTGGGCGAGTGGACTCGCCCGACCAGTGGCCGACGAAACCGAAGCCGGTGCGTTTCAAGGAAAGGCTCGCCACGGCGTTGCGGCCCGGCCCTTTGCTGCTTGCCGGCTGTTTCCTCACTTATGCCGGGAATTTCCTCGCTCTCATCGGCTTCATGCCTTTGATGCTCTCGCGCAGCGGCGAGGCCTCCGCGGCCTTCGCCGGTCTGCTCACCGCCGTCATCGTTGCAGCCAACATGATCGGCAATGCCGCCTCCGGTTTCCTCGCCGAGCGCAAGATCTCGCGTCCGCGCATCATCGCGATCTCGGCCGCCATCATGGGGGCCGCGGCGATTTTCGTTTTCCTCGAAACTCTACCCTTCGCCTTGCGCTACACATCGGCGCTCATCTTCGCCGTGGTGGGCGGCGTCATTCCGGGAACGTGCTTCGGCACGGTCGAAAGCTTCGCGAGCCCTTCGAAGGCCGGCCCCATCTTCGGCGGCTTGATCCAAGGCGCCGGAATCGGGCAATTGCTCGGTCCTTCGCTCGTCGCGGCGACCGTGGAAGCCGTCGGAAGCTGGCACGGCGCGGCGGCGTTCATCGCCGCCGGCGCGGTGGTCAATGTTACGCTTGCGCTGTTGCTCGATCGGTACGTCTCCAAGACGCCAGCACCGCCCGTGCGGCCCCCGCCTTCCGGCTGAATTCGCGTTACTCCGCCGCCTCGGCGATTGGAGCGGGTTTCGTCCAGCGCAGCACAGGCTGGCGCGCGGCACGCGTCTCGTCGAGCCTGCGGCGCGGCGCATGATAAGGTGCGCCCGTGAAGCGTTCCTTGTCGCCGCCCTTCGCCGCCATCGCGAGATCGCGCAAGCTGGCGATGAAGAGATCGAGGGAAGCCTTCGATTCCGATTCGGTCGGCTCGATGAGCATCGCACCGTGCACGACAAGCGGGAAATACATCGTCATCGGATGATAGCCTTCATCGATCATCGCCTTGGCGAAATCGAGCGTCGTCAACCCGGTGTCCTTGAGCCAGGCGTCGTCGAAAAGCGCCTCGTGCATGCAAGGCCGGTTGCCGAAAGGCAGCGACATCAGATCGGACAGGCAAGCCCTCACATAGTTGGCGTTGAGCACCGCATCCTCGGACGCTTGGCGCACCCCGTCGATACCGTGCGACAGCATGTAGGCAAGGGCGCGCACATACATGCCCATCTGTCCCTGGAAGGCGCAAAGCCGCCCGAACGGCGCCTCTTCCCCCTTCGCGTCGCTCACATGCTCGACGAGCGTGATCCCCGAGCCTTCGCGGCGCAGGAAAGGCACCGGCGCAAAGCGCGCGAGGCGATGCGAGAGCACGACCGGCCCCGCCCCCGGCCCCCCGCCGCCATGTGGGGTGGAGAAGGTCTTGTGAAGATTGATGTGCATCGCGTCACAGCCGAGATCGCCCGGCCTCGCCTTGCCGGCGATCGCGTTGAAATTCGCTCCATCGGCGTAGAAATAGGCGCCCGCTTCGTGCACCGCAGCGGCGATCGCAACGACGTCGCGCTCGAAGAGACCGCAGGTATTCGGGTTGGTGAGCATGATGGCCGCAACATCCGGCGAAAGCAGCGCCTTCACCGCTTCCGGATCGACCGTGCCGTCGGCACGAGCCGGAACCGGCTTCACGGTGAAGCCGATGAGCGCGGCGGTTGCCGGATTTGTGCCATGCGCCGATTCCGGCACGAGCACGAGCTTGCGGTTCTCGCCCTTTGCGGCGATGGCGGCCTTGATCGCCATCATGCCGCAGAGCTCGCCATGCGCGCCGGCCTTGGGCGAAAGCGCCACGGCTTGCATCCCGGTGAGCTCGAGCAGCCAGCCCGAGAGCTCCTGCATCAACTCGAGCGCGCCGGGCACGGTCGAAAGCGGCTGCAGCGGATGGATGTCGCCGAACCCGGGCAGGCGCGCCATGCGCTCGTTGAGGCGCGGATTGTGCTTCATGGTGCAGGAGCCGAGCGGAAAAAGGCCGGTGTCGATGCCGTAATTCTTCTGTGACAGCCGCACATAGTGGCGCATGGTCTCCGGCTCGGAGAGGCCCGGAAGCCCGATTTCGCCCTTGCGTTCGAGGTCGCCGAGGCGCGGCTCGAAGGGCGCGGGCTCGTCGAGGTCGACGCCGGTCACGTCCGTGCGGCCGATCTCGAAGATCAGGGGCTCCTCCTGCATCAGGGCGCGGTTTCCGGTGAAGGTGGGATGCAGGGCGGCCGCAGCCTCGCCGGGGGATGTGGGCCGACCTTGGCTGTTGAGCATGATCAGGATCTCCGGATTGCATCGTCGTTGCGATTTTCAGCTCAATACGCGGGCCCAGCGCTGATCGCCCCCCTCCCCCCGCGAAGCGGCGGGGAGGGTACGAGTGGGGGGCAGCGCCGCTTCGCAAACGATGAACGTCGGCCGCGTGCCCGACTGCATCGCGCCCACGAAGAAGGCTCTCGCCCGTCATCAGCGCCCCCCACCCGTACCCTCCCCGCCGCGACTGCGTCGCGGGGGGAGGGGGATGGAGGCGCCGGCCCTCATCGTGAACCTCACAGGACGTCCTCGAGCGCGGTGGCGAAGGCGCTTCGGTCGTCATCGGTGTTCACCTCGGTCGAGGCGACGATCAAGAGATCATCGAGCCCGGCCTTGGGCATGAAGCGTGACGCGGGCACGCCCCCGAGCACGCCCTTCTTCGCGAGCGCCTCGACAACCTCGGCCGCCGGGCGCGAGAGGCGCAAGGTGAACTCGTTGAAGAACTGCCCGGTGACGATTTGCGCGCCCTTGACGCCCGACAAGGCGTCGGCAAGCTTCACCGCATTTGCGTGATTGATGCGTGCGAGACGCCTCAGCCCGGCCGCGCCGAGAAGCGTCATGTGGATCGTGAAGGCGAGCACGCACAAGCCCGAATTCGTGCAGATGTTCGAGGTGGCCTTGTCGCGACGGATGTGCTGCTCGCGCGTCGAGAGGGTGAGCACGTAGCCGCGCCGCCCTTCGGCATCGACCGTCTCGCCGCAAAGCCGTCCCGGCATCTGGCGCACATATTTCGACTTGGCGGCGAAGAGCCCGACATAAGGGCCGCCATAGATGAGGCCGTTGCCGATCGACTGGCCTTCGCCGACCGCGATGTCGGCGCCCATCGCGCCAGGCGGCGAGACGAGGCCGAGCGACACGGCCTCGGTGAAAACGGCGATCAAGAGCGCCCCCTTGGCGCGGCAGGCTTCGACGATCGGCGTAAGATCGCGCAAATTGCCGAACACATCCGGCGACTGCACGACGACGCAAGATGTTCCCGCATCGATATGCGCGATGATGTCCTCAGCTGCCCGCACGTCCGGAGCGAGCCGCTCGATCTCGTCGCCCGCCATGGCCGAAAGCGTGGCGACCACTTCGGCGTAATGCGGGTGCAGCCCGCCCGACAGCACCGCCCTTTTGCGGCGCGTCACGCGATGCGCCATGAGCACGGCTTCGCCGGTCGCCGTCGAGCCGTCGTACATCGAGGCATTGGCGACTTCCATGCCGGTGAGTTCGGCCACCTGCGTCTGAAATTCGAAAAGATATTGCAGCGTGCCTTGCGCGATCTCGGGCTGATAGGGCGTGTAGCTCGTGAGGAACTCCGAGCGCTGGATGAGATGGTCGACGCTCGCCGGCACATGGTGCTTGTAGGCGCCGGCACCGACGAAAAAAGGCAGGCTCGATGCGGGGACGTTGCGTGCCGCCATGCGGCCGAGCAGGCGCTCGACCTCGATCTCGCCTTGGCGACGGGGCAGGTCGGGCAGCTCGACCAAGCGCTTGTCGGGCGGGATGTCGGCGAAGAGATCATCGATCGAATCGACGCCGATGCGGGCGAGCATGTCCTCGCGGTCGGTCTCGGTGAGGGGGAGGTAACGCATCAGGAACGGCTCCGCTCGAGCAAGCGACCGGAAACTCCGGGGCGCTTCGGATGGGACATTTTTTCGAGGATCAATATGGGTTTCACCGCGCCGAATGACGCAACGGCGCTCAGGAGAGCGTCTTGAGATAATCCTGGTACTCGGCG